>NZ_CP029343.1:2153293-2460906 GCF_003143515.1 Massilia oculi | reverse complement strand
TCCTTACCGGCGCGCCGGGCGGCGAAGTGGCGCGACACCTGGGCGGCGACTACGTCAGCGTCTACGTGCCGACCACGCCGAACCCGACCTCCGGCTTCTTCCTGATGATGGAGCGCAGCCGCGTCAAAGAGCTGGACATGTCGGTCGATGCGGCATTGAAGTACATCGTCTCGATGGGCGTGGTCGCGCCGGTGGACGCAGTTGCCAACGCACCTGCCAGCGCGCCGGTCGCAACGATCAAGTAACACCGAATCAAAGAATAGTGGCCGCCTTCGATGGCGGCGCGAGCAATCAACCAACCTGGAACGAAAACTATGTCCACCATGCGTACCAACTACTGCGGCCTCGTGACCGAGGAACTGCTGGGCCAAACCGTCAGCCTGTGCGGCTGGGTGCACCGCCGCCGTGACCACGGCGGTGTGATCTTCATCGACCTGCGCGACCGCGAAGGCCTGGTGCAGGTGGTCTGCCATCCGGACAACGCCGCCGTCTTCAAGGCGGCCGAGCACGTGCGCAACGAGTACTGCCTGCGCATCGTCGGCACCGTGACCAACCGCCTGGAAGGCACGGCCAACGCCAACCTGAAGTCGGGCAAGATCGAGATCAACGCGACCGAAGTCGAAGTGCTCAACGCCTCGGTGCCGGTGCCGTTCCAGCTGGACGACGACAACCTGTCGGAAACGACGCGCCTGACGCACCGCGTGCTCGACCTGCGCCGCCAGCAGATGCAGCACAACCTGCGCCTGCGCTACAAGGTGTCGATGGAAGTGCGCAAATACCTGGACAACCTGGGCTTCATCGACATCGAAACCCCGATGCTGACCAAGTCGACCCCGGAAGGCGCGCGCGACTACCTGGTGCCGTCGCGCGTCAACGCCGGCAACTTCTTCGCGCTGCCGCAGTCGCCGCAGCTGTTCAAGCAGCTGCTGATGGTCGCCAACTTCGACCGCTACTACCAGATCACCAAGTGCTTCCGCGACGAAGACCTGCGCGCCGACCGCCAGCCTGAATTCACCCAGATCGACTGCGAGACCTCGTTCCTGACCGAACAGGAAATCCGCGACCTGTTCGAAGAGATGATGCGCGTCGTGTTCAAGAACACCACCGGCATCGAGCTGGCCAACCCGTTCCCGGTGATGGACTTCGCCACCGCGATGGGCAAGTACGGTTCGGACAAGCCGGACATGCGCGTCAAGCTCGAGTTCACCGAACTGACCGAGCTGATGAAGTCGGTCGAGTTCAAGGTGTTCAACAGCGCCGCCAACCTGCCGAACGGCCGCGTGGTCGGCATGCGCGTGCCGCAGGGCGGCTCGATGCCGCGTTCGGAAATCGACGCCTACACCCAGTTCGTCGCGATCTACGGCGCCAAGGGCCTGGCCTACATCAAGGTCAACGAGAAGGCGAAGGGCCGTGACGGCCTGCAGTCGCCGATCGTCAAGAACATCTCGGACGAGGTGCTGGCGCAGATCCTGGAACTGACGGGCGCCGAAGACGGCGACCTGATCTTCTTCGGCGCGGACAAAGCCAAGGTCGTCAACGACGCCCTCGGCGCGCTGCGCGTCAAGATCGGCCACTCGGAGTTCGGCAAGAAGGCCGGCCTGTTCGACGACGTCTGGGCGCCGCTGTGGGTGATCGACTTCCCGATGTTCGAATACGACGAAGACGGTGACCGCTGGAACGCGACCCACCACCCGTTCACCGCGCCGAAGGACGGCCACGAAGACATGCTCGAGACCAACCCTGGCGCCTGCATCGCCAAGGCCTACGACATGGTCCTGAACGGCTGGGAACTGGGCGGCGGCTCGATCCGTATCCACCGCGAAGAAGTCCAGAGCAAGGTGTTCCGCGCGCTGAAGATCGACGCCGAGGAAGCGCAGCTCAAGTTCGGCTTCCTGCTGGACGCGCTGCAGTACGGCGCGCCGCCGCACGGCGGCCTGGCCTTCGGCCTGGATCGCCTGATCACGCTGATGACCGGCTCCGAGTCGATCCGCGACGTGATCGCCTTCCCGAAAACCCAGCGCGCGCAGTGCCTGCTGACCAACGCCCCGTCGGAAGTCGACGAGAAGCAGCTGAAGGAGCTGCATATCCGTCTGCGTAACGAGCCGAAGGTGGCTTGATAACTGGCGTGGGGCGGACGGCGTCATTCGGTCCACTCGGCCGAATGACGCCACGCGTCCCGCCGGCGCGTGGATGGCCCGTCCCGCCATCCTTACCCCATGATGAAACCCCACAAGATCCCCGAATCGGTCCTGGTCGTCATCCACACTTCGGAGATGGAAGTGCTGCTGCTGGAACGCGCCGACCGCCCGGGCTTCTGGCAATCGGTCACCGGTTCGCTCGACACGCTCGACGAACCGTTGATGGCGACCGCCGCGCGCGAACTGTTCGAAGAGACCGGCATCGTGGCCGATGGCCAGCGCATTCGCCTGCGCGACTGGCGGCTTTCGAACGTCTACGAAATCTATCCCGTCTGGCGTCACCGCTACGCCCCCGGCGTGACCCACAATACCGAGCACGTGTTCTCGGTCTGTGTGCCGCGCGACATCCCCATCCTCCTCAGCCCGCGCGAGCATCTGCGCCATGCCTGGCTGCCGCACCTGGCGGCGGCGGACCGCTGCTTTTCGTCATCCAACGCAGAAGCCATCCTCCAATTGCCCCGCAAAATCGCTTAAAAATTGCGAAAAGAAAATAAAATTGCCTTAATGCAGGTAATTTGCCCAAAATCATCATTGAAATGTGGCATGCCTGAGCAATAAAATGACGTTTTTTAACAAAAGTACGTAGGTACTTTTTTTAGAAAACGGTCTGTGCGTGACCGCGCATATGCGCTGGCGCAAACGCACTCTCTCCTATGAAAATACATTTGAATACACTTCACCTGTCTTTTTCATAACAAGAGGAAATTTTGTTGAATTGCACGTGCACAAGATATTCCATGTTTGACAGCTGTAAATGCGTGGATTAAGGTCAACGGCTCACCCATGGTGAATTTTTGATGTGCAACTTTTAAGTGGATGATTCTGGGAGATAAAATGGATAACCTCGAACTGAATAGCGACAAGAAAGTTAAGGCAATCACCCTAGGGGACGACTGCATCTATATCGACCTCTTCGACGGCCTGCGCCTGAGCGGGCCGCTGGCGCCGCGCGAGGAACAGCAGGGCGCGCAAGAGCGCCGTCCGCGCCGCATGATCGTGTCGGGGCACGAAGCGGTGTACGACACGGCGCTGGCGCTTGCCTGAATGTCGGATTCAGCTCAGTTTCAGTAAGAGCGCGACGGCATTCACATCAACCGCCGCGCTCCGCGCTTCGCGCCAGCTTGGGAAGCGCACGATTGGGCCCGTTTCACGAGAACGCCGGTCCGATCCGGGTAGAATGCTTTCATGAAAATCCGTGTAGCCACCTACAACATTCATAAGGGCGTCTCGTCCCTGCGCAGCACGCCACGCGTGATCGCACTCAAGAAAGCCATTGCCGAATTCGACGCCAACGTCGTCTTCCTGCAAGAGGTGCAAGGGCGGCACGACCGCTTCCAGGCGCGCTACGGCAAGGAAGACCGCGGCCACCGCCATTGGCCAGAAACGGCCCAGTACGATTATTTCGCCGCCGACGCCCACCACACGGCCTACGGGATGAACGCGGTCTACGACCACGGCCACCACGGCAATGCCTTGCTGAGCTGCTGGCCGATCGAGAATTCGCACAACCACGACGTCTCCGACCACGCCTACGAGCAGCGCGGCATCCTGCACTGCATCCTGGGCGCGCCCGAATGCCGCGTGCACTGCTACGTGGTCCACCTCGGCCTGTTCGAGGGCAGCCGCGGCCGCCAGACCGCTTCGCTGATCGAGGCCGTCAACGCGTCGGCGCCGAACGGCGAACCGGTGATCATTGCCGGCGACTTCAACGACTGGCGCAATACCCTCAGCGACAAGCTGCGCAACGCCCTGGGCGTCAAGGAAGTGTTCGACGAACTCGGACCGCGCTCGCCGATGGGCGATATGGTGCGCAGCTGGGCTGGCCGCCAGCCGCGCCTGGCGCCGGCCCGCACCTTCCCGGCCATGCTGCCGTGGTTCAGGCTCGACCGCATCTATGTGCGCGGCTTCAAGGTCAACAACGCCAGGGTGATGCACGGCCCGCTGTGGGCCAAGCTGTCCGATCACGCCCCGATCGTGGCCGAGCTCGAACTCACACAAGGGCCATGCGCAGTCTGACCTTTGTCGACGACAATGACATCACGCTGCTGCAGAGCGGCATCGCTTTCTTCCCGGCGCTGATCGAGGCGCTCGATGCCGCCCAGCACGAGGTCTTGTTCGAGACGTATATCTTTGCCGAGGACGAGACCGGCGCCGCCGTGCGCGACGCTCTGGCGCGCGCGGCCCGCCGCGGCGTGAAGGTGAGGGTGCTGGTCGACTGGTTCGGCACCGGCCACCGCTGCTGCGGCCGGCTCGGGCCCATCCTGCTTGACGCCGGCGCCCAGTACCGCGTCTTCAATCCCTGGTGCCGGCGCGGCATCGCCCGTTCGCACCGCAAGATCGCCGTGATCGACCGCGAAGTCGCTTTCGTGGGCGGCATCAACGTCAACGACGACTGGCTGTGCGACCACGCCGACGGCCACCGCCTGCCGGCGCCGCGCTGGGATTTCTCGGTGCGCGTGCGCGGGCCGCTGGTGGCCCAGATCCACCACGAGGCGCAAGTCCAGTGGACCCGCAGCGGCCGCCTGCGCCTGCGCAAGCGCTTCCAGTTGTTCCGCGAGATGCGCAAGCAAGCCATTCCCTCTTGCGAAAGCCCGGCACGGGCCGCATTTGTGGTGCGTGACAACCTGCGTAACCGCAGCACGATCCAGAAAGCCTATCTGCAAGCGCTGGGGCATGCGCGCCACAGCGTGCTGCTGGCGACGCCGTACTTCGCGCCGGGCCGCAAGTTCCGCAAGGCGCTGGCGCATGCGGCGCGGCGCGGCGTGCAGGTGACGCTGCTGATCGGGGTGGGGGAGTTCAGGATCCAGGATGCGGTCGCGCATTCCTTCTATCCCAAGCTGCTGCTCGATGGCGTGCGGGTGGTCGAATACCGCAAGACCCAGCTGCATGCGAAGGTGGCGGTGGTCGACGATGACTGGGCCACGGTCGGTTCCAGCAACTGCGACGGCCTGTCGCTGTTCCTGAACCAGGAGGCCAATGTCGTGGTGAGCGATCCGGTGTTCGCCGCCACCATGCGCGCTCACATCGAGCGCGGCATCCTGGACGGCACCGAGGTCTGTCCTCAGGAGTTCGCGCACACCGGCTGGCTGCGCCGCGCCACCTATGGCATGGCGTATATGGCGTACAAGCTGGTGATGCGGGTGGTCACGTTCGGCTATACCTAGGGATATGTGAAAGAGAACATGGAAAACGAGAACGTACGAATCGATAAATGGCTGTGGGCGGCGCGCTTCTTCAAGACCCGCTCGCTGGCCCAGGACGCGGTGGACCGCGGCCGGGTGCGCATCGGCGGGGAACCAATCAAGCCGGCGCGCGCCGTCAAGATGAACGACCGCATCCTGATCGACAACGGTTCCGATCGCTGGGAAGTGATCGTGGCCGCGATCTCGGGCTCGCGCGGCCCGGCGCCGGTAGCACGCACCCTGTATTTCGAGACCGACGAGAGCATCGCGCGGCGCGAGAACGACAAGACGGCGCGCCGCCTGTATCCCGAGCCGAGCATGGACATCAAGGGCCGGCCGACCAAGCGCGACCGGCGCGCGATGGAGCGCGTCGGCGAGGAGTGACGACGGCGCAATGCCCCGTCAACGGGATACCCCGCTCCCTCAAAATGCTGTACCTTAATGGTTGAAACAACAAACTTCCATTCGCCGCCCGCAGTGGCGGATGGAAGCGCCTCACGACGCCGTCTCCCGGCATCGGTCCTTGTCTTGCGTTGTCTTGCATCAATAGAACGCCACCTCTAAGTTCCCGTTTGACATTCCTCGGCTGATAGATAATAGTACGAGCGTTCGGATTTTTTTCGATTCAGGGGCAGCCATCAGTACTTCAGCAAAATTCATGCGCAAGGGCGAACAGACGCGGGCCGCGATCCTCGACGTCGCGCTCGAGCTCGCCAGCCGAAACGGCCTCGAAGGCTTGACCATCGGCCTGCTGGCCGACCGGATGAGCATGAGCAAATCGGGCGTGTTCGCCCACTTCGGTTCGCGCGAAGATTTGCAGCTCGAGGTGGTCAAGCTGTACCACCACCGCTTCGAGCAAGAGGTGTTTTATCCGAGCATCAAGGAAGCGCGCGGCTTGCCGCGCCTGGTGGCGATGTACACCCGCTGGGTCAAGCGCGTGTCGGTCGAGATCGCGTCCGGATGCATCTATATCAGTGGCGCGGTCGAATACGACGACCGCGAAGGCCCGATCCGCGAGCAGCTGGTGTCGATGGTGCGCGCCTGGCAGGAAGCGCTGCTGCGCAGCGTGCAGCAGGCGGTCGAGCTTGGCCACCTGCGCGCCGACCTGGATGCCGCCCAGCTGGTGTTCGAGATGCACGGCCTGATCCTGGCGCTGCACCACGACGCCCGCTTCCTGCGCAATCCAGGCGCGGTCGAGCGCGCGCGGGCCGCTTTCGAGCGCCTGGTCGAGAATTACCGCAATCCCCAACTACCGCAAGACCATCAGGCGGCATGAGCCGCCTGCCACGTCCAACATCTTTACCATCGTTCAGGAGATAACCATGGGTCAGTACGTCGCGCCAATCCGGGATATGCAGTTCGTTCTGCACGAATTCCTCAACGTCACCGAAGAATTCAAGAATCTGCCGAAGTACGCGGAGATCGATGCCGACATCATCAACCAGGTGCTCGAGGAAGGCGCGAAGTTCACGCAAGAGGTGCTGTTCCCGCTGAACCACTCGGGCGACCGCGAAGGCTGCCATTTCAACGCCGCGGATAAAACCGTCACGACCCCGAAGGGTTTCAAGGAAGCCTATCAACAGTACGTCGAAGGCGGCTGGGCGGCATTGGCCTGCGATCCCGAATACGGCGGCCAGGGCCTGCCGATCTCCCTGAACAACTCGTTCTACGAGATGCTGAACTCGTCGAACCAGGCCTGGTCGATGTACCCGGGCCTGTCGCACGGCGCCTACGAGTGCCTGCTGGAGCACGGCACCGACGACCAGAAACGCCTGTACCTGCCAAAACTGGTCTCGGGCGAGTGGACCGGCACCATGTGCCTGACCGAAGCGCACTGCGGCACCGACCTGGGCCTCTTGCGCTCGAAGGCCGAACCGCAGGCAGATGGCACCTACCTGATCACCGGCTCCAAGATCTTCATCTCGGCCGGCGAGCACGATATGTCCGAGAACATCGTCCACCTGGTGCTGGCGCGCCTGCCGGACGCGCCGGAAGGCTCGAAGGGCATCTCGCTGTTCCTGGTGCCGAAGTTCCTGCCGAACGACGACGGCTCGCTGGGCGAACGCAATGGCATCGCCTGCGGCGCCATCGAAGAAAAGATGGGCATCCACGGCAACTCGACCTGCCAGATGAACCTCGACAATGCCCGCGGCACCCTGATCGGCCAGCCGCATAAAGGCCTGCAGGCGATGTTCGTGTTCATGAACGCGGCCCGCCTGGGGGTGGGCATGCAGTCGCTGGGCCTGACCGAAGTCGCCTACCAGAACGCGCTGGCCTATGCCAAGGACCGCATCCAGATGCGCAGCCTGTCGGGTCCGAAGGCGCCGGACAAGCCGGCCGACCCGATCATCGTGCACCCGGACGTGCGCCGTATGCTGCTGACCGCGAAAGCGTATGCCGAAGGCGCGCGTGCGTTCTCGTCCTATGTCGCGCTGCAGATCGACCGCGAGCTGAACCACCCTGACGAAGACGTGCGCAAGGAAGCGGCCGACGAAGTGGCCCTGCTGACCCCGATCATCAAGGCCTTCATCACCGACAACGGCTGGATCGCGACCTCGGAAGCGATGCAGGTGTACGGCGGCCACGGCTACATCGCCGAATGGGGCATGGAGCAGTATGTGCGCGACGCCCGCATCAACATGATCTACGAAGGCACCAACACCATCCAGTCGCTGGACCTGTTGGGCCGCAAGATCCTGATGGACAACGGCGCCAAGCTGCGCAAGTTCGGCGAGAAGATCAAATCGTTCGTTGAAGACAACGGCCTGGACGAGCAATTGTCCGAGTTCGTGACGCCGCTGGGCGAACTGGGCGACAAGGTCACCAAGCTGACCATGGAAATCGGCATGAAGGCCTTCCAGAACCCGGACGAGGTGGGCGCCGCCGCCGTGCCTTACCTGCGCGTGGCCGGCCACCTGGTGTACAGCTACCTGTTCGCGCAACAGGCCAAGATCGCGCTGTCCAAGCTCGATTCGGGCGACAAGTTCTACGAATCGAAGCTGGCGACCATCCGCTTCTACTTCGCGCGCCTGTATCCGGAGACCGCGATGCTGATCCGCCAGGCACGTTCCGGCGCCGCGAACCTGACGGCGCTGGACGCCGAACTGTTCTAACCATCACGCCGAGCTCAATTAAGGAATACTTACATGTCCAATTTCATCGTCAAGAAAGTCGCCGTGCTGGGCGCCGGCGTGATGGGTGCGCAGATCGCCGCGCACTGCGTGAACGCCAAGGTGCCGGTCGTGCTGTTCGACCTGCCGGCAAAGGAAGGTGCTAAAAACGGCATCGTCCTGCGCGCCATCGAGAACCTGAAAAAACTGTCGCCGGCCCCGCTGGGCAACAAGGACGACGCGGCCCTGATCGAAGTGGCCAACTACGAGGACAACCTCGACGTGCTGGCGGGCTGCGACCTGATCATCGAAGCCATCGCCGAGCGCATGGACTGGAAACACGACCTGTACGCCAAGGTCGCGCCGCACATCGCGCCGCATGCGATCTTCGCCTCGAACACCTCGGGCCTGTCGATCAACAAGCTGGCCGAAGGTTTCGACGCCGAGCTGAAGGCGCGCTTCTGCGGCGTGCACTTCTTCAACCCGCCGCGCTACATGCACCTGGTGGAGCTGATCCCGACCGAAGCCACCCGCCCGGAAATCCTGGACCAGCTCGAAACCTTCCTGACCTCGACCCTGGGCAAGGGCGTCGTGCGTGCGAAAGACACGCCGAACTTCATCGCCAACCGCGTCGGCATCTTCGGCATGCTGGCCACCATCGTCGAAGCCGAGAAGTTCGGCCTGTCGGTGGACGTGGTCGACGACCTCACCGGCGCCAAGCTGGGCCGCGCCAAGTCGGGCACCTTCCGCACCGCGGACGTGGTCGGCCTGGACACCATGGGCCACGTGATCAAGACCATGCAGGACAACCTGAAGGACGATCCGTTCTTCAGCGTGTACAAGACGCCGGACATCCTGGCCAAGCTGATCGAGAAGGGCGCGCTGGGCCAGAAGACCGGCGCCGGCTTCTACAAGAAGGTCGGCAAGGAGATCCAGCGCCTGGACTTCGCCACCGGCGACTACGTGCCGAGCGGCGCGAAGGCCGCCGACATCGTCGGCCGCATCCTGAAAGAAAAAGACCCGGTCAAGAAGTTCAAGGCCATGCGCGATTCGACCAACCCGCAGGCGCAGTTCCTGTGGGCGATCTTCCGCGACGCCTTCCACTACATCGCGTTCCACCTCGACACCATCGCCGACAATGCGCGCGACGTCGACTTCGCGATGCGCTGGGGCTTCGGCTGGAGCGTCGGTCCGTTCGAGACCTGGCAAGCCGCCGGCTGGACCCAGATCGCGCAGTGGGTGAAGGAAGACATCGAAGCGGGCAAGGCCCTGTCCGATGCGCCGCTCCCAGGCTGGGTGTTCGAGGGCTCGGTCGCCGAGAAGGGCGTGCACACCCCTGAAGGTTCGTACTCGGCTACCCGCAACGCCTATGTGCCGCTGTCCGACCTGCCGGTCTACAAGCGCCAGCAATTCCGCGCACCGGTGGTCGGCTCGACCACCTCGGACGCCAGGACCGCCGGCACCACCGTGTTCGAAGACGACTCCGTGCGCCTGTGGCACTCGGACGACGAGATCCTGGTCATCTCGCTCAAGACCAAGATGCACGTCATCGGCGATGGCGTCATCAAGGGCATCCAGCGCGCCTTGAAAGAAGCCGAGCAGGGCTACAAGGGCGTGGTGATCTGGAACACCGACGCGGCCGAAGGCGGCGCCTTCTCGGCCGGCGCCGACCTGCAATCGGCACTGCCAGCCTTCATGGCCGGCGGCGCGAAGGCGATGGAGCCGATCGTGCGCGAGCTGCAGGACACCTTCATGGCGATGAAGTATTCGAACATCCCGGTCGTGGCGGCCGTGGCCGGCCTGGCGCTGGGCGGCGGCTGCGAGCTGGCGCTGCATGCATCGAAACGCGTGGCCTCGATCGAATCCTACATCGGCCTGGTCGAAGTGGGCGTGGGCCTGGTGCCTGCCGGCGGCGGCCTGAAGGAAGCGGCACTGCGCGCGGCGAATGAAGCCAAGGGCAACGACATCCTGCAATTCCTGAAGAACGGCTTCATGAACGCGGCCACCGCGCAAGTGTCGAAGTCGGCGCTGGAAGCGAAGGCGATGGGTTACCTGAAGGAAGACGACGTCATCGTGTTCAACGCGTATGAACTGCTGCACGTGGCGAAGACCACCGCGCGCGCCATGTTCGACGCGGGTTATCGCGCACCGGCACGCCGTACCTTCCCGGTCACCGGCCGCTACGGCTGGGCCACCATCCGCGGCCAGATGGTCAATATGCGCGACGGCGGCTTCATCTCGGCCTACGACTACCACCTGGGCGACACCATCGCCGAGATCGTGACCGGCGGCGACATCGACCAGGGCAGCGTGGTGAGCGAGCAGTGGATCCTCGACCTGGAACGCAAGGCCTTCGTGGCCCTGCTGAACAATCCGAAGACCCAGGAACGCATCATGGGCATGATGCAGACCGGTAAGCCCGTGCGCAACTAACGCTGACGACTGAACAGGACTACTGACATGAGCAAACAACTTCAAGACGCATACATCGTCGCAGCGACCCGTACCCCGATCGGCAAGGCGCCGCGCGGCATGTTCAACAAGACCCGCCCGGACGACCTGCTGGTGCACGCGATCCGCGGCGCCATGGCCGCCGTGCCGAACCTGGACCCGGCCCTGATCGTCGACGCCATCGTCGGCTGCTCGTTCCCGGAAGCGGAGCAGGGCTTCAACGTGGCGCGTAACGCCGTCGTGCTGGCCGGCCTGCCGAACACCGTGGGCGGCGTCACCGTCAACCGCTACTGCGCTTCGGGCATCACCGCGCTGGCGATGGCGGCCGACCGCATCCGCGTGGGCGAAGCCGACGTGATGATCGCCGGCGGCGTCGAATCGATGTCGATGGTGCCGATGATGGGCCACCACCCGTCGATCAATATGGACGTGTTCAAGGACGAGAACGTGGGCCTGGCCTACGGCATGGGCCTGACCGCCGAGAAGGTCGCCAACCAGTGGAAGGTGTCGCGCGAAGACCAGGACGCCTTCGGCCTGGAATCGCACCGCCGCGCCATCGCCGCCCAGCAGGCCGGCTACTTCAAGGACGAGATCACCCCGGTCGAGATCATCACCCGTACGCCGAACCTGGCCACCGGTGAAATCAGCGTCAAGAAACGCACCGTGGACAGCGACGAAGGCCCGCGCGCCGACGCCAGCCCGGAAGGCATGGCCAAGCTCAAGCCCGTGTTCGCGGCCAAGGGGTCGGTCACCGCCGCGACCTCGTCGCAGATGTCGGACGGCGCCGGCGCGCTGATCGTCGTCAGCGAAAAGATCCTGAAGGAGCACAACCTGACCCCGCTGGCCAAATTCTCCTCGTTCGCCGTGCGCGGGGTGCCGCCGGAGATCATGGGCATCGGCCCGAAGGTGGCGATCCCCGCCGCGCTGGCCGCCGCCGGCATCACGCAGGACCAGCTGGACTGGATCGAGCTGAACGAAGCTTTCGCCGCCCAGGCGCTGGCCGTGATCCGCGACCTGGACCTGGACACCAGCAAGGTCAACCCGATGGGCGGCGCGATCGCCCTGGGCCACCCGCTGGGCGCCACCGGCGCGATCCGCGCCGCGACCGTCGTGCACGCGCTGCGCCGTAACAACCTCAAGTACGGCATGGTGACGATGTGCGTCGGCGCCGGCATGGGCGCCGCGGGCATCATCGAGCGCGTCTAAGCAAACATGGCGGCGCCTTGCAGCGCCGCCGCACCTCAAGCGTGGGCGGGAAATCCAAGCACCGTACGTCAATGCCGCGAGCGTGACGTGGGGTGGGCGGATCTCCCGCCCACGCGTCCAATCGGCCCATGAACAATTCTGGAGACAACACCATGAGCATCCGCCTCACCAAAGCCGACGGCATCCTCACCATCGAATTCAACCGCGTCGAACGCAAGAACGCGATCACCGGCGCGATGTACCAGGCCATGGCCGACGCGCTGCGCGACGCCGATCAGGACGCCGCGGTGCGCGCCATCCTGATCACCGGCCAGCCCGAGATCTTCACCGCCGGGAACGACCTCGACGACTTCCTGAACAACGTCGGCGAAGGCCCGATGACGGCCGAGCGTCCGGTATTCCAGTTCATGACGGCGCTGGAAGGCGCAACGAAACCGGTGGTGGCGGCCGTGGCCGGCGCCGCGGTCGGCATCGGCACCACGCTGTTGATGCACTGCGACCTGGTCTATTGCTCCGACAGCGCCAGGTTCTCGATGCCGTTCACCCAGCTCGGCCTGTGCCCGGAATTCGCCTCGTCGCTGCTGGTGGCCCAATCGGCGGGCTATACGCGCGCGGCAGAAAAGCTGCTGCTGGGCGAGCCGTTCCTGGCCCAGGAAGCGCTGGAGATGGGCATCGTGGCGCGCGTGCTGCCGGATGCAGAACTGCTGTTCTTCGCGCAAGGGCAGGCCGCCAAGCTGGCCAAGCTGCCGCCAGCGTCGATCCGCACCACCAAGGCGCTGATGAAGCGGGCACGCGGCGCGCTGGTGAAGGAGACCATCGCCGCCGAGAACGAGCGTTTCAGCGCCATGCTGACCGGCGCCGAGGCGAAAGAGGCGTTCACCGCCTTCTTCGAGAAGCGCAAGCCGGATTTCAGCAAGTTCGACTGAACGGCGATGCCGGGCCTTACTGCGCCTCGCGAGGCGGAGCGAGGCTCTTGCTGTAACACCCCGACGGATCGAAACAGCAGACCCGCTTCTTGCCCGATGCAAGCATGTCGCCGGCATCGGCCACGCGCTTCAGACGGGTCCTGGCCTGCCTGGCCGATTCGATCCAATGGATCCAGTCGATGAGGGCGATGGTGGTGGTAGCAATCCAGGCAATCCGGCAGTGTCAACGGCGCTCGCCGAGCAGCGCTGCGCCGCCCCTGGCGACGTGGCGCTCCACGGGCTGGCCCTGGTCGTCGGCGCCGGTGCGCACGCATGCGAGAAAGGTGTCCGCCGGCGTGACGATCCGGATCGGGAAAAGGGAGGACGAGGGCGTGGTCATGGCGGCGTCGCCATGACAGTGGAGATGCCGTGATCCTCGCGCAATCCCGCCAGCTTCGCTCGTTCCTTGCTGTCGAATCCCGTCAGCGCGCCTGGGTGACGTGCGCTTCGCGCAGCGACCGCCATCCGAGCCGCGCCTCGATCGCGCGCCGGTTGCGGGTGTCGATATGGGCCGGCGTGCGGCGGATATAGTCTTCGGCGGCGGCGCGCTGCGCGCCGACGCGGCTGTCCAGCCAGTCCACCACTTCGTCGGCCGTCGGCACACGGCCATTCTCGCCGTCGAACTTGGGCGGCACGGCGGTCCACACCGCCGCGTCGATGCGCCTGGCGCGCAGCCATGCCGCGATGCGCGGATCTTCCCGCGTGCCGTCGCGGGCAGGGATGCTGCCGATCCATTCAGGCCGCTCCGGCGTGATCTTTTCGCGCACTTGCAACATGGCGCGCGCGCGATCGAGGTCGCCCGTGGCGACATAGGCCCAGTAGGTCGGCGCCAGGCGCGCGGTTTCGCACAGCACCAGCGCCAGTTCGGGACTGTCGTCGCTCTGGCGCGCGAATTCGAGGGGGAGCGGCGGGCCGCCAGGATGCCAGCTTGACGCCAGCTTGAGACCCTGGGGCTTCCACAGCAGCGAGCCCCAGGCGATACAGACAATGTTCATGACGGGATGGCCTGGCAATCAAAACCCCAGTCTAGCCCCTCATGAGAAAGCGGCGAGCACGGCTATGCAGCCGCCAGCACGGGGCTATTCTTCTTTGGCTTCCTTGGCCGCCACCGCCGCGCCGAACAGGCGGTCCTTGGCCGACAGCAGCTTCTGCACCTTGGAACCCATCTTCATGAGCTGCGACATCGACTCGGGCGACAGGCGCTGCAGGTCGTCGAACCAGTTGTTGGCCAGGTCGACCAGCTCGTGCATCTCGCGCATGCGCTCTTGCGCAAACTGGTCTTCGGGGCTCTTGGCGGTGGCAAGCAGCGACTCGCGCAGCACCGACAGCGTCGGCGCGACTTCGCGGCGGCGGCGTTCGGCGGCCACCACGCGGAAGATTTCCCAGACGTCGCCGAGCGAGGTGAAATACTCGCGCCGGTCGCCGGGAATGCGCGACAGGCGCACCAGGCCCCAGGACTGCAATTCCTTCAGGCCGATGCTGACGTTGGAGCGCGAGATGCCGAGCTTCTCGCCGATGTCGTCGGCGTGCAACTGCTCCTCGGTGACGAAGAGCAGGGCATAGATCTGCCCCACCGTGCGGTTGATGCCCCAGCGGCTGCCCATCTCACCGAAGTGACTCACGAATGTTTGGACGAGTGGCGTCATGGTTGAGAACTTTTCGATGCTTTTGAAAGATGGATTATCCCACGGTCCCACGACACGCACACGGACGGCCTTACCGCGGTGCTGCAGGCAAGCCGTTAAACCATGCGTAATTCCCGACCAAGTCACTCTCCTTTCCAGACAAACTTGAAGTTTCAGTGCATAATTTCACTAACTTCTGAAAATTCGGAATGTTTAGAAAGTTTGGCGTAAGCCAAGAATAACGCAGATCAAGGCATCGGCTTCACCGCAGGACTGAACACCATGAACGCGCAACGCAACCGCTCCATCATCCTCTGGCTCGCCGCCCTGGCGATCCTGTGGGGCATGCTTGCTCCGTCGCTGGCGTCGAATTTCGCATCACCTCGGGCGGACCAGGGCAAGACCTGGATCGAAGTCTGCATGTCGGCCGGCGCCAGGCTGGTGGCGCTCGATGCCGATACCGGCAATGCCGGCAGCGACGAGGCCGTCCACCCCGGCATGCATTGCCCGGCCTGCGTGTCATTGTACGACCTGGCCATCGTCGGGCATCCTCCGGGCAGCCTGGTGCTGCTGGACACCCCGCTCGACGCTGCCCTGCGCCCACACGGGCCGGCGCTGCCGCCCGCTTCGACCTTCCGCTCCGACCACCGCAGCAGGGCGCCGCCAGCCGCCGACTGACCCGGTTTCACCACGCGGCCCGTCGCCGCACCACGCAATCATCTGGAGAACCACCATGCTTCGCCGTCAAGGCCGTGGCCCGGCCACGCACGTCCCATCCACCCGCAGCGCCACCTTCGTGATGAGCGCGGCGGCGCTGCTGTGGATTCCGCAGGCAGCCCTGCTGGCCCATGCCGTGCAGCGGCTGGCCGATGGCGCCGGCCTGGCGGACATGCTGGCGCCGGCCTGCGCCTTCGTGGCGCTGGGCGTGCTGCGCGCCAGCAGCGAAGCCTGGGGCGCGCGCCGCCTGTTCGCGGCGTCGCGCCTGCACCTGGCGCTGCTTCGCAGCAAGGCGGCGCAAGCCCTGGGATCGCGTTCGCCGCTGGACCGTGAGCGCCTGGCCAGCGGCCGCGCCGCCAGCGCATTGGCCGAGCAGGCCGAAGCCGTGCTGCCCTGGCTGGTGCGCTACCAGCCGGCGCGCATGCGCACGATGCTGGCGCCGCCCGCGATCGCGCTCGTCGTCCTCCATTACTCGTGGGTGGCAGCCCTGATCCTGGTGGTGGCCGCGCCGCTGATCCCGATCTTCATGGCCGTCATCGGCTGGCGCGCCAAGGCGGCCAGCGAAGCGCAGTTGCAGGTCATCGGCGGCATGAGCGGCTTCCTGCTCGACCGCCTGCGCGGCCTGTCGACCCTGCGCGCGCTCGGCGCAGTGGACGCCACCGCACAGCGCGTGCGCGCCACTGCCGACAGCGTGCGCGCCAGCACCATGCGCGTGCTGCGCATCGCCTTCCTGTCTTCCACCGCGCTGGAACTGTTCTCGGCGCTGGGCGTGGCGCTGGTCGCCGTCTATGTCGGCTTTCACTTGCTGGGCGAGATCGGCCCCGGCAGCTGGGGCGTGCGCCTGACGCTGGCCGAAGGCCTGTTCATCCTGCTGCTGGCCCCGGCCTTCTTCGAGCCGCTGCGCGAACTGGCCGCGGTGTGGCACGACAAGGCCTCGGGTGAGGCGGCGCTGAAGGAACTGGAACAGCTCCAGCACGCCGGCCTGGCGCTGCCGGGGGCGCTGGCCCCGCAGCGCAAGCAGCCTGCCTGCCGCGCACCGGTGGCGCCTTCGGTGGATATCGAGGGCCTGGTGTTCCAGCACCCCGGCGAAGCACCGCTGTTCGATGGCGAAGATTTGTACGTCCGCGCCGGCGAGCACGTGGCCCTGGTCGGCCCCAGCGGCAGCGGCAAGACCACGCTGCTGTCGCTCATCGCGGGCCTTGCGCCTGCCAGCGGCGGCGCGGTGCGCATCGGTGGCGTGCAACTCGATGCACAGTCGGCCGCCGGCTTGCGCGCGCGCATGGCCTGGATCGGCCAGAAGCCGCATGTGTTTTGCGGCTCGGTGCGCGGCAACGTGTCGCTCGAGCGCGACGGCATCGACGGCGCGGCGGTCGGCGCCGCCGTGCGCCGCGCCGGCCTGGGGCACGTGGGCCACGCGACGCCGGGGACCAGCCTGGGCGAGGGTGGTCTCGGCCTGTCGGGCGGCGAGCTGGTGCGCCTGGCGCTGGCGCGCGCGGTGTGCGCGCCGCATGCCGGCCTGCTGCTGGCCGACGAGCCCACCGCCCACCTCGACCGCGACACCGCCGCCAGCGTGATCGACGCGCTGGTGGAACTGGCCCAGGGCCGCACCCTGATCGTCGCCACCCACGACCTGGCCCTGGCCGCGCGCCTGGGTCGTATCGTGCGCATCGGCGAACCCTTCACCAAACGGAGCGCCGCATGAGATCCCGTCACGACCTGCAACCGGTCCTTGCCCTGTTCCTGAAAACGGGCGGACGCCGCCTGGCGCTGGGCGCCTTCCTCTCCACCCTGGTGGTGCTGGCCGGAATGGCGCTGCTGGGCACCTCGGGCTGGTTCATCACCGCCACCGCGCTGGCCGGTCTCGCCGGCGGCATGGTCATGTTCAACGTCTTCGTGCCGAGCGCCGCGATCCGCCTGCTGGCGCTGGGCCGCACCTTTGGCCGGTACGCCGAGCGCATGGTGACCCACGACGCGACGCTCGGCGTGCTGGCCGCGCTGCGCGAACGGCTGTTTCGCGGCTGGGCCGGCCCGCAGGCGGCGCGCGCCTTGCTGCGCCGTCCCGCACGACTGCTGCTGCGCCTGACTGGCGACATCGACGCGCTCGAATCGATTTACCTGCGCCTGATCGTGCCGGCCATCGCCGCCCTTGGCGCGGCGCTGCTGGCCGGCGTGGTGCTGGCGAATCTCGACTGGCGCCTCGGGCTGGCGATGTTCGCCTGGCTGCTGGTCTTCGGCTGGGGTGTGACGGTCCTGGTGGCTCGCCTTGCCCGTCCGGTGGCGCTGCGCCGCGCCCGCGCGCTGGAACGGCTGCGGGCCCTGGCCATCGACCTGGTCGCCGGCCAGACCGATCTGGCCATGGCCGGCCGGCTGCCGGCCCAGTGCGCACGCCTGGCGCGGATCGACGACAAGCTGGCGCGCGCCGACGATGCGCTGCACCGGCTCGAGACCGGCGCCGGCTGGACCTATGCGGTCGGCGGCCACCTGACCGTGGCGGCGACCTTGCTGGCGGTGGCCGCGCTCGCGCAGCTCCATACCTTGGGCGCACCGGCGGCGGCATTGGCCTTGCTGATCGCCCTGGCCGCGCTGGAGCCGTTCGCCGCGATGCGCCGCGGCGCCATCGAGGCGGGCCGCAGCTGGCTGGCGGCCCGCCGCATCGGCCCCCGCTTGCAACAGGAAGCGGATGACGCCGTCGCCGTCGGCGCGCCGGGCGAGGACGAGGCGTTGCTTCTGTGCGACGCCAGCGTCGTGCATCCGGGTCGCGAAGGCGCCGCGCTGCACGAGGTCAGCCTGCGCATCGCGCGCGGCGAGCGGGTCGCGGTGGTGGGCGGCAGCGGCGCCGGCAAGTCGACCTTGCTGGGACTCGTCGCAGGCGAACTGGCGCCGCATACGGGGCAGGTGAGGGCGCTCCCCGCCACCTGGCTGACCCAGCGTACCGAATTGTTCCAGGACAGCCTGCGCGACAACCTGCGCCTGGCCGATCCGCAGTCCAGTGACGAAGCGCTATGGAACGCGCTGCGCGCCGCCGGCCTCGAGGTCGACGTGCGCCTGCTGGCGCGCGGCCTGGACACGCCGCTGGGCGAGGGCGGCCTGGGCCTGTCGGGCGGGCAGTCGCGCCGCCTGGCGCTGGCGCGGCTGCTGCTGCGCCGGGCCGGTTTCTGGCTGCTGGACGAGCCGACCGAGGCGCTCGACGCCGCCACCGCCGCCGACGTGCTGGCGCGCCTGGCCCGTCATGCGGACGGACGCACCGTGCTGCTGGCCACGCACCTGCGGCGTGAGGCGCAACTGGCCGATCGCCTGCTGGTGCTGCGGGCGGGACGCCTGGTCGCCGACCACCGGCGCGGCACACGAGGATTCGATGCGGCGCTGCTGGCGCTGCGTCAGGACTAGACAACCAACATCGATTCACCAATAAGAAAGGATTCACCATGGATCTCGACGTCGTCGGGCTCTCCCGACTACAGTTCGCCCTCACGGCGCTGTACCACTTTTTGTTCGTTCCCCTGACACTGGGGCTGTCGATGGTCATCGCCATCATGGAAACCGTGTACGTGATGACCGGCCGCCCGATCTGGCGCCAGATGACCAAGTTCTGGGGCGTGCTGTTCGGGATTAACTTCGCCATCGGCGTCTCGACCGGCCTGGTGATGGAGTTCCAGTTCGGGATGAACTGGAGCTACTACAGCCACTACGTCGGCGACGTGTTCGGCGCACCGCTGGCCATCGAAGGCCTGATGGCGTTCTTCCTCGAAGCGACGTTCGTCGGCCTGTTCTTCTTCGGCTGGGACAGGCTGTCGAAGCGCCAGCACCTGATGGTGACCTGGCTGACCGCCATCGGCACCAACTTCTCGGCGCTGTGGATCCTGATCGCCAACGGCTGGATGCAGAACCCGGTCGGCGCGTCGCTCAATCCGCAGACCATGCGCATGGAAGTGTCGGACTTCGGCGCGGTGCTGGCCAATCCGGTGGCGCAGGCCAAGTTCGTGCACACCGTGTCGGCCGGCTACGTGATCGCCGCGCTGTTCGTGCTCGGCGTCTCGGCCTGGTACCTGCTCAAGGGCCGTCACATCGAGCTGGCCAAGCGTTCGATGACGGTGGCCGCCTCGTTCGGCCTGGCCGCCTCGCTGTCGGTGGTGGTGCTGGGCGACGAAAGCGGCTACCTGGCCACCGAGCACCAGCACATGAAGCTGGCCGCGGTCGAAGCCATGTGGGATACCCAGCCGGCGCCGGCCGCCTTCACCGCGGTGGGCTTCCCGGACCAGGGTGCGCGCGAAACCCACTACGCCATCCACATACCCTGGGTGATGGGCCTGATCGGCACCCGTTCGCTCTCCAGCGAGATCCCGGGCATCAACGACCTGGTCAAGCTGGCCGAGGTGCGCGTGCGCCAGGGCATCCTGGCCTATGACGCGCTGGAGAGAATCCGCGCCCTTGGCGGCAAGGGCCCCGTGCCGGCCGAACTGCAGGCCAGGTTCGAAGAGAACAGCAAGGTGCTGGGCTATGCGCTGCTGCTCAAGCGCTACGTCGACGATCCGCGCCAGGCTACCGATGCGCAGATCCAGCAGGCCGCCAACGACACCGTGCCGCAGGTGGCGCCGCTGTTCTGGTCGTTCCGCGTCATGGTCGGCCTCGGCATCTACTTCATCGTGCTCACCGCGGTGTTCTTCTGGCTGTCGGCGCGGCGCCGCCTCGATGCCCATCCATGGCTGCTGAAAGTGGCCGTGTGGTCGATCCCGCTGCCGTGGATCGCCGCCGAAGCCGGCTGGATCGTGGCCGAACTGGGTCGCCAGCCATGGGCCGTCGAAGGCGTGCTGCCGACCGCGGTCGCGGTGTCGAACATCGGCATCCAGACCGTACTGGCCACCCTGGTCGGCTTCGTGGTGCTGTACTCGATCCTGATCGTGGTCGAGATGAAGCTGATGCTGGGGGCGATCCGCAAGGGTCCCGAAGAGGAGGTCGAGCATTCGCCCGGCGCCCACAGCCCCCTGGTCGGCGCCACGCCGGCAATGCGCACTGCGCCAATGATTACTGCGCAGACTCTCACTACGGAATAACGACATGATTCTTCATATGCTTCTCGACTACGACACCCTGCGTGTCATCTGGTGGGCGCTGCTGGGCGTCCTGCTGGTCGCCTTTGCCGTCACCGACGGCTTCGACCTCGGCACCGGCACCCTGCTGCCTTTCGTGGCCAGGACCGACCTCGAACGGCGCGTCGTCATCAACACCGTCGGCCCCGTGTGGGAAGGCAACCAGGTCTGGCTGGTGCTGGGCGGCGGCGCCATCTTCGCCGCCTGGCCGCAGCTGTACGCGGTCTCGTTCTCGGGCTTTTATCTCGCCATGGCGGCCGTGCTGCTGGCGCTGATCCTGCGCCCGGTCGGCTTCAAATACCGCAGCAAGCGTGACAGCAGCCAATGGCGCGCGGCCTGGGACTGGGCCCTGTTCGTCGGCGGCTTCGTGCCGGCGCTGATCTTCGGCGTCGCCATGGGCAATGTGCTGCAGGGCGTGCCGTTCCGCATCCAGCCCGACATGCAGATTTTTTATGAAGGCGGCTTCTTCGGGCTCCTGAATCCGTTCGCGCTGCTGTGCGGCCTGGTGTCGGTGGCGATGCTGGTGATGCATGGCGCGGCCTGGCTGGTGCTCAAGACCGACGGCCTGGTGGCCAGCCGTGCGCGCGCCTGGGGCATCCGCGCGGCGCTCGCCACGGTGGCGCTGTACGCCGTGGCCGGCGTGCTGCTGTGGAACGTGGTCGACGGCTACCGCATCAGCAGCGAGCTGGTGACGACCGGTCCATCGAATCCGCTGTTCAAGACCGTGCAGGCGAATGTCGCCGGCGCCTGGTTCGCCAACTATGCGGCCCATTCCTGGACCCAGCTGGCGCCCGCCGCCGGCATCGTCGGCGCGCTGCTGGCCTGGATGGCGCTGGTCAAGCGCAAGGAAGGCGTGGCGATGCTGGCCTCGAGCCTGTCGGTCGCCGGCATCGTGCTGAGCGTGGGCGCCTCGATGTTCCCCTTCATCCTGCCCTCGTCGATCCAGCCGCAGGCCAGCCTGACGGTGTGGGATTCCTCCTCGAGCCACCTGACCCTGTTCATCATGCTGTTCTGCGCCTGCATCTTCCTGCCGCTGATCATCATGTACACCAGCTGGGTCTACAAGGTCTTGTGGGGCAAGGTGAATCCGACCGACATCCGCGATGGCCAGGGCCACGCCTACTAATCGAAGAAAGAAAGGACACCATCATGTGGTATTTCGCCTGGTTGTTGGGACTGCCGCTGGCAGCGGCGTTCGGCGTGCTGAACGCGATGTGGTATGAGCTGATGGACGATGCGGCGGTCGCCACCGCTGCCAAGCAGAGGAATCCGTCCGTGCTGCCCGTATCCGGGCCGACGCAGGAAGCGCTGCGCAAGCGCGCCTGACGGTGATGCGCGCCGGGGCGCTGGTCCCGGCGCGCGTTTTGTCATCACCCTGTCAAAGTCTTTCGACAGTATTCGAACCGTGGCTCCAGCATCGACGCGCGGGCCCTTGAATCGAAAGAATACTGTTCGCATGCAAACCAATCTCGCCATCGCGGCGCTTTCCGCGCTCGCCCAGGAGTCGCGCTTCGCCGCCTTCCGCCTGCTGGTGCAGGCCGGTCCCCAGGGCCAGTCCGCCAGCAACATCGCCGCCGCCCTCGAAATGCCGGCCTCGTCGCTGTCTTTCCACTTGAAGGAACTCACCCATGCCGGCCTGGTGTCACCGCGCCAGCAGGGCCGCTACATCATCTATGCGGCGCGCCTGGAGACACTGCAGCGCTTGATGGAGTTCCTCGCGTCCACTTGCGGCAGCGCTGGCGCGCAGTCGATGCAGGAGCGCCTGGCCCCGGTATGATGGCTTGCGCCGGAAGAGCCGGCGCGTATCCATCATGAGGAAAGCCGATGACGCCACACCGTGTGCAATTGAGTCGCAAGAAGGGCTGGCGTATGCCGCCGAACACGATTTCGGTGGCGCGTCCGGGCCGCTGGGGCAATCCCTTCTCGGTGTTGCCCGAGGTGGCGCCGGGCACGCCGGTCGGGCGCTACGTGGCGATGCCGACAGTGGAAGAGGCGGTTGCCGCCTATCGCCGCTGGCTGAGCGACGATCCCGACGGCCGCCAGCTGGCGCAAGAAGCGCAGAGCATCCTGCGCGGGCACCACCTGGCTTGCTGGTGCCGGCTCGACGGACCTTGCCATGCGCAGGTATTGCTCGACCTGGTCAACCGGTAACCGCGTCGGCAGCGGAGCTGCCAACCCTGCGGAGGGAGTGTGCGGCGTTATTTGGCGGCGGTGACGTTGCCGATGCCCGACACCGAGCGGCTGACCGAACGCGGCTGGCCGTAATAGGTCAGGTTGCCCAGGCCCTGCACGCTGGCGTTGAGCCGGTTCCTGGCGTGCACCGACACTTCGCCGATGCCGCGGAAGGTGACGTCGGCATCCTGGGCCACCAGGTCCTTGGCCACGACTTCGCCCACGCCCTCGGCGTTCAGGCGCAGGTGGCCTACGCGGCCATTCATCTGCAGGCTGCCGGCGCCGCGGTAGTTGACGTCGAAGTTATCGCCGCGAACGTTATTCAGCACCATCAGGCCGGCGCCTTCGCCGCGGAAGCTGGCGAGTTCGGGCATGGTGACGACGACCCGCTCGCCATCCTTGATATTGACGTTGTTCCTGTTCTTGTCTTCGAAGCCCAGGCGCAGCTCGCCGTTCACGACTTCGGTCGTGACGCGGTCGATGAATTTCTGGTTGCCTTCGACCCGCACCGAATGGGCCTTGCCCACCTCGACCACCAGGCTGACCGGGCCGCGCGCGTCGATGGTCTTGAACGGCGTGACGTTGCGCACTTGGTCGGCGGCTTGGGCCGACAGGGAGGCAAGGGCGAGAAGGGCGGCGATGGCGGCGCGTTTCATGGTGGTCTCCGGTAAGTTGATGAAACCATTCTAGGGAGCGCGTCCTTGCCTTGCGCGCGCCGTGCGATGGACTGCACAAAACCGTGCCTGAACTGCACAGGCGCCGGAACCAGGTGGCATCAATGCTTGGTCGCCAGGAACTCGCCCTTGCCCACCGGGACCAGGCTGGTGCTCCAGCCGGACGCGCAGCGCAGCGCCTGCATGAAGGGCGCCAGTTCCTGGGCGTGCGAGGTGGCGTTGTCGACCACTACCAGCCCGCCCGGACGCAGGATGCGTTCGATGTGCGGCAGCCAGCCGAGGTAGGCGCTGCGTTCGGAGTCGAGGAAAAGCAGGTCGAACGATTCGTCGGCGCTGCTGGCCAGGAAGTCGGCGGCCTGGCCTTCGACCTGCACGATGCGATCCTGTAAAGACGCGCGCGCAAAATTCTCGCGCGCCAGCGCAACCTTCTCGGCCGACAGCTCGACTGTGGTGACGCTGCCGTTGATGCCTTGCGCGGCGTCGGCCAGCCACAAGGTGGAATAGCCGTTCGAGGTGCCGATCTCGAGGATGCGGCGGGCGCCCATGGCGCGCACCAGCACCGCCAGGAATTCGCCGGTGTCGTGGGTGATGTTGAGCAGGCGTCGCGCGCGGTTGGCGGGGACCGCGTCATGGCTGACGCCATGGGTTTCCAGCTCTTTCAGCAGGGCTTTGAGTGAGGTAGGCAACATTGTTCTCCTTTTGACACGAGAAATCGATCCGCACGATTGCGCGGATGCTAATCTTGTCGAAGAGATAAGGCTATAATCTTTTCGTCCATTAGCAAGCCACTATCATGCACATCTCAACCGTTACACTACCTGAAATGAAGCTCGCCGGGCTGCCTGTCGCAGGGCCCGCCTCGGTGCTGGAAACGGAGTTGCCAGAGATCTGGAAATCCTTCCTTGCCCGCGAGGCGGAGCTGGGCGAGACCGATGGCCTGCACTATGGCGTGCGCATGCCGCAATATGGCGGCATGAAACTCGAATGCATCGCCGTCGCCGTTGCCGACCTCAACAACCTTCCTCCCGGCATGATCGGCATCCGTATCCCGGAACGTCGCTACGCCCTGATGACCCATCGCGGCCCCATGGTGCACGCCCAGGCCAGCACCGTGACCGGCATCGCGACCATGGAGCAATTGGGGATGGAAGAAGACGAGGACGGCATCCGCCTCGAGCGCTACGACCGCCGCTACACGCCGACGGTCGACAACGATGCACGGCCAGACAATGCCTACGACATCCTGATTCCGCTATACGGCTGAAGCGGGGCTGGAAAAAATGCAGGCCCACACATGTGGGCCTGCATTAAGAGAAATTGGTGCCGGTATGTTTCCCGACCGCCGGCGCCGGTAGGGCGGTGTACACCGCCAAGTGCCCTTCCCTAGGAGCACTTGCATTGTGCCCTCGAAATGTGACGCCTCGTTGACGCACCCCACTTTATTTGTTCCTGATTGTTTCCATTCGTAAATTGCGCGGATAATAGTTCCTTCGCGGCCGCCAGGGCCGACAGCAAGAGGAGCAATACGTGCAAGATCAAGAGCGAGAGCAACACCGCGGACCCGAGGCGTCCATCCAGCCAGAGAACCCCACGCGCCGGCGCATCTTCCAGGCCGCCGCCGCGGTCGGCGCCGCCGCCAGCCTGCCCGGTGTGACGAATGCGGCCGCAGCGCCGGCAAAGCCCGCCGCCAGGGGATCGCTCGACGCCAAGCTGCGCGCCCACGTCAAGAACGTCGTCGTGATCTACCTGGAAAACCGCAGCTTCAACAACCTGTTCGCCGACTTCCCCGGCCTGGCCGTGCCGCTGGCGAGCGTGCCGGCAGCCAGCGTCCAGCAGCGCGACCGCGATGGCTCGATCCTGCCGACCTTGCCCAAGGCCTGGGGCGGCGTGGTGCCGGGCCGCCAGAACATCGGCGGCAAGGACTACATCACCACCGAAGCCCAGTCGGCCAACCTGCCGAACGCGCCGTACAAGCTGACGGATGCGGAAGGCAGGCCGCTGCCGGAAGGCGTGATCACGCGCGACCTGGTGCACCAGTTCTACCACAACCAGATGCAGATCAATGGCGGCCGCAACGACGGCTTTGCCGCCTGGTCCGACGCCGGCGGCATGGTGATGGGGTATTACGGCGAGACCTCGAAGAACCTGGGCCTGTACCAGATCGCGCGCGAGTTCACCCTGTGCGACAACTTCTTCATGGCGGCTTTCGGCGGCTCCTACCTGAACCACCAGTTCCTGATCAGCGGCCGCGTGCCCGAATACTTCAATGCGGCCGAGACGGCGGCGAAGAGCAAGATCGCGGTGCTGGAAGACGGCCCGCAGGGCGTGCGCCTGGCGCTGGCCCCCGATTCGCCGGCCTCGGCGCTGGACGGCAAGCCGAAGTTCGTGCGCAACGGCGCGATGACGCCCGATGGCTACGCCGTCAACACGATGGCGCCGCCGTACCAGCCGAGCTGGGTGCGTCCGGCCTTCGACGGCGACCCGCTGCACGCCGACCCCGCGGACGCCTCGACCCTGCCGCCGCAGACCTATGACACGATCGGCCACCTGCTGTCGCGGAAGGGCGTGAGCTGGGCCTGGTATGGCGGCGGCATGCAGGCGGCGCTCGACGGCCGCGGCGCCGGCGAACGGCCGAACTTCCAGTACCACCACCAGCCGTTCAATTACTTCAAGCAGTTTGCGCCGGGAACGAAGGAACGCGCGGAACACCTGCGTGACGGCGGCCTGGGCGACAGCCCGATCTCCAACAAGTTCATCGCCGACATCGTCGCCGGCAAGCTGCCGGCGGTGGCCTTCTACAAGCCGCAGGGCAACCTGAACCTGCACGCCGGTTACTCGGACATCGAGTCGGGCGACGCCCACGTGGCCAACATCATCGAGCACCTGAAGAAATCGCCGCAGTGGAAGGACATGGTGGTGGTGATCACCTTCGACGAGAACGGCGGCTGGTGGGACCACGTGGCGCCGCCGCAAGGCGACCGCTGGGGCCCGGGCTCGCGCATCCCGGCGATCGTGGTGTCACCGCACGCCAAGCGCGGCGCGGTCGACCACAATTTCTACGACACAACCTCGATCCTGCGCTTCATCACGCGCCTGCATGGCCTGCCGCTGCTCGAGGGCCTGGCCACCCGCAACGCCGCCTTCGAAGCGCGCGGCGCCCGCCCGCCGGGCGACCTGACGGCGGCGCTCAGCTTCCGCTGATCGCACCTGCTTTCCTCGCAAGCCAGCCTGTCCGGGCTGGCTTTTTCTTTATGAGCTTGCTTGTCGGCTAACGCGCGCTAGTCTTGAACAGGCAGGACTACACTCGGCTCATCCAACTATTTCAACGGAGAGTCACATGAAAAAGAATCACATTCTCAAGCGCCTGATGGCGGTTTCGGTTGCCGCGGCCCTGTTTGGTGCGGTCGGCGCGCAGGCACAGACCAGCCAGGCCGGCCAGCAGTCGGGCGCCAGCAGCACTTCCGCCACCGCCAGCAGCGACGCCAGGCTGACCGCCGCCGACCGCAAGGCGATCATGGACATGGGCATGTCGAGCATGGCCGAAGTCGACATGGGCAAGCTGGCACAAAGCAAGAGCCAGAACGCCGACGTGAAAGCCTTCGCCACCAAGATGGTCGACGACCACGGCAAGGCGCTGACCGAGGTGCAGACCCTGGCCCAGTCGAAAGGAGTGACCCTGCCGACCGAACTTGACGCCAAGCACAAGGCCATGTCGGCCAAGCTCGAGAAAATGTCGGGAGACGCCTTCGACAAGGCTTATGTCAAGCAGGGCGGCGTCGGCGCCCACAAGGAAACCCTGACCAAGCTGCAGGCGGCCTCGAAAGGCGCCAAGGATCCGCAAGTCAAGGCGCAAGTCGACAAGACCATCCCGGTGGTCCAGGAACACCTGAAGCATGCCGAGCAATTGGCGCAGGGTAAGTCGAGCAGCACCGGCAGCTCCGGCGCCGGCAATACCGGTTCCAGCCACTAAGCGGCTTAAGCTAGCTGAGCCGTTGCCACCCGCGGCGGCGGCTCGCTTTTCCACTTTCCCTCGATGCGGTCGATCGCGATCTCGATGCCGACGATGGCGGCCAGCAGCTTGTCCGTGTAGTCGGACGGCGCGTCGTCGACCGACCACGGATCCGGCAGCGCCGCTTCCTGATGGTCGGTCTGGCGCTCGACCAGTGCGCGCAGCCAGTCCCGATCGTCGATCGCGCGCAGCGTGCCGTGCACGTGCACGACGTTGTAGGTCCAGGTCGGGACCATGCGGCCGCCGCGTGCCACCTTCTCGATCCGGTCCGGTGTCGCATAGCCGGACGGTCCGCGAAACACCACCAGCACCCGCTGCCCGGCGCGCTGCCACACCGGATTGCCGCGCGCCACGTGGGCGCGCAACACGCCTTCATCGGGCAGCAGTTCGAACGGCAGGTGATCGGCGTCCGGCATGCCGTCGCGCTGCGTGACCAGCATGCCCAGCGGATGATCGGCGACCAGGGCGTGCATCGGGGCGGACTCGGATTGCGTGAAGCGGGCAGGGCAGTACATCTAGGCGTTCTCCAGGATGACGATCTCGGTGTTGAGGGAATTGGCGATATAGCAGCGTTCGTGCGCCAGGTGGTGGATGGCGGCGAGTTCGCGCGCATCGGGCCTGCGCTCGCCGGCGAACGCGATGTGTGGCCTGAGTTCGATGCGTACCATCGCCATGCGGCCAGCCGTATTGCTATCGAGCAGCCCGCGCGCGGCATCGTCGTAGCGATCGACCACGAAGCCCTGCTGCGCCGCGATCGCCAGGAAGAACAGCATGTGGCAGCTCGACGCCGCCGCCACCAGCGCTTCCTCGGGGTCGACGGCGGCTGGATCGGACATGGGCAGCGGCACCGACAGCGGGGAAGACGAAGCGGGAATGGTCAGGCCGCCATCGAAATGCCAGGAATGGGCGCGGCTGTAGCGGCCGCCCTGGACGGGTTGGCCGGCGCGGTGCCACGTGACGCGGGCGTCGAACTGTTTCATGCGGGGGCTCACGGAGTGTGGTTGTTCAATGGCCTTATCGTAGGCTGTACATTGGCTTGCTGAAATAGCCAATTCCGGGGAAGATGGGCGGTCCAATTCTTTGCCATCCGCCATGCACGTCCACGACCTGATCGCCAGCGCCTCGCTCGATCGCAGCAGCGACGTGCCGCTGTTTCGCCAGTTGTACGCCCGCCTGAAAGAGGCGATCCTGCACGGCGCGCTGGCGCCGTGCGCGCGCCTGCCGGCCACGCGCGACTTGTGCCGGCAGCTGGGCGTATCGCGCCAGACCGTGCTGGCGGCCTACGACCAGCTGACCAGCGAAGGCTATCTGCGCGGCGGCGTGGGGCGCGGCACGTTCGTCGACGAAGCCCTGCCGCTGGCGCGCCAGGCGCCGGCGGCGCCGGGACTGCTGCGCGCGCTGCCGGAACGCGGCGCGGCGCTGGCGCAAGCCATGGGAACGCGCCGTCTCTACGAGGGCCCGGTGCGCGCCTTCCGCCCCAGCATGCCGGGCCTCGACCTGTTTCCCTTCGACCTGTGGCGCAAGCTGGAAGCGCGCCACCTGCGCCATGCGCAGCGGGGACCCTACCTCGGCTATGGTCCCGCCAACGGCTACGCCCCGCTGCGCGAACTGCTGTGCGCCTACCTGCGCGCCTCGCGCGGCGTGGTCTGCACGCCGGAGCAGATCGTCATCACCTCGGGCTCGCAGCAGGCGCTGTACCTGCTGACGCAGCTGCTGCTGGCGCCGGGCGACGAAGTCTGGGTCGAGTCGCCCGGCTACCAGGGCGCCTGCGCGCCGATGCTGGTGGCCGGCGCGCGCATCCGCACGGTGCCGGTGACGAGCGAGGGCATGGACGTGGCCCATGGCGCGCGCCACTATCCCGATGCGCGCCTGGTGTTCGCGACGCCGTCGCACCAGCTGCCGCTGGGCGCGACCATGAGCCTGGCGCGCCGGCTCGAGCTGCTGCGCTGGGCCGCGGCCAGACGCGCCTGGGTGATCGAGGACGACTACGACAGCGAGTATCGCTATACCGGAGCGCCGCTGGCCTCGATGCAGAGCCTGGACCGCGCCGGCTGCGTGATCTACGTCGGCACCCTGTCGAAGGTGCTGTTCCCGGCGCTGCGCCTGGGCTATGTGGTGGCGCCGCCGGCGCTGGCCGAGCCGCTGGCGCGCGCCAAGGCGGTGGTCGACATGCACCACGCCATGCTGCCGCAGGCGGTGCTGGCGGACTTCATTGCCGAAGGCCACTTCATGCGCCATATCCGGCGCACGCGCGAGGCCTATGCCGAACGGCGCGCGGTTCTGATGGCGGCGCTGGAAGACCGGCTCGGCGAACGCCTGGCATGCGGGCCGGCCGACGTGGGGCTCGACCTGTGCACGCATTTCAGGCCAGACCGCAAAGGGCGCATCCCGGAAGAAGCGGGGGTTGCGCAGGCGGCCCTCGAAGCCGGCATCGAGCTGCGGCCGCTCGGCTATTACGCGAACGCCGCCGCCACGCCCGCATGCGCGGTGGCGCCCGGCCTGCTGCTCGGCTTTTCGGCGGTGAAGCCGGAGGCGATCCGGCAGGGCGTCGAGGCGCTGGCGCGGGTGATCGAGGCCCAGTGGCCGCGCAAATAAGAACCTATCGAAGCCACGGATAGGCCGCCAGCAACCTTCCGAGCTCGTTGTCGTTGGCGCACCCCAGCTTGTGGAAGATGTTGGCGCGGTGGGTCTCGACCGAGCGCGGACTGCAGGGCGGCACCAGCACCCGCGCGATCTCCTTGTTGGGCTGCCCCAGGCCGACCAGGCGCGCGACTTCGCGCTCGCGCGGCGTCAACTCTCCCCACAGCCGGCTCGCGTGGCCGCGCGCGCGGGCCTCCACGATCGCGTCGGGCAGCTTGTCCAGCAATTGCTGGGTGTCCGGCTTGGCCACCCAGTCCCAGGCGCCGCTGCGCACCGCCTCGAGGGCCATCGGGATGTCGCCGTGCCCGGACAGGAACACCGTCACCAGCGGACTGTGTTCGGCCCGCAGGCGCTCGAACACGGCCAGGCCGCTCATGCCGCCCATGCGCAGGTCGAGGATCACGCATCCCGGCTGGCTTGGGTCGACGGCCTCGAGGAAGGCTTCGCCGGAATCGAAGGCCTGCACCGCCAGCCCTTGCGAAAACAGCAGGAGCAGCATCGAGCGGCGCAGGGCTTCGTCGTCGTCGACGACGTACAGGGTGAGTGGTGAATCTTTCATGGTGCTGCTTTCATGGGACGATGGGCAGGATGAACGAGAAGGTGGCGCCGCCCTCGGCGTCGTTCGCCACCGTCATCGACCCGCCATGGGCTTCGACGATGGTGCGGCAGATGTTCAGGCCCAGGCCAAGGCCGTCGGGCTTGGTGGTGAAGAAGGGGGCGAAGATCTGGTCGAGCTGCTCGGGCGGAATGCCCGGACCCTGGTCGCTGACGGCAATGCGTACACCTTGCACGCCCTGCGCGACCCGGCACGTGGCCAGCACGATGCGGCCGCGATGGCGGGGCTGGTCGTGCATGGCCTGCGCCGCGTTGTGGATCAGGTTGACCAGCACCTGCTCGAGCAGGACCTGGTCGCCGCGCACCTTCACCGCGGGGTCTTCCAGCATCACGCGCAGCTGCACGCCCTGGCCGTTCAGCTCGGGCCTGAGGAGCGTTTCGACGTGATCGATCACGGCGCCGATGACGAGGGTGGCGTAGTCGGCGCGCTGCGGATTGATCATGGCGCGCACCCGCTTGACGATCTCGCTGGCGCGCCGCGATTGCTCGACGATGTCGTCGAGCGCGCCGGTCAGCATGGCGGCATCGCCCCTGGCGGCGAGGGCGCGCGAGGCGATCGCGAAGTTGGACAGCGCCATCAGCGGCTGATTCAGTTCGTGGGCCAGGGTCGAGGCCATCTCGCCGGCGCTGGCCAGGCGCGCGCTGCGCTGCAGGCGCAGTTCCTGGTCGCGCTGGCGCGCCTCGGCCTGCTTCTGCGCGGTGATGTCCACGATCGAACTCATCCACCCCCGGTGCACGCCGTCGGCGTCGATCAGGGGCGCGGTGTACACCATGGTGAGCACGTCGTGTCCGTCCTTGTGGCGGATGCGCGATTCGAAGCCGTGCGGCGCGGCGCGTCCGAGCAGGGCGTCGTCGCTGTCTCGCTCGTGCTTTTCGAGGTCGTCCGGGTGCCAGTACGGATAGGGCGGGCGGCAGCCGAGCAATTCGCCCGGACTGTAGCCGACCATGGCGCAGAAGGCGGGGTTGACGTAGATGATCTTGCCCTCCGGGTCGCGCGCGCGCATGCCGACCAGCAGGGAGTCCTCCATCGCCTTGCGGAAGGCGTATTCCTGCTGGAGGTCGCGGGTGCGCTCTTCGACCCGGTGCTCGAGCTCGAGCCGTGCCGACTGCTGCTCGGCGTAGCGCCGCTCGCGCAGGCGCCAGTACAGCACGCCGAGCAGCAGCAGGGCCACCGCCAGCGTGCCCAGCGCGAGCGCCAGGCGCCGCGCCTCGCGCACCTCGCGCATGTCTTCGGTGACCGTCAGGGTCCAGTCCAGGCCGGGCAAGGGCGTATCCAGCGCAAGGTAGTCGCGCGATCGCCCGCCGGCGCTGGTCCGGAGGACGAAGCCCGGCACGTCGTCGCGCAGCCGGATCGTCCAGGGCAGGACGTCGAAGCGGCGCCGCGCGCCGTACTGGCCGTGGTCCGCGATCCAGGCCGCGTCCAGCGCGGACACCTGCCCGACGCTCTTGAACAGCCATTCAGGCACGCCGCTCAGGAACACCACGCCGCGGCTGTCCCTGAGGACCACCGGGTTGGCGCCATGGCGCCACGTCTGCTCCAGCGGATCGAGGCTGATCTTGACGACCATGACGCCGGTCACGTCGTTGCCGTTGCGGACGGGCTCCGCGATGAACAGGCCGGCCTGGCCGGTGGTCAGGCCCACGCCGTAGAACAGCCCGCGGCGGCCCTCCACCGCATCCTCGAAATAGGGGCGCTGGCGGTAGGATTCGCCGACGAAACTCGATGGCAGGTTCCAGTTGCTGGAGGCGATGGTCAGGCCCGCGCGATCGATCAGGAACAGCGCGGTGGCGCCGGTCGTCGTCTGCAGGTCGGCGAAATAGGCATTCACGCGCGACTGCAGGGCGGCGTCATGGGGCGCCTGCAGCAGGTGGCGCACGTCGGGGTGGCGCGCCGCCGCATGCGGTAAAAAGTCGTGCTTTTCCACCAGGCCGCGCAGGCCCAGCACGTGCGCCGCCGTCGCCTGGTGCAGCGCCTCCATCTTGGCCTGCAGCTCGCGCTGCTCGGCGAACCAGCCGGCGGCGAAGATCAGGGCCAGCGCGCCCGCCACGGCGAGCAGCTTGCGCCAGAGATGTCGTTTGAACAAGGATGACATCGAATAGTCCCTGGCCAAAATAGCCAACAATAGCAGCTGTACGGGCTTCGCGCGGCCTCCTCCGTATTTTTACGGAGGAGGCCGCGCCAATATTGCGGATGTGCCGCCTGCTGGCGGTGTCGACAATGGGGTATCCAGAAGAGGAGACACTTTCATGACAACAACCACCAGCAATCCGGTCGCCGGCGCGCGGCCGCAAGCGGCCGAGCCCACCTTGCAGGCCGCCGAACCCATTTCCGGCGCGCGCCTGCGCGCCATCTTCGTCGGCTCGGCCGGCAACCTGGTCGAGTGGTTCGATTTCTACTGCTACGCGGCCTTCGCCCTGTACTTCGCCAATTCCTTCTTCCCGGCCCAGGACCCGACGGCCCAGATGATGTCGACCGCCGGCATCTTCGCCCTCGGCTTCTTCGTGCGCCCGATCGGCGGCATCCTGTTCGGCCACCTGGGAGACCGCCACGGCCGCAAGGTGGCCCTGATGGCGTCGGTGCTGCTGATGTGCGCCGGCTCGCTGCTGATCGCCTGCGCCCCGACCTATGCCACCGCCGGCATCCTGTCGCCCTGCATCCTGCTGCTGGCGCGCCTGCTGCAAGGCCTGAGCCTGGGCGGCGAATACGGCGCCAGCGCGACCTATCTGTCGGAGATGGCGGATTCGAAACGGCGCGGCTTCTACGCCAGCTTCCAGTACGTGACCCTGATCGGCGGCCAGCTGCTGGCCCTGGTGCTGCTGCTGGTGCTGCAGCATTTCCTGCTCACAGATGCCCAGCTGCGTGAATGGGGCTGGCGCATTCCCTTCGTCTGCGGTGCGGCGCTGGCCCTGATCGCGCTGATGATGCGTCATGATATGCCAGAGACCGACTCGTTCGAGAAGGCGCGCAAGAAGGCCAAGCCGATGGGCGGCCTGAAGCAGCTGGCCCAGCATCCGAAGGAAGTGCTGCTGGTGATCGGCCTGACCATGGGCGGCACACTGGCTTTCTACGTCTACACCGTCTACATGCAGAAGTTCCTGCGCCTGTCGGTCGGCCTGACCGACTCGCAGACCACGGCCGTCTCGGCCGCCTCGCTGCTGTTCGCCATGTGCCTGCAGCCGCTGTACGGCGCGCTGTCGGACCGCATCGGCCGCCGCCCGCTGCTGGTGGGCTTCGCGCTGCTCGGCACGATCTTCACCGTGCCCCTGCTGACGGCCATCCGTCACGCCAGCGGGCCGTGGGAAGCGTTCGGCCTGATCGCCTGCGCCTGGATCATCGTCTCGGGCTACACCTCGATCAATGCGCTGGTGAAGGCCGAGATGTTCCCGGCCTCGATTCGCGCTACCGGCGTCGGCGTGCCGTATGCGTTCGCGGTGTCGATCTTTGGTGGAACGGCCGAGTATGTCGGGCTGTGGTTCAAGTCGGTGGACCTGGAATCGGGGTTCTACTGGTATGTCACCGGGGTGATTGCCTGCACCTTGATCGTGTGCTGGTTCATGCGCGATACGGCGGCGCATTCGAAGATCGATGCGGAGTTGCGCGGGCATTGAGCCTGAAAAGGCGCCGGTTCTGATGTGACGAGGCTGGCGCGTCCGCACAGGGTCGCATCCGACCTTCGAACACCCCCTTGGCGGTATCAGCGAGCCGGTGCTCAGACCTCGGGAAATTGACGTTGTCCTTGCTGACCCTGGCGCCTGCGCCGCCAGGCCGATCAGCGCTGAGACCGTGTCCGAGTGCCAGACCTGACCCCGACTACGAATGCCAGACCTGACCCCGACTATGACCCTGACCCCGACTATGACCCCGACTATGGCTCCGACGATGACGCTGACCCGATGATGACCCCCGTACCTTCGGTCGATGCCAGTCGCCTCTGGTAAAGTCGGATAACGCTCTTGCAGGGATGTAGGAAGTTGTCATGTGGCCAGCGCAGGTCAGCCAGCGCAGCTACACCGATCGTTCCCATTCACGGCAAGCTTGCCGACCCCATTGCAGGCAGCGACTTCTTACGGAAACCGATCATGCACCGCACCCGCTCGAGCCATTGCGACACCAGCCACCCCCGCCGTGCCCTACCCATCCTGCTGGCCTGTCTGTCGGCGCTGGCGCTGCTGTCATCGGCCAGTATCGAAGCCGGGGCACAGGCAGTGGCCGCCGATACGCGCTATGAGCGCGTCGTGGCCAGCCCGGATGGCATCGGAAAACGGTATATGGGTCGCGAGATTGCTGGCGTGATGGGGTGGCAGGGCGCGCAATGGTTGGAGCGCGAAAGCCGCGCACACGAGGAGCGGCCGGAACTGCTTTTGCGTGAACTTGCGCTGGCGCCCGGCATGACGGTGGCCGATATCGGCGCTGGCACCGGCTACTACACCTGGCAGCTGGCAAAAAAGGTCGGGCCCGGCGGCCGTGTGTATGCAGTCGACGTGCAGCCTGAAATGATCGGCATGCTCGACAGCCAGATGGCAAAGCGCGGCGTGCGCAACGTGGTCTCGGTGCTTGGCAGCGAAACCACCGTCAAACTGCCGCCGGCCAGCGTCGACCTGGCAATCATGGTCGATGTCTATCATGAGCTCGCCTATCCCGCGGAAGTCCTCGACAGCATCGTCAGCGCCCTCAAGCCGGGCGGGCGTGTCGTCTTCGTCGAATATCGCGCCGAGGATCCGGCAGTCGCGATCAAGCCACTGCATAAGATGAGCGAGACGCAGGTGCGGCGTGAAGCCACGGCGCATGGCCTGAAATGGGAACGCAGCATCAGGTCGCTGCCGATCCAGCATGCGATCGTGTTTCGGAAGCCCTGAGCGCGGATTTCCTGCCGTTGCTGGCGATGAGCAGCTGCCCGAGGGCTGAAGTGGCATGGCGCCTTGCGCCGCTGGGCAGACGTGGACAGATCAAAGCTGAGCCCGTGTCTGAATGTCAGACCTGAATGTCAGACCTGAATGTCAGACCTGAATGTCAGACCTGACCCTGATGAATGTCGCTCGCGCCTGTGCATGCTATCGCCAGCCTGCTCCCTTGGCCGAGCGCTGCCGATATCAAGAGGTCGGCAACGACGTCACCCCGAAGTGGACCATCTGCAAGCTCAGCGAATTCAAGCATCTGGTTTCGTGGCTCGACCATGCGTGGAGCAGGCTCGGCTTGTGAAGATCAGAAACTCTGGTCGCGAGGGGAAGATGTCCTGCTCGCGGGTATGTCGTCCATCTCTTTGCTCATACTTTTTTCCTGGTTGTGATGGGAGCGAGAAAAAGTATAAAATCTCAACTTAACTTGAGGTCAAGCGCAATGACGACGATCGATCCCGACAGGAAAGCCCTCACCGTGGGCGAAGTGGCGCGCCGCAGCGGTGTGGCGGTCTCCACCATCCATTTCTATGAGTCGAAAGGCCTGATTAAGGGCTGGCGCACCGACGGCAACCAGCGCCGTTATGCGCGCGAGGTGCTGCGCCACATCGCCATCATCAAGGTGGCGCAGCGCACCGGCATCCCGCTCGAGACGATCCGGGAAAACCTGGCCGGGCTGCCGGAAGGGCGCACGATCAGCGCAAAGGAGTGGCGGGTGCTGGGTGCAGGCTGGCGCGCGGAACTCGACGAGCGCATCGCGCGCCTTCAGCGGCTGCGCGACGAACTCGATACCTGCATCGGCTGCGGCTGCCTTTCCCTCGCCGATTGCCCGCTGCGCAACCCGGCCGACAAGCTTGGCGAGGACAGCGCCGGCGCCGTGTTCCTCGATCGTCCGGCCGAGGCGGGGTATGATGCGGTCTCCACCAGCAAGCCGACGCCATGAGCGCGACGCCATGACCGATTCCGAACGCCTCTCCCCCGACTCCATCGCCGCGCTCCAGGCGCGCTTCGACGGCCACTCGCGCAAGGCGCAGGCCTATTACGCCGTCATGCACGAGGCGCGCAAGGTGCTCAAAAATGACGATGCCGCCGATGCCTGGATGAAGGCGCCCCAGCCGGCGCTGGACGGACGGACGCCGGCCGAACTGGTGGCGGATGGCCATACCGACGACGTCCTGGCCTGCCTGCGCGGCGCAACACCGGGAGCGGCGTGATGACGGTCAAGCGCTGCTCCTGGGCCAATATGGCCAATCCGCGCTACATCGCCTACCACGACAACGAGTGGGGCGTGCCCTGCCACGACGAGAACACCTTGTTCGAGATGCTCAACCTCGAAGGCGCGCAGGCCGGCCTGTCGTGGGAAACCATCCTGAACAAGCGCGACACCTACCGCGCCGCCTTCGACGGCTGGGATGCGGAAAAGATCGCCGCCTACGATGACGACAAGAAGGCCGAGCTGCTGCTCAATCCCGGCATCGTGCGCAACCGCCTGAAGGTCGCCGCCGCGATCACCAACGCCAAAGCCTATCTCGCGCTGCGCGAGCAGGGCCTGACGCTCGACGACTACCTGTGGGCTTTCGTCGACGGCAAGCCGATCGTCAACGACTGGCCGGACCACGCCCGCCCGGCGCGCACCGAGCTGTCCGACCGCATCTCCAAGGATCTCGCCAGGCGCGGCTTCAAGTTCGTCGGCTCGACGATCGTCTATGCCTATATGCAGGGCATCGGCCTGGTCGACGACCATGACCGCGAGTGCCACTGCCGCAGCAGGCGCCGCTGACATGCATGTGCAGGACCACTGGCGCGGCCGCGCGCGCTATACCGTCTTCGACAGCGACCATGGCGACGGCAGCCGCTTCGCCGCCCTGGTCGCGGCCTGGCGTCTGGATGCGCAGCGACCTGCGCACCTGCACGTGGTGGCGCTCACCGGCGCCTTGCAGCCGGGCTTTCACCGCATCCCGCAGGACGACGACAACGTCACGCTCGACCTGCTGTCAGCGCCGCTCGAGACCGCGCTGGCCGAACTGAATGCGCATCCCGATTTCATCCGCCTGCACGGCGCGCAGGGCACGGCCTTCGTCCGTCCTCTCGCGCGCCTGACGGCGCTGGGCGCGCGACTGCAAGCGCAGGGCCTCGATAGCGAACAGCGCGCGGCCCTGAGCGCACAGGGATTCGCCTTCGATGGCGATGGGGCGACCTTCTCGACCCGCAAGCCGCGCCTGCCGTCGACGCCGGAACCGGACCGGCGCGCGTTGGTGCTGGGCGCCGGCCTGGCCGGCTGCGCCGCGGCCGCGCGCCTGTGCGCGCGCGGCTGGCAGGTCACGCTGATCGAACGTCATCCGCAGGTGGCGATGGAAGCGTCGGGCAACCTGGCCGGCATCTTCATGCCGCTGCTCTCGCGCGACGACAATATCCCGACCCGGCTGACGCGCGCCGCCTACCTGTACGCGCTGCGCCTGTGGGAGCAGCTGGGCGGCGTCGGCCATGCCTTCGACGGCGACGGGTGCGGCGTGCTGCAGCTGGCGCGCGATGCCGGCCACGCGGCCGTCTCGCGCGCGATCGCCGGCGACGGCAAGCTGCCGCCCGACTTCGCGCGCTGGCTCGAGCCACTGGAGGCCGAAGCGCTGCTCGGCCTGCCCGCGCCGGATGGCGGCTGGTTGTTCCCGCAGGGCGGCTGGGCGCGACCGGGCAGCGTGTGCGAGGCGCTGCTGGCGTCCTGCGGCGACCTCCTGACGCGGCGCTTCGGCGCCGGCTTGGCGAGCCTGGAGCGCAAGGGCGACGAATGGCAGGCGCGCGGCGGCGATGGCAATGTCATCGGCCAGGCGCCGACCGTGTTGCTGGCCAGCGGCGCCGGCGCGCGCAAGATGGTGCAGACCCGTGAGCTGCCGCTGCAGGCGCTGCGCGGGCAGGTGACGCACCTGGCGCCGCAGTACGCTCCCCAACTGCCGCTGGTCCTGTGCCGCGAAGCCTACCTGACGCCGTCCGCCCATGGCGTCACCTGCGCCGGCGCCACCTATGACCTGGACGACGATTCGCAGTTGCGCGCCGCCAGCCAGGAAGAGAACGTGGCGCGCCTGCGCGGCCTGGTAGCCGATGCGCACGCCGCCGAGGGCGCACCGCTGGCGGGCAGGGTGGGTTTCCGCTGCGTGGCGCCGGACCGCCTGCCCCTGGTCGGCCGCCTGCCGGACTTCGCCGCCGCCGGCGCCACCGAAAGATTGCGCGACGTGCCGCGCCATTCGGGCCTGTACGGCTTGCTGGGCTATGCCTCGCGCGGCCTGATCTGGGCGCCGCTGGCCGCCGAGCTGCTGGCCGCCCAGCTGGAAGGCGAGCCGCTGCCGCTCGAGATGGTCCTGGTCGATGCGCTCGATCCGGCCCGGTTCGTGTTGCGCGCACGGCGCAACAGTCGCCACCCTGTTCCGAACGCCACGGATATCGGTCCTTGACCGTTGCGCCGCCGCAAACGTGCGCGCGGAATCGGCGTGTGCGGCCAAACTCTGGAATGCCTGCGGGTATAATTTACTGGTAGCAACTTTTTTGGCCGAAAGGGCCTGTCCGGATGGAAGATTCTCACCACTCGCCCGAGCTGTTCCTGTTCCTGGCGTCCACCGCGCACGACATGAAGAACTCGATCAGCGTCCTGTCCGGCACGCTCGAACGCCTGCTCGACGGCGCCTCGCCCGAGACCGAGAAGGCGTACGCCCAGATGGCGCAGATGCTGTACCAGACGCGCCGCCTGAACGACAACCTGATGCAGCTGCTGGCGCTGTACAAGCAGGTCGGCAAGCCCGGCTATCCGTTCGACGTCCAGCCGATCGAAGTGGGTCAGCTGGTCGAGCAGGTGGTGGCGCTCGAGCGCGTGCTGCTGGAGTCGCGCGGCGTGGCCCTGGAACTCGACGTCGATCCCGAACTGATCGCCCATGTCGACGAAGACCTGATCGTGGGCGTGGTCTCGCACGCCGTCAACAACGCGCTGCATTACACGCGCGACCGCATCCGCCTGTCGGCGCGCGAAGTCGACGGCGTTCTCGAGATCCGGGTCGAAGACAATGGCGCCGGCTTTCCGCCCGCGCTGCTGGCGGCGGGCACGCCGGGCAGCGGCGACAGCGGCGTCAACTTTCTCACCAACAGCGCGGGCCTGGGCCTGTACTTCTCGGGCGAGGTGGCGCGCATGCACCGCCACCGCGAGCGGTCCGGCGCGGTGCGGCTCGAAAACGGCGGCCCGCTCGGCGGTGGCTGCTTCATCCTGACCCTGCCATGAACACGCCCGCCGCCCCCGCAAAACCGGACGCCCAGCCGGACGCAAAAACGGACGCCAAGCCGGCCGCGCCGGCCGTGTCCAAGCCCAAGGTGCTGGAAGAGATCGACTGGGCCAGCAAGCACTACCTGATCGTCGACGACTTCGTCGGCATCCGCCAGCTGCTGCGCGAGAGCCTGCGCAGCCTGGGCGCCAGGAATATCGACCAGGCGTCCAGCGGCGGCGAAGCCATGGGCCTGCTCAACAAGCTGCGCTACGACGTGGTGCTGTGCGACTACAACCTGGGCGAGGGCAAGAACGGCCAGCAGGTGCTGGAAGAAGCGCGCATGCGCCATCTCCTGATGCCGTCGTCGGTGTTCGTGATGGTCTCGGCCGAGAAGAGCGTGGAGTCGGTGATGGGCGCGGCCGAGCACCAGCCGGACGCCTATCTGGTGAAACCGATCACCGAGGGCGTGCTGCTCACGCGCCTGAACCGGGTGTGGCGGCGCAAGCAGATCTTCCGCCTGATCGACCAGGCCTTCATCGAGAAGGACTACCTGCGCGCGGCGCGCCTGTGCGACGAGCAGATCGCCGCCAACCGGGTGCACGTGATCGAGCTGCTGCGCATGAAGGCGCGCATGCTGGAGCGTAGCGGCCAGCCGGCGCGCGCGCGCGAAGTGTACGAGCAAGTGCTGGCCCAGCGCGAATACCACTGGGCGCGCGCGGGCCTGGGCAAGATCCGCATGGCCGACGGCGATTTCGAGCAGGCGCGCCAGATGTTCCAGACCGTGATCGCCGAGAACCGCCACTACATCGACGCCTATGACCAGCTGGCGCGCGCCTACCAGGGCATGGGCCAGCACGAAGAGGCGGCCGCGGTGCTCGAGCGCGCGGCCAAGCTGTCGCCCAACTCGGTGCCGCGCCAGCGCCACCTGGGCCAGGCCGCGCTGCGCCTGGGGAACGTGCCGATGGCCGAGAAGGCCTTCCGCAAATGCCTGGTGATCGGCGAGTATTCGATCCGCAAGGCGCCCGACGACTACCTCGGCCTGGCGCGCGTGTGCGGCCTGAAAGGCAATACCAAGGATGCGCTGCAGCTGCTCCTGCTGGCCCAGCGTGAATTCGGCAGCGAGCACGAACACATGGTGCTGCGCGCGAAGATCACCGAAGGCCACGTTTACCACGAGAGCGGCGACTACCTGAACGCGCGCCGCGCCGGCGACGAGCTCGATGCGATGCTGCAGGCCGATCCCAAGCGGCCCGGCACCGCGATCTGCATCGAGATGGCGACCCTGCTGTTCGCGGTCGGCGTCAAGGGCACGCCCAACGAGGTGCTGGCCCACGTGATCCGCAACAACCACGACAACACGCTGCTGCAGGACGAAGTGCAGAAGATATTCGACCGCGCGCGCCTGCACGACGAGGGCGCGCTCATCATCCGCACCGCGCGCAAGGAGGCGGTGGACCTGATGAACCAGGGCGTGGTGCTGTGGAAGACCGGCAAGCTGCCGGACGCCGTCAAGTGGATGCGCAAGGCGCGCGAGCGGCTGCCGGACAACGTCCGGGTGCTGTTCAACGCGGTGCAGATCCTGATCTCGCACATGCAGCAACGCGGCTACGAGCCCGAGCTGGATGAGGAGGCGCGCGATGTGCTGGAGCACGTCGACCGGATGCAGCCGGGCCAGCAGCGCTTCGCGCAGCTGATGGAGCAGCTGAGTGCTTTGCAGCCGAAACCCGAGCCCGCCGAGCCGGTCCCGGATGCGCTGCAAGCCCAGGAGGAAGAGGCCGCGGCGCCCAAGGTCAGCGCCGTTCAGTAATCGACCGGGTAGTCCTTGCGGAACCTGGCGCCGCTGAAGGCCTTCTTCTGGGTCCAGTCCTGGGCCGGGCTGGTCCAGTAGGAATCGTCGGCCGGCAGGCCCAGCGCCAGGAAGCTGGCGGAGGCGATGTACATGCTGCCGTTGTTGGAATACCAGTCGCCCAGCTCCGGCTGGTGGCCGGCGAAGCCGATGGTGAGGTAGCCGTCGTCGGTGAAGTTGCCGGGAGCGGTGTACAAGGCCTGGTGCACCGCCTGCAGCGCCGCGCGCACCTGGCCTTCGGGAAGGTTTGGCGGCAGCTGCTTGCGCCAGGCCAGCAGGGCCAGCGGCTGGAAAGCGGCGCTGCGGTAGGTCAGCGAGCGGCCGATCGGCGGGAAGGTTCCTTGCGGCGAGATGAAGCGCTCCAGGTGCTCGCCGTAGCGCTGGACGCGCTTGAGGGCCTGGGCGCGCAGCTCGGCCGGCTTGCCGTTCCAGAACGGCGCGTTATGGCGTTCGAGCACTTCGAGGATCTCGAGCAGCATCGGGTACATCACGAAGGAGCTGTAGTAGTCGAAATGGAAGGATTCGCCATCCTTGATCCAGCCGTCGCCCACATACCATTCGTTGATCTTGCGGATCGCGATATTGGTGCGCAGCGGGTCGGCTTCCTCGCCGACCGACAGCAGCCAGGCTTCGTTCATCGCCGCGAACAACAGCCAGTTGATATAGGGCGGCTCGATCCGGCGCAGTCCCTTGATCTCGGCGACGATGCGCTTCCTGGTGGTCGTGTCGAGCGGCTCCCACAGGGCCTTCGGCGCGCGCATCAGCGCATTGGTGAAGTAGGCCGAGTCGACCAGCGCCTGGCCATGTCCGCGCCAGGCCAGGTAGTCGGGACTCTTCGGGTCGACCGAGTGCACATAGCTCTGCAGCGCCTGCTGGCGCAGGCGCGCGCGAACCTTGCCTTCCGGACTGGCGTCGTCCGGCAGCGCCAGCCAGGGGGCGACGCCGGCGATCAGGCGGCCGAAGCACTCCAGGTAGGCGACGTTCCTGTCGCGTCCATCCCAGGTCGGGCTGACCTCCAGCGCGAAACGCTTTTTCAGCTCGCCGCGCGCCATGGTCGACAGCACCGGCTCGGCCATCTTTTGCAGCAGGCCGGCCATGTAAGCGCGGTCGCTCCCCGTGGTGGCCGCGGTTGCCGGCATGGACAGGCTACCGAGCGCGGCGCCCGCCGCCAGGCTGCCGATGAAATCTCTTCTCTGCATTGCGTCTCCTCGTCGTGATGGGAGTCCCGGTTCAGGGTTCGCCGGCCAGCCTTTCGCCGGCATAGGCGCGATACCTGCGGATGCGCCCGGTGACGTCGTCCTTGCCCTGGCGCGGCACGTAGCGCAGGCCGGCCACCCCGACGTCCTTGCCCAGGTCGATCACCAGGCGATGCGGGTGCGCCGTGCCGGCGCCCGGGCCGCTGTAGGCCGTGTGCCAGTAGTCGCTGTTCTGGCCATTGATCGCATTGAGCGCGCCGCCGTCTTCCTTGTGCGCTTCTTCGCTGTCGACCCAGGCGATGGTCCAGGCGGACTGCTCGATCGTCTTGCCGTTATTGTCCAGCAGCGCCAGCTCGGCCACCGCGGCGTAGGGCTTGCCGTCGAAGGCGTCGAGCGACTCGAGACAGAACTGGCGCGCGCGCAGCGGCGCCGCGAAGCGCACGTCCTGGGTCGCGGAGCCGGACGCGAACACGCCTTCGTGCGCGGGCTTCACGCCGTCGAGCTGCAGCCTGACGCTGCTGGGCGGGCGCTCGAGGTCGCGCTCGCGGTGCAACTGGTCGAGGATCGGTCTGGCCAGACCGGCGAGGCGCGCCTCGCGCGGGCCGGTCAGGTCGAGCACGACCACCTCGTTGCGGCCCCGCCTGATCCACGGTCCTGGCAGGTACATGGTCTGGGTCGGCCCGATGCTCCAGTAGCGGCCCAGGCAGCGGCCGTTGATCCAGACGATGCCCTGGCCCCAGCCCGACATGTCGAGGAAGGTATCGTGGGTGGCGCTCGTGTCGAAGCTGCCGCGCCAGAAAGCCGCATCCTTGCTGCGGCCGCGCTTGAAGGCCAGCGGCGGCAGCACGCCTTCGGCATCGAAATCGATGGCGCGGATCTCCCAGTTCTCCAGCGCCTGGGCTGCGCCGCCGTTCGGCGTGAACGTGACCGGGCCATGCATGCCCTTGCGGTCATGGATCTCGACCCCGAAGTTCACGCGCGCGATCGTGTACAGCAGGATCTCGACGACCGCCGGCTTGCTGCGCGCGGGGATCGAAACCTTGAAACGGCGGTAGCGCGTGTCCATCGTGCCCACCGGCTTGCCGTCGACCCGCACCCAGGCCAGGTCGCGCACCCTTGACGCCGCCAGCATCCCGGCTGGACCGGCCGGCAAGGTGACGCGGTAGACGACGATGCCGCGGCTGATGTCGTATTCCTCGATCGGGCGCGGAGACGCATCGCGGATCGTGCGCGCCGGCAGATTGGCTTTCAATGGCGCGGTCTCGTGCAGGGCGAAGGCGGGAATCGTCATCACCGGCATCGGCGCCGGCGGCTGCGGCAAGGTTTCTCCGGCGGCCAGGAAGGGCGTCATCGCGGCGCGGTAGGCCTCGAACTTGGCGCCGATCCAGCCGGCCTCGCTGATCGGGGCGTCGTAGTCGTAGCTGGTGGTGTCCGGGCGAAACGGCCGGTCGCAGCCGCCCCACAGCCCGAAGGTGGTGCCGCCGTGCGCCATGTAGAGGCTGAACGAGCCGTTCGCCGCCAGCATCGTCTTGATGTCGGCCACGGCGTTCTCGACGCCGCCGCGGCGGTGCGGTGCGCCCCAGGTATCGAACCAGCCGGAATAGTATTCGCCGCACATCAGCGGTCCTTGCTGCACCTCGGCCAGCGCCTTGAAGCCGGCCTCGGGATTGCTGCCGAAGTTCGCCACCGAGTACAGCTCCGGGATATGGGTCTTGGCCACCGCATTGGTCGGGTTGCACTGGAACAGCGGGACGTCGAAGCCGGCGTCCAGCACGGTCTGGCGCAGCGCGCGCATATAGTCCAGGTCTTCGCCGTAGAAGCCGTATTCGTTCTCGACCTGCACCATCAGGATCGGGCCGCCCCGCGTCACCTGCTGCGGCCCGAGCACGCGGCCGACCTCGCGCAGCCAGCGCCGTGACGGCGCCAGGAAGGCCTCGCTGGTGGAGCGCAGGAAGGCGTCGCCCGGCTGCTTGAGGAGCCACCATGGCAGGCCGCCCATCTCCCATTCGGCGCAGGCATAGGGACCGGGGCGCAGGATCACCCACAGGCCTTCCTGCTGCGCCAGCCGGCAGAACTCGGCGGCATCGCGCTGTCCGGTCCAGTCGAATTTCCCTTCGCGCCACTCGTGGTAGTTCCAGAACAGGTAGGCGCAGACGCTGTTCAGGCCCATCGCCTTGATGGTCTTCAGGCGGTGGGTCCAGTACTCGCGCGGCACGCGCGAAAAATGCATCTCGCCGCAGCGGATCTGCAGCGGCTTGCCGTCCAGCAGAAAGTCATTTCGGCCGATCGTGAAGCGGGGCGAGGCAGCGGCGTGGACCTGGGCCGGCAGCAGCGCCAGCGCCGAGCTGGCGGCGGCGCCCTGCAGCAGGCGCCGGCGCGGCAGTGATCTCGTCATCGTGCGCCTCCCGCGTGATCGACCAGGCGCGCCATCTCGCTCGCCGCCAGCAGGAAGGCGCCGACGCCGAAGGGGGCGGTGGAGTCCTGGTTCACGACCTGGCCGGGGATCGCGCGCTCGCCGATCGGCTGCACATAGCCGACCCGGCCATCGGCCTGCAGCGCGACCCGGCTCAGGAAGCGCCAGCTGCGCAGGGCGGTCGGCGCATACGCGGCGCGGTCGAGGTAGCCGTGGTTGATGCCCCAGGCGTAGGCATAGGTGAAGAATGCGGTGCCGCTGCTTTCCGGGCCCGGCGCATGGCCCGGGTCGAGCAGGCTGCGGGTCCAGTAGCCATCGTCCTGCTGCAGCGGCTTCAGGGCCGCCGCCATGCGGCGGAAGCGCTCGGTCAGCAGGGGCCGGCTGGGATGGTCCTGCGGCAGGTCGGCCAGCGTCCTGGCCAGCGCGGCGAACACCCAGCCATCGCCGCGCGCCCAGAAGTCCTTGCCGCCGTTGGCCGACTTGTGCTTGGGGTAGATGTACTTGGCGTCGCGGTAGTACAGGCCGGCATCCGGGTCGTACATCAGCTGGTCGGCATACGTGAAGTACTCGTGCAGCTTGTCGAGGTAGCGCGGCTCGCCGGTAGCCTTGTACAGCTTCGTCATCGCCGGCATCACCATATAGATGCCGTCGGCCCACCACCAGTAATCGCGGTTGGAAGTGCTCATCTGGTATTCCATGACCTCGCGCGCACGGGCGATGCGGCGTGGGTCCTTGCGGCTATCGAGTTCGTACAGGTCGACATAGGTCTGGAAGCAGGTCTGCCAGTCGCCGAACAGCACGTACTCCTGGGTCTCGCCATAGCTGTACTTCCACTCGGCGCGCTTGTCCGAGTCGGCGCCGCGCCAGCGGTTATGCTCGGCCCAGGCGGTCGAGTAATCGCGGTAAGCCTCATTGCGGGTGAGGGCGTAGGCCGCCATATTGCCGGTGTGGTAGGCGGCGACGTCCCAGAATGCCCACTGCTGCGGGGCGTGCTTGCGTTGCCAGTAATCGTTGGCGCGGGTCAGGTCGGCAAGGACGTCGGCCCGTGTCGGAATTTGAGCACCGGTGCTGGCGCAGCCGCCGGCGAGGGCGACCAGCGTGGCCAGGGCAAGCTTGAGGTAGAGTCGTCTCGTCATGTCGTCTTTCACTGAATGTGGGTGTCGCTTGCGGGTCGCCACTGCAAGACCTGCACGGTGGATGGCGGCACGTCGGCCAGCCCTTCGCCATCGACTTGCCGCACCGCCTGCAGATACAGGTGCAGCTCGCCCTGGCGCCGCCACAACTCGGTGTCGTAGCTCGGTTCCCAGGCGCCGACGGCGCTATTCGTCAGGTCGTGCACCGACCAGCGCGGCGCGTCGAAGCCGGCGATGCGGACCACCGACACGCGCTCGCCGCGCCCGCTGTCGCGAAACACGAGCAGGCCCGACGGGTCGCCCGCTTGTCCTTCGATCAGCAGCTGCGGGCGTGCGATCGGGATGGCCTTGGTGCCCATGCCTGCGAGCGAGAAGGCGGTCTTGCGAAAATCCAGGTCGAGCCGGCGCCAGCCTTCGTCGCGCCGGTACAGCACGCGGTACTGGGGCACGGCGCTGTCCTTCGTCCTCCAGTAGCTGGCGATATAGGGCCGGCCCTGGACGTCGAAGGCCATCGAGGTCTGGTTGATCAAGTCGCTGGCTTGCGGGATGCGCGCCGCGTACTCGGCGCTGGCGGCGCTGATCGGTAACTGGTAAGGCCTGCCGTTGCTGTCTTCCCAGCTCGCGCCGCCGTCGCGCGAGCGCGCATAAGCCATGTCGTGGTTGCTGGCGACGTCGGGCGATTCGCGCCAGACCCAGGACAGGTGGATGACCCCGAGGCCATCCACGCCGGCCTGCCAGTAGGCGTTGCGCCGGCCCTCGCCGCTGATCAGCTTGTCGGCCACGCGGCGCCAGCCGGTGGCCGGATGGTAGCGGTTGGCGACCAGGTTGCCGCGTCCCGAACCGCCGTCGCGGTACAGGAACAGCAGGCCGCCATCGGGCATGCGGAAGAACTCCGGATACGACACCGAGGCTTCGTCGCGCCCCAGCATCGGCGCCATCCGCAGCTCGAGGCTGCCCGCAGCGACCCCGCGTGCGTAGTTCAGCGCGTTGTTGTGCTGGTCCCAGGCCATGTGCAGCACGCCTTCGCCATCGACCATGATGCTGATCGCATTGTGGGCGTCGCGCACATTGCCGCGCCAGGCGGTCCGGCGCAGTTCCCAGGCGTCGCCGCCGAGGCGGCGCTTGCCCAGTACGACCTGGCCGGCGCCGTCGTAGTAGGCGATGTACTGGTGCGCGCCGTCGCTCGTCAGGGCGTTCTTGCGAAACACCACGGCGTTGACCGAGTTGCCGGCCCAGCCGGGGCCGACGTCGACGATGCTGGCTCCGGGCCTGCTGGCGCAGCCGTGCAGCAGCGCGGCGCCAGCAGCGAGCCCGACGCAGCGGACGAGAAAGCCGGTCTTGCGCATCACAGCTTGCCGCGGATGCCGATCTTGAACGTGCGCCCGTCGTACTTCGCGTAGTCCATCCGCGTGTGCTTGCCGCTGCCGTACTGGCCGGTGGCGTCCTCGAAGTAGTCGTAGTTCAGGGTGTCGGTCAGGTTCAGCGCATCCAGGCGCAGCTCCAGGTTCTCGGACAGCTTGTAGCTGATGGTGCCGTCCAGGTAGCCGCGCGCGGCGCGCCAGCGTATCAGGTCGTCGCCGTTATTCCTTGGATTGTCGCCATGCAGCGAGCGGTCCTTGTAGTTGTAGGACAGGCGCATCGCCAGCGGGCCGCGCTCGTAGTAGGTCGTGATGCTGTAGGCGTACTTGGGCACCGAGTTGACCTCGATCTCCTTGCCCGCGTTGGTGATCCAGCGCATGCTGTTGAAGGGATCGATGTGGGTATAGCTGGCCAGCGCGCCGAAGCCCTTGAACGGGTCGGGCAGGAAGGTGAAGTCCTGCTGGTAGGCCAGTTCGTAGCCCTTGAGCGTCTGTTCGCCGGCGTTGCTGTAGGTGCGCAGCACCATCGGCAGGTTCGGATCGACCCGGCCGCTGCTATCCTGGAAGATCGCCCCGAGCGCGGTGTCGGGCAGGCCGAGGGCGCCGAAGGTGGTGTTGGTGGTGGTCGACACCGTGGCGTCGGTCAGCTTCTTCTTGAAGTAGGCCGCCGACAGCAGGCTGCCCGGCTTGAAATACCATTCCAGGCTGGTGTCGAAGTTCTTCGACTGCTGCGGCCGCAAGTTCGGGTTGCCGGCGGTCGCGGTATTGTCGAAGGCGTTCGGAATCACCGTCTGGGCCGCGATGATCGACAGCGAGGCGCGGCTGATGGTCTTGCCCCACGAGGTACGGAAGATCAGCTCGTCGTTCAGGTCCCAGGCTGCGCTGACGGCCGGCAGCACATTGGTGTACTTGCCCTGCTCGCTGTTCGGCTGGTAGGTGTTGCCGCTGCCGCTCCTCTTGAAGTTCTCGATGTCGAGCTTCGTCTGCGACCAGCGCACGCCGGCGTTCAGGCGCAGCTCGCGTCCCAGCACGTCGCCCTTGAAATCGGACTGGACGAAGCCGGTGCTGACCTTCTCGGCCGCGCCGAAGCTCTGCGCCGGCGTGAACGCTTCGCTCGTGTTGAAGGCGACCGGGTTGTAGGTCGAGAACGCATAGTCGCGGGTGAAGGTGCCGAAGCGGTTCGGCCAGCCGGCGCCCATGTCCAGGTCGGGGATCGGCAACACCGAAACCATATTGGCGCGCACGCTGGCGTCGCCCAGGCCGACCATCTTCGCCTTCATGGCGGCGCCGGCATTGCGTTTTTCGACGTCCTTGCTGGTGTCGACGTAGACCAGGCCGGTCTTGAGGCGCCCGGTCCAGCCACCGAACAGGTCGTAGTCGTAGTCCACCACCAGGCGCGCCTGGCGGCCCTTGTCGCGCTCGCGGGTCCAGCCGGTGGTGACGTCGAAGCCGCTGAAATTGGCCGGGTCGGTGTAGTCGACTGGCGAGGACATCGACGGGTAGACATGGTCGGCGCCGTAGTCGATGGTCGTGTCGACGCCGAAGATCTGGCCCGACAGGGTATCCGAGTAGCTGGTGGCCTTGCTGTTGTTGGCGCTCACCTGGCCGGTCACCACCAGCCCCGGGCGCGCCTCCCAGCGGCCGTTGAGCGCCAGGTAGCCGAACTCGGTCTTGTCTTCGCCATAGGTCACGCCGCTGCTGTACGAGGTGTTGCCGAAGGTGCCGGTCAGGAGGTTCGAGCCGGGATCGATGCGCACGTCGATCGGCACCAGGCCGTTGTGGCCGTTGGTTCCCGGCGGCGCGTTGCGGTTGGTGGTGCGGGTGTTGCGGATCAGGAGGCCGTAATAGAGCTCGTCGCGGCTGTTCTCCAGGCGCGAGTACAGGCCGTCCAGGCTCAGGTTCAGGCCGCCCTGCTTGAACTGCAGGGAGCTCACCAGGCCGTCGCGGCTGCGCCGGTTCTGCGAGCCGTAGTAGCGGTAGATGCGCGGCAGCAGGGCGGCGTCGACCTGCTCGCGGCTGTAGCCCGACAGGTTGGCGCGCGGGTCGTCGTAGTCGAGGGCGAGGGCGAAGTTGCCCATGACCGGACTCCGGCTGCCGTTCTTCGAGCTGTTGTAGCCGCCGGTGGCTTCGAAGCCGGAGCGGTTGTTGACCGCCTTCGAATGGGCCACGCCGGCCAGGAATCCCCACGAACCCCAGGTGTTCGAATACAGCGCGAAGCCGGTCGGATCGGCCTCCCTGGCGCTGGTGTTGTAGGCGCCGGAGACCGCGTAGCGGATGGTGCGCTTGGGACTGTCGAAGGGGCGCGGGGTCTGCAGGTCGACGATGCCGCCCATGCCGCCCTCGGTCAGTTCGGCCAGCGGCGACTTGTAGAAGTCGACCCGTCCGAACAGTTCGGACGCGAACACGTCGTAGTTGAAGCCGCGCGCCGCGCTGCCGATGGTGCTGGTCGACGTGGTGTTGACCGGCGCGCCGTTCAGGGTGGTGACCGAATACTCGGTGGGCAGGCCGCGGATCGAGATGCGCTGGCCTTCGCCCGAACTGTCGTCGCGGTTCAGGATCACGCCGGGAACGCGCTGCAGCGACTCGGCCACGTTCGCCTCGGGGAATTTGCCGATGTCCTCGGCGACGATCGAGTCGCGCACGCCGATCGCCTGCTGCTTGAGGTTCAGCGCCTTCTGCAGGCTGGAACGAAAGCCCGTGACCACCACGGTGGTGGGCGCGGCCGTATTGTCCGGCGGCGCGCTCGCACTGGCGGCGGCGGGCGTGTCCGCGGTAGCGTCGGCAATGGTGTCCGCGGTGGCGGCGTCGGGCGGGGAGGGGGGCGCGGTGGGCGCCTGCTGGGCCAGCGCGGGTGTCATGGTTGCGGCGGCCAAAGCCAGCGGCAGCGCCGCGGCCATAATCTTCTTCTGCATAGTGTCTCCTGACCGCGAACTTCGAGGTTCGCTTGTAATGTCGGGCCGCCGTGCTCGGCACGTGCGGCTGAAGATGAAGCACCGGTCGCCGGACCATCGCAATTCTTGTATGACAACCGTATGGTTACGTTACCATGCGTCTCGTAAATACTCAACGAGGGTCAGGCATAGGCTGTACTGGTGGGATAAGCACCTGATTTTGCAGAAAAATATCTGGAATCGGCCGAGTTCGACGTGGTATCGTAACCACAGCTTGGTGTTGAGTTACTGCAAACACTCAACAATATGATCGATTGAAGGAGACCAATGGCCAAAGCCAGCAAACTGAGCGAGGTCGCCCGCCTGGCCGGCGTCGCGCCGATCACCGCCTCGCGCGCGATCCGCGGCACCGGCTATGTGTCGGACGCGGCGCGCGAGCGCATCATGGCGGCGGCGGCCCAGCTGAACTACACGCCGGACATGCTGGCGCGCCGCATGCGCGGCGACAAGAGCAAGCTGATCGGCGTGTTCATGAACAACTACGGCCCGGTGGTGCTGCACGAGCTGGTGCGCGCCATCGGCGAGCAGGCGAGAAAACGCGACTACGACCTGCTGCTGTTCAACGCCGACCGCTTCGACAGCCCCGACCGGATGACCACCTGCGCCACGCTCAGCAAGCTGTGCGACGGCCTGCTGCTCCTGATGCCGACCGCCGACGACCGCTTCCTCGATGCGGTTGAACGCCAGCAGCTCAATTGCGCGCTGGTGTTCTTCGATGCGCGCCAGCTGGCGCTGCCCACCATCGTGCTGGAAAACCGCATCGGCGCGCGGCGCGCGGTCGAGCACCTGCTGGGCCTGGGGCACCGCCGCATCGCCTTCATCGCCGGCACCAAGCGCACCGGCCAGAGCGCCGAGCGCGAACGCGGTTATGCCGAAGCGCTGGGGGCGGCCGGCATCGCCGTCGACCCGGACCTGGTGGTGGACGGCGCCTTCAACCAGCCCGGCGGCTTCGCCGCCACATGCCGTCTGCTCGACCTGGCGGCGCCGCCCACCGCCATCTTCGCCGCCAACGACGAGATGGCCTTCGGCGCCTTCGACGCCATCGCCAGCCGCGGCCTGAAGGTGCCGGCCGACGTCTCGGTGGTCGGCTTCGACGACATCTCGACCGCCAGCCACGTGTTCCCGCGCCTGACCACGATGCACCAGCCCTACGAGGCGCTGGCCGAGCGCGCAGTGCGGGAAGTGGTCGAGATGATCGAAGGCCGCCCGCCGGCCGCCGCCCGCATCGCCTTCGATACCGAACTGGTGGTGCGCGACTCGACCGGCCCCGCGCCGACCTAGATCCAGGATGCGGCGCGCCGCCCTCGCGAACGTACGCTGGCAGGCCGGCACGCTGCGCTATGGCGCCTGGGGTTTGTGCGTGCTGGTCGGCTGGCTGCTGGTCGGCGCCCTCGGGATCGCGGTGCGCGAGCGCTGGGCCGGACCGATCGGGCTGGTCGTGCTGCGCAACCACGGCGCCTCGGACACCGCCGTCGCGATGCTGCTGTCGACCGTGCCGGCGCTCATCAGCCTGCTCGTGGTGCCGGCGATCGGGCTGAGGTCGGACCGCAGCCGCAGCCGCTGGGGACGGCGCCGTCCTTACCTGGTAGTCAGCGCGCCGCTGGCCGCCGCCGCCATGTTGTGCGTGGCCCTGGCGCCGGCGTTCGCGGCCGGCGTCCACGCGCTGCTGGGCGCCTGGTCGCCCGGCCTGCGCATGCTCGAACTGGGCTTGTTCTGCCTGTTCTGGACCGTGTTCGACGCCGCCGCCATGACCACCATGGCGCTGTTCGCCGGGCTCGTGGCCGACGTCATTCCCTTCGGGCTGGCGGGCCGCTTCTACGCCGCGGTGCGCGTCGTCGGCCTGGGCGTGGCGATCGGCTTCAACATGACGCTGTTCGCCCTGAGCGAAGCCTGGCTGGCCGAGATCCTGGTGGCGATCGCCCTGATCTTCGGCCTGACGATACCGTTGATGTGCCTGATGGTGCGCGAGGGAGACTACCCGCCGCCGGCGTCGACGGTGGATGACGACGCGGCCGGCGGGCGGCTGGCGCTGGCGCGCACGCAGCTGCGGCACTGCTGCGCCCAGCGCCGCTACCTGTGGATCTTCGGCGCCTTCATGCTGGCCGCCGTCACCTTCGTCCCCTTCAACACCTTTTCGCTGCACTACGCGCTCGACCTCGGGCTGTCGAAGGCGGAGCTGGGCGAGCTGACCGCGCTGGCCTATGCGGTGTCGATCGCCAGCGCCTTCGTCATCGGCTGGCTGGTCGACCGGCGCGGCGCGGTGCGCGTGGCCGCCGCCATGATGGCGCTGTACTTCGCGATCGCGCTGGGCGGCTGGCTGCTGGTCGACGGCGCCGCCAGTTTCCGCCCGTTCTACGTGGCCCACGTGATCTGCTCGGGCGCCTATTTCACCGCGGCGGCGGCGATGCCGCTGGCGCTGTTCCCGCGCGAGGAGTTCGTGCGCTACAACGCGAGCAAGGACATCCTGGTCGCTTTCGCCAACATCCTGGTGGCCAGCTGCATCGGGCCCCTGCTCGACCATTCGGGCCACGATTACCGGCTGACGCTGGGCAGCGCGGTGCTGTTCTCGCTGCTGGCGCTGGCCTGCCTGGGGCGGCTGCTGGCGACGCCCGCCGTGCCGGCGCGGGCGCCGATCCTTCAGAGATAGTCGACGTCGGACGCGTTCGCGGGGTATTCCTCGGCCAGCTCGGTCAGGCATTTCTTCATGATGAAGGCGTCGCGCGGGAAGCGCTGCGCAAAGTCGTCCCAGCCGATCAGGCGCAGCTTGTCCGGCATCGGGACGAGGCCGATGATCACATCCCAGAAAGCGTCCCAGTTGGGGCCATACCATTCGGGGAAATGCAGGGTCTTCGCCATCAGTTCGTGCAGCTCGCGGATGCTGGCGATGGTGGACAGGTCGAAGGTGACGACGGTTGCGCGGGTCATCGGGAAGCTCGATTCATCATGTTGCCTGGCATGGTTGGTGGACGCAGCCTATCACGACCTCTGCGGCCGCGGCGCCGGCCCATGCCGCTGCAGCAGCTGCGCGCACAGTGCCTCGATATCCTGTTCGCCGTTCGCGCCCACGGTGGCGCGCGCCGCCTCGCGCAGCGCGCAGTCGACGATGTGGTCGCCCAGTGCGCGGTAGCTCTCGAACTGGGCTTCGTCGAACCACTGGTCGGCGATGCTTTCGTGCGGATAGTCGGGATGGAGCTTGCGGTAGTTGAGCAGGTCGGCGTTCTCGCTGCCGACGATGGCCGGTTTCACGTACAGGAGCACGCCGTCGGCCGCGCCGCGGTCGGCCTGGCTGTAGCGGATGCTGCCGGCCGCGGCAGCCGGCATGCCGGCTGCGGCGCCGCACCCGCCGCCAGCGGCGGCGGCCGCCAGGCGCGAGACGTCGAGGTCGATCCGCACGTGCAGGTCGGTGCCGCAGCGCCGGATCGCATTGCCCAGGTCTTCGAAGGCGAGATGACGGTCGCTGCCGACGTCGATCGCGATCACCAGCCGGCAGCGGCGCCTTACCAGCTCGTAGATGCCCAGGTTGTCGAAGTGGCCGCCGTCGGTCAGGTGGACATAGGCGGCGTCGGAGTCGAGCTGGCCGAACAGCTCGGACAAGAGGCTGAACAGGCCGATCGGCGGCGAGGCGCTGGTCCAGGCGCGGCGCGCGGGATTCGGGCACCAGCGTCCCAGGCGGACGTTGAACATCGTCATCAGGAAGTTCAGCGGCGGCGACGAGTGCGCGCCCGTGTTCGGGCTGGCCGCGGCGCCGGACAAGGCCACCGCCATCCCGAGCCGCACGCCGGCGTCGTCGTCCAGGCCGACCCCGGAGCGCGAAGCATACGTGTCGGTCGGCCGGTAGCAGCCCGCTGGCGCGCCCGCGCCGCCGGGAACCGCGCTGGCTTGCTCGTAACCGCACCAGCGCGGCGTGAAGGCGAACGAGGCGGTGCGCCGCGTCTGCCAGGCCAGTTCGGCGCCGCTTACCAGGTTCAGCGCGGTGTTCACGATGGGATAGGGCCGGCCGTAGCGCAGCTCGGCCAGCAGCATGTCGTCGTTGGGATCGAAGCCGGTGAAGGGATGCGGCTGGCGCGCGCGGTTGTCGGCGCCGAACCAGGCCCGCACCACCCGGTTGCGGTACAGCATATAGAGGGAAAACTTGTTGATGTCGACCCGCCAGCCGAGCAGCAGGGCGGCGCCCAGGAAGGCGCTGAAGGCCAGCAGCAGGGTCGTGCCCCCCGTTGCCAGGGTGGCGTCGGCATGGGCGCGCAGCACGCAGGTCAGCTCGGCCTTCGGGCAGGCGACGTTCGGCAGCGCCACCGCGGCCTGTACCAGGCTGCTCAAGAGGGCGAAGATCCCGACCGAGAACACATAGGGCGCGAGCCGCGCGACCAGTTCGAGCTTCGGATCCGGGGCGCCGCGCGCGCCGGTCGACATGCTGCTGCCGGCCTTGAGCCCGAAGGCGGTCATCGCCAGCCAGCCGAGCAGGGTGCCCAGGTTCGACCAGGGTTCGTAGGTCAGCCAGGCCCAGTGCAGCAAGGGAGGAATGTAGAAGCACGTGGCGTACACGGTCAGCCACAGGAGGGCGAAGATCGCGGTCCAGGCGCCTTGCCGGCTCCACCATTCGCGGCTGGCGTCGCTGTACAGGCGGCCGACCAGGCCGATCATCAGGGTCATGGTGGCGGCGAACAGCGCCATCATCAGCGGCATGCCGAAGGTGGCGAGGGCGATCGCGTCGTTCAGCACGCGCTGGCCGGCGGGATCGGGCAGCACCGCCATCCCGCCCAGCAGCAGCAGGGTGCCGAGGGTGAGCGCGCCCATCGCGCACAGGAAGTGGGACAGGCCTTCGCCCAGTTCGGCGCGGGAGAGGTCGCGCAGCGGCGGGTCGGCGTGCAGCCGCGTGTAGATGGCCAGCCAGCCGGCCAGCACCAGCAGCACGCCCACCGTCCAGCACAGCAGCAGCGACAGCCGGGCGGCATCGACCCGCAGCAGCGCCAGGATCCCGGGGGCGAAGGCGCGGCCGGCTTCCAGCAGCACCAGCAGCACGGCCGCCGCACCTGCGGCGCACACGGTATAGCCGGTGCGGCGGAAGGGACTGGAGCGGTCGTGGGCCAGGTACCAGCCGCAGGCCCAGACGATGAAATACACCAGGCCCGGGGCCAGCAGCCAGTACCAGCGGCCTTCGAGCTGGGTGGGCAAAAAAAAGCTCGATGGCGCCGCCCCGCCGTGGCGCCACAGTCCAAGGCTGCCGAGGAAACCCGCCAGCAGCAGGGGCAGGTTGATGCACCACAGGACCGCGCCCTGGGACAGTGGAAAGCGGCGCATCCCGCGCGAGCTTTCGGGCTTGCTCGAAATCGACAGCGCGATGCAGAACACGGCGAACAGGAACAGCAGCACGCCCAGGATCCAGGCGACGTCGGCCAGGTGCGTCCATGGACCGCCCGGCGCGACCACGCGGTGCACGGCCCAGACGGCGAAGCGCGGCAGCAGCAGCAGGGCGCACATCCAGGCCACCAGCATGGCCAGGTTGAGGCCCGTGTTGCGCACATAGGTGCCGACCAGGGTCCAGGTGTCGGCGCTGAACATGCCGCCCTGCGGCGACAGGTAGTTGCTGTACTGGCGCAGGTAGCGCAGTTCCGGGGCTTCGCCGCTGCCGGCCTGCGGCGCCAGCATGGCTTCCACCTTGCCGATGTCGCCGCCGTTGGCATGCAAGCATCTGGATAACCAGCCGCCGACGAAGCCGCCGCCGGACACGGTGGACAGGTAGTCGATGTGGCGCAGCAGGCCGCAGCGCGCCAGCGCCTGCAAGGCGCCCAGGCTGAAGGTGGCGCTGCGCACGCCGCCGCCGGACAGGGCCAGGCCGGCCAGCATGCCGCCATGGGCGCGCTGCAACAGGCGTTCGCGGTCGGGCGGCAGGGCGGCCTCGAGCGCGGCGTCGCCCTCTTGCGCGGTCTCGGGGCGCAGCATGTCGAGTTCGTCCCGCAGCACCTCGCCGAACAGGTGGCCGGCGGCGGCGTCGAGGTAGCGGAGCAGCGCCGCGTCGATCCTGTCCGACGGCGCCAGGCCGTGGCGCTTGCGCAGCAGGGCGAAGGCGTCGCGCAGCTCGGCGACCGTGCGCGCACCGGGCGGCGGATCGCAGCCGGCGGCGGCGAGCTTGCGCCGCAGGTCGTCGACCTGCGAGGGCGTCAGGTGGGTCAGGTCGCTCGGCAACATGGCGCTCGCTCCGGCTGGACGGGGAAGCGGCCGGGCCGGGCAGGCCGGGCCGCTGCGTCAGTTCAGCACGGTTTGGAGGCGAGCGCCACCGTCTGGATCAAGCGTTCAGGCCTTGTCGGTCTTGCCGCGCGCGCCGCGCCGGCTGGGGGCCGGATTGCCGTTGCCATTCTGGGCGCTGGCGGATTGGCCTGCGGCGGGTGGCTTGCCGGCGGCAGCGGCGCCGGCTGCGGGGCGGTCGCCGCCATCGGACGGCGCGCCGCCGGCCTGGTCGGGATGGGCGCTCTCCGGCGGCATGGCGCTGGCCACGGCCTGGCGGAACTGGTCCTGCAAAAGATTCCACCATGCGACGGCGGCCGGCATGGCCGCAGCCGATGCGTCGGCGCCCGGTGGCGGAACCGGGGTGTCGGGCGCCGTCGCGGATGGCGCCGGCGGCGGTGGCGCGGCGCTGTCAGCGGGCCTGGCGGCGGCGGGCGCGGCGGCCTGCGCGGCCTGGGTGAAGAATTGCGCGAAGGGCGCCATGGCGGCGTCGCTGGCGGCGCCGGTCTGGCTCATGGCCTGGGCCATGCTGTCGCCCATCGCCTTGAGCGTGGCCAGGGTGCCGCGCTGGATTTCCAGCGCCTGGATCGAACCGCGCAGCATGCCCAGGTTGAGGTTGAGCCAGGACTCGACCGCCTTCAGGTCGGCGATCTTCTTGTCGAGGTCTTCCACCGACAGGCCGGCGCCCGGCATGTGCATGCCGCCCATTCCTGGCATGCCGCCCATGCCTGGCATGGCGCCGGGGATGTTCATGCCGCCCCACAGGTTCTTGACGAATTCGAGCGTGTCGGTCATTCCTGGCATGGGCTGATTCAGCATGGTTGGTCTCCAGTGGTTGTGCGGCAAGCGTAGCAGATTACGCACGGATGGGCCATGCGGCGGCGCTAGCCCTCGACCTGGGCGTCCCAGCCGCGCATGGCCACCTTCACCGCCGCCTCCAGTTCGGTGCGGCTGGCGCCGTCGCGCGCGTGGAGCGACATCCCGTTCTGGACGATCTGCACGTAGCGGGCGAGTGCGTCCAGGTCGACCGAGGCCGGAATCTCGCCGTCCGCGACGCCCTGCTCGAGGCGTTTCCTGACGACCGCCCGCGGCGCGGCGCGCGCGGCGCGCGTCTGCTCGCACAGTTGCTGGTGGCCCGCGGCGCCGATCACCGCCAGGGTCGCCATGCAGCCGAGGGGGACGTCTTCGACGCCGCCGGTCAGGAAGGCGGCGGAATCCATCAGCCATGCCTGGACCGCGTCGCGCGCGGTCGGGGCGTCGAGGAAGTTCTTCCAGCCCCAGGCATAGGTGGCGCCGTAATGGTTCAGGGCTTCGACGAACAAGGCCTCCTTGGAGCCGAAGGCTGCGTACAGGCTCGGCGAGGCGATGCCCATCGCGGCGGTGAGGTCGGTGAGCGACGTGGCTTCGTAACCCTTTTGCCAGAATAGGCGCATGGCCTTCGACAAGGCGGCTTCGCGGTCGAAGGCGCGTGGCCGGCCGCGGGCGCGCGTCGCCGGCGCTGGGGAGGCCGCTTCGTCGAGGAGAGGTTGGTCGGGCGTCTGCATCGCGCACAGTATATGTCCGGCTGCGGGTCGGGACAACGCCGCACGCCGTTCACAATATATGTGTCGGTCACTAAAAAATCAATTGACAGCGCGCCGGCAGCGGATCTACTATTTCTGTATCGATCAACACATAAAGGGAATGTCATGAACAACTTGCAAGGAAAACGCGCCATCGTGACCGGCGCATCGCGCGGCATCGGCGCCGCGATCGCCCTCGAACTGGCGCAGCAGGGCGCCGACGTGGCGATCACCTACGAGCGTTCGGCCGAGCGGGCCCAGGAAGTCGTGCGCACCATCGAAGGCCATGGCCGCAAGGCGGTCGCGATCCAGGCCGACAGCGCCGATCCGGCAGCGATCCGGCGCGCGGTCGACGCGGCGGCCCAGGCTTTGGGCGGCCTGGACATCCTGGTCAATAACGCCGCCATCGCCCGCTATGCGCCGATCGCCGACATCGCCGTGGACGATATCGACGCCCTGCTGGACGTGAACGTGCGCGGCCCGATCCTGGCGGCGCAGGCGGCCATCCCGCACCTGGGCCAGGGTGGCCGCATCGTCAACATCGGCTCGGCCGGCGCCGACCGCATCGTCGGCGAGGGGGCCACCGTGTATTTCCTGACCAAGGCCGCGCTCAAGACCTTCACCAGCGGCCTGGCGCGCGAACTGGGTGCGCGCGACATCACCGTCAACCTGGTGCAGCCGGGATCGACCGACACCGAGATGAATCCGGCCAATGGCGAATTCGCCGAATTCCAGAAGTCGCTGATCCCGCTGGGACGCTTCGGCGAGCCGCGCGACGTGGCGGCGGCGGTGGCGTTCCTGGCCAGCCCGGCGGCGCGCCAGATCACCGGGGCCGTGCTCACCGTCGACGGCGGGGCGATCACCTGAGGTTGCTGAAGGAAGATCCAAGGCGCCGTGCAGCGCGGGCCGCGCCCGCGCTACACTAGCGGATATGCAATCCGCACCACTTCTACTTCCGCGTCGCCGCCGGCTGCTGCCGGTCGCGCTGGTCGTATTGCTGCACTGGATCGCGCTGAGCGTGCTGCTCGACGTCAACCTGGAGCTGCCGCGCCAGGGCCATGGCGACGGCGGGGCGGCGACGATCCTGGCGCAAGTCCTGCCGGCCGCCGTGCCGCCGCCACCGCCGCCGCCCGCGCCGCTGCCGGTGCGGGAGGCGGCGCCGCTGCCCTTGCCCGTGATTGCGCCGGTCGAATTCGGGATGCCGGCCCCGGCGAACGGCATCACCGTCGGGATGGAACCCGGCGCGGTCGATGGCGTCGCCGGGGGAAGCGGCATGGAGCCGGCGCCTGCCGTGCCGGCGCCGCCACCCGCTGCGCCGGCGCCAGCGCCAGCTGCAGAAACGCCGGCGCCCGTTGAGCCGGCCGCCCCAGCCGCTCCCGAGATGCGCCGCTACAAGGTCGACATGCCGCCCCCGGCTTCGATCACGCTGGACGTCGCCCGCACCGACAAGGACGGCACCGAATGGTCGGGAGAGGCATTATTGGCGTGGCAACTGAACGACGACACCTACAAGATCCAGGTCGAGGCCGGCATTCGGGTGGTATTTACGCGGGTCAACCTGGTGGTCTTGCACAGCGAGGGCGCGGTGGCAGCAAGCGGCTTTGCACCGATCAAGATGACGGAAAAGCGGCGCGGCCGTTCGCTCACTGCCACCCATTTCGATTGGGGCCAGAACAAGGTGACCTTCTCGGCGTCACAGGCGGCCTATCCGCTGGTGCCCGGCGCCCAGGACAAGGCCAGCGTCCCGCTGCAGCTGTCGGCGATCGCGCGCGGCGACGTCAAGCAACTCAGCGGGGATATCGACATCTTTGTCGGCGAAGACCGCGACGCCGCCGTTTACCGGTTCAATGTGGTGGGGCAGGAAGAGATCGATACGGGGCTGGGCAAGCTGCAAACCTGGCACCTGACGCGCCCGCCTCAGCCCGGCTCCTACAAGTCGACACTCGACATCTGGCTGGCCCCGCAACACGGCTGGTATCCGGTGCGGATTCGCAATACGGAGGCCAACGGAGCAGTAACCACGCAAACAGTGAATAATATCGTCTTGAACCATTCAGGATTTTGATATGCTCCTAGACAACATTCGAAAAGCCGGCGTCGCATGCACGCTGGCACTCGCCCTGGGCAGCACCGCCCAGGCCGCCAATCCATCGGCTGCGGCGCATCCAGCCGTCAAGCGCGCCTTCGAATTGCCGCCATCGGCGGACCTGCAGTATGACCTGAACGCGCGCCAGCGCGGCCTGTCGCTCAAGGGCGACGCCACTGTCGCCTGGCGCGCCGGCGACGGTAAATACGACCTGCACGTCGAATCGCGCGTGGCCATCCTGGGCACCCTGCTCGACAACCGCAGCCAGGGCGCCATCGATGAGTTCGGCCTGGCGCCGGTGGAATTTTCCGAAAAGCGCCTGCGCAAGGACCCGACCTCGATCACCTTCGACCGCGGCGAAAAAGTCATCAGTTTCTCCGAAGGCGACAAGACCTATCCGCTCAAGGGCGGCGAGCAGGACCGGGTATCGATCACCTGGCAGCTGGCGGCCATCGCGCGCGCGGCCGGCGACAAGTTCAAGCCGGGCTCGGAATGGCCGTTCTTCGTGGCCGGCCGCACCAGCGCCGAAGCCTGGACCTTCAAGGTGGTCAGGCGCGAGAAGGTCAAGACCGGGCTGGGCCAGGTCGACGCCGTGCTGGTCAGCCGCGAAGCCTTGCCGGACAGCCGCGACCAGAGCATCGAGGTGTGGCTGGCGCCGGCGCATGAATGGTATCCGGTCAAGATCCGTTTCACGGAAGGCGACAAGGAAACCATCGAACAGACGCTGAAGAGTATTGCTAAGCCGTAAGTCACATCTGTGTCTTTCCCGCAATTGTCGGCCCCCGGTCGGGGCCGGCAATCGCTGATTGGCCAGTCCAGCCTGTTATACTGACGCCCCCGCGACGCCGGTCGGGCCTGTCAGTACGTTCATGTAGATATTGTCAATATTGTCAATATTGCGCATGCCAGGCCCGTCTCGACCGCGCACGAGAGACTGGTAACAACGATGATCGATCCCCTTGCCGGCGCGGCCCTCGCTGCCGACTCCCCGGCCACGGCGCCGGAACTTGATCCGCTGCAGGCACACTTCCAGGAAGGCGTCGCTCCCGACGAAATCGAGCAGGTCTTCCACCTCAAGCGTGCCCAGCCGATGCTGTCGGCCTTCACGGCCCTGTTCCACGGCACCCAGGACGGCGTGCTGGTGCGCCTGCTCGTCCTGCGCGAACTGGCCGGCGACACCGCCAGCTCGGCGTTCTCGCGCGCCGACATCAACCAGAAGCTGGCCTACCTGATTCCCGAGAGCCTGGAGACGGTGCTCAACCGCCTGCGCGGCCACGGTCTGCTGGCCTGGGACGCACCAAACGCGGTGTACCGCATCACGCCGCTGGCGCGCAACGTCCTGTCCGCGCTCGAGACCCTGCTGGCGCTGGGCAAGCCGGAAGACGACGACGCCGAGATGGGCTTCCTGCTGTCGCAGGTGGCCGGCGCCCAGGCGGTCGGCGGCGTGACCGTCGACCAGCTGAAGCACCTGCTGGGCCGCCTGATCGAGCTGACCGAGGAATTCCGCGACGCGATCGCTTCCGGCTCCGAGTTCCGCCTGCGCACCTCGCAGGCCAAGTGGCATATGGCCTGCGACTGGGTGGAGAAGGGCTCGGTCATCCTGCGCGCCATCACCTCGGACGAACGGGCCGACAGCGCCACCCACCGCGCGGCCCAGGCCATCGGCCGGGCCCAGAGCGCGCTGCTCAATATGCAGGGCATGTTCTCGCGCGCGCTGAACCAGATCGAGCGCCAGCGCGTGCACCTGGGCCAGTCCGGCCTGTCGACCACCGACGTCAAGCGCTGGCTGCTGGCCCATGAAGACCTGGCGAGCCTGGCATCGGATGCGATCGACCGCCCGGTGACGCCGCTGTTCGCCACCCCGGCCGAGATGATCGACGTCGCCGAGACCGAGCTGCTGGCCGAGCGCGTGATCTCGACCGGCCCGAAAGGCCTGCCGAGCGGCCAGGATGCGCCGCTGACGATCAACGACAACCCGGCCATGATGGTCGAGCTGAACGACTGGATCAACAAGCTCGCCGACTTCGCCAACCTGGGCAACTTCCCCGAATTTTCGGACGTCGGCCCCAAGAAGGTCCAGCTGCACGAGTCCCTGCTGCCGGCCAGTTTCGCCGTCGCGTCCTACCGCGCCTCGCTGCTGCCGCTGCTGGGCGACGCGGCCGAGGCCAGCCTGCAGGGCGCGACCGCCGACCTGGCGCGCCTGCCGCTCGCCTTCGAGGCCCAGGACCAGATGATCGAACTCGACGACCCCGAGGTGGCGGCCATGTCGATCGCGACCCTCTCCCTCAATCTAGATCACCCTTCGGACGGCACGCCCACATGAATGACGATGCACAAATCCTGATCGCGCGCCTGCTGACGCACCAGACCCTGCGCCGCGACGACAAGATGGTCAAGCGCGCGCTGTCGGACGACCAGTTCCGCGCCGAAGTCGACAAGCGCCTGCTCGAATCGGGCCTCAAACTGCTCGACAACGTGTATGCCGACCACGTGACCGTGGCCCTGCACCGCAACGTCGAGCCGAAGATCTTCGGCGCCAAGGACATCTGGCAGAACAATAACTTCGGCCTGACCCGCGACGGCGTGGCCCTGCTGGTGGTGCTGTGGGCCCAGATCATCCTGCCCAAGCGCGAACGCCAGGAAACCCACACCACGGTGGACGACGACCAGAACGATATGTTCGAGAAGGAGACGCCGATCCCGCGCGCCGAAGACGCGTCGATCGGCATCTCGTACACCGCGCTGCTGTCGGACTTCGGCGACAAGCTCGGCAAGAAGACCCGCATGGACATGAACCTGGGCGTGCTGTCCAAGCTGGGCTTCATCGAACGGCGCGGCGACGTGATCCTGGAAGGCCCGCTGCTGGACCTGATGATGGACACCGACGTGCTCAAGGAGCGCATCATCAACGGCGCGCTGTCCGAAGTCTTCAAGCGCGCGCCGCTGGCCGCCGCCCCGCGCAAGGTGGCCGTCGACGCCGAAGCCGCCAACGATGCGGTGGCGGTCGAGCAGCTCGAGCCTGCCGCTCATGTAGCCGATGACGCAACCGATACCCCGAACTGAGATAGCCGATGTTCCACATTAAATCACTCGAACTGGTCCACTGGGATTACTGGCAGCGGATCAAGAACATCCCGCTGGACGCCAAGATCATCACGATCGCCGGCCAGAACGGCTCGGGCAAGACCACGCTGCTCGACGCGATGCGCACCCTGTTCGGCCTCGATTGCTCGATGGGCCGGACGTACAAGCACTATGCGCGCCACTCGGGCCAGCAAAGCGCCTGGCTGCGCGCCGTGGTCGACAACAAGCCGATCGGACGCCAGCTGTCGAACCGGCCGTTCCGCCATTCGGGCTTCTTCTCGGACGACGAGGTGACCCTGTTCTGCCAGGTGCAGAAGAATGGCGGCGACTGGAAGCGCCAGTACCTGATGCGACCCGGTAACGTCGAGATCGAGGAAGTGACCGAAGCCACCGACTGGCTGGGCGTCGAGAACTATCGCAAACGCCTGGCCTCGGCCGGCCTGTCGCCGGCGATGTCGAAGGTGCTGGCGCTGGAGCAGGGCGAGACCGATAAACTGTGCGAATACGCGCCGCGCCAGTTGCTGGACCTGGTGTTCCAGGTCTTCGGCGACAAGGAAGTGCTGGACGCCTACGACGAAGCCAAGCGCCACCAGCGCGACACCGAGGTCGAGCTCAAGCGCTTCGAGACCGAGCTCGAGACCTCGCGCACCAACCTGGAGGGGCTGCGCCTGCGCGTGGCCAACCACCACCAGTGGTCCGACCTGAACAAGGAGAAGCGCGAGCTGCAGGAAGAAGTGCTGCCGGCGCTGCAATACCACGAAGCGCGCGAAAAGGCCGCCAACAACAGCCGCATGCTGCGCGAGGCGAAGAAGCCGCTGGTGCAGGCCGACGGCCAGCTGGCCGAGAAACGCAGCCAGCTGGCGGCGCAGCAGCGCGCCCTCACCGAGGCGCAGAAGCAGGAAACCGAACTGGAGCTTGAAGCCGGCCAGCTGGCCAAGCGCCTGTCCGAGGTGAACACGCGCCTGAAGCCCCTGGAAAGCCTGCTCGAGCAGCGCGACCGCTTGCAAAAGCTGGCGGCGGATGCCGGTGCCGACATCGCCGAAGTGGCGAAGCAGCTCGAGGAAAAGGAAGCCGAGCTGGCGCGCCAGAAGAGCGCGCGCGAAGCGGTATCGAACAAGATCGCGGGCGAGATGGCGACCATCTCGGCGCTGCAGGGCAAGACCTCGATGCCGGAGCCGGAAGCGCAGCGCCTGATGCGCCGCGCCCTGCGCGACGAGGGCATCGCCCACGCCATGCTGTCGGACATCGTCGAGGTGACCGATCCGAAGTGGCAGGGCGCGGTCGAGGGTGTGCTGGGCGGCTACGCCTCGGTGGTGCTGCTGGAGAATGCGAAGGATGCGCCGGCGGCCTACCGCCTGGCCGAGAAGGAACGTTATCGCCACTTCATCGTGCCGGACTGCGTCAACGCGCCGGTGGTGAAGGACGACAGCCTGCTCTCCGTCGTGCGCTTCTCGAGCAAGGCGCCGGGCTGGCTGATCGACCAGCTGGAACGCATCGAACGCGTCGACTCGGTCGACGAAGGCTTCAAGAGCCGTTCGGACGAATGGATCACGCCGGACGCCTACCACCGCGAACGCCGCGGCGGCCGCTCGCTGTTCGTCGAGGCTTCGCGCTACCGCTTCGGTGCGGCGGGCAAGACCCAGCGTCTGGAGGCAATCCAGAAACTGATGCCGGCGCTGGAAAAGCGCGAAGACGAGCTGACCCTCGCCATCTCGAAGCTGGCCGCCGAAGTGGGCGGCCTGAAGGCGCGCATCGCCGGCGTCGACGCCGCCAAGGAGCTGTCGGCGCGCCAGGAAGAATTCGAGGAGGCCGCGCGCGCGATTGCGCCGCTCAAGGCCGAGCGTCTGGAAGTGGGCGCGCGCCTGGGCGAGCTGCAGACCCTGAGCAAGAACGCCACGGTGGCGCGCACCCGCGCCGACACCGTGTGGCAGAACGCGCGCATGGCCTTGTCGGAAGCCGAAGCCGGCATGCGCCTGAACCATCGCCGCCAGATCGAGCAGCGCAGCGAGCACGCCAGGGCGCTGCTGGAGCTGCGCCGCGGCTGGCGCGCGGTGCCTGTCGCCTGGAAGAACCCCAACTGGCGCGGCGACCTGGTGGCCAGGCACCAGAACGCGCACCAGGTCAACCTGCGCCTCGGCTCGCTGGAGCACTCGCTGGCGCGCGAGGACTGGGAACTGGACCCGACCGTCATCGACCAGTATGCGCGCCTGCACGAGCAGCTGGAAAGCCGCCAGAGCGAGACCGAGGAGCGCCGCTACCAGAACAACCGCGCGATCGAGGCCACCGGCAATGCGCGCGGGGCCTATATCGAGCGCCTGCGCTACACGATCAAGACCTATACCAAGAACATCCGCGAACTGGGTTCGCTGGCCGGCATCGACGTCCAGGCCGACCCGGTGCGGCTGGAGAACGACGACGTGCAGCTGGCCCAGGCGGGCCTGCACGTGCGCTTCAAGTTCGACGGCAAGGACCAGATCGGGATGAACGACGGCGAAGCCTCGGGCGGCCAGCAGGTGATGAAGTCGCTGGTCTTGCTGATCGGCCTGTTGAAATCGGAAGAAGGCTCGGGCGGCTTCGTGTTCATCGACGAACCGTTCGCCCACCTGGATATCCGGAATATCCAGCTGGTCGGCGAGTTCCTGAAGAACACCGACGCCCAGTACCTGATGACGACGCCGCTGACGCACAATACCGACGTCTACGATCCTTCGGAACTCACACTCATCACGAGCAAGAAGAAGAAGGACATGCAGTGGGCGCAGCCGATCTTCGTGCTGCAGCGAAGGAAGGACGAGGCGAAGGCCGCGTAATCAGGAAAGGGGCCATCGGCCCCTTTCTTGTTGGATCACACCTGATCGATCGCCTTGCGCACCCGCCGCCGCCAGCGCAGCAGCGCCGCCGAGTAGTAGCCGAAGTAGCCCGCCGTGATCCCCACGCACAGCATGGTGAGCGGGCTGTCGGTCAGGCGCGGGGTGGGGATGCCCTTGCCCTGGTTGGCATACACCTCGATGCCGATGTACAGCAGGCGCGCCACCAGGATCATCGCCATCACCAGCCCCAGGCGCGCGGGCGGCGTGAAGAGATAACCCTGCGGGGTTTCCTCGAACCGGGTCAGTTTCAGGCCCCAGACGGCATAGCCGATGCCGCCGCCCGCGCCGACCAGCAGCGCCGCCAGGTTGTAAGGAGTGTCGAACAGCTGCGCCAGCGGCACCAGGATCATCGCGCCGAATACCAGCACGCCGGTGTAGTGGCGCGAGACGATCGAGCGCTGGCGCTGCATCTGCGTCTTGATGCGGCTGTAGATGCGCCACACCAGCAGTGGAGTCAGGACGAGCAGGGCCAGGGTGGTGATCGAGAATTCCATGTGCGGCAAGGAGGCTGTGTTCAGGGAAAGCGCATTGTAGCCCACTGCCGGGCGCGCGCCGCGCTGCGGGGCCGCATGATAAGGTAATCCGATCCGCATTCCAGCAAGGAGATCGCATCATGCACGCAGCTCATCATGCCGCCTATCACGCCCACCGCGCGCCCGATCCGGCCCCGATCGAAGAGCCGATGCCCGAGCCCTTCGACACGCCGCACCCGCACCACCAGCCGGTGCACCTGCCGCACGACGAGGAACCGGTGCCCGATCCCAAGCCGAGCTGACCCGGAGCGCGTCCCGGATGAGCGTGCTACCATGAAGCCATAGTTGTACTCTCATCCCGACGTAATGAAACACCGACTCTTCCTGTTCGACCTCGACGACACCCTGCTCGACTTCCGCGCTTCCGAACAGCGCTCCTTCATGCGCACCATGGAGCAACTGGGCGTGCGCGAGCAGCTTGGCGTCTTGTTCCAGCAATACCAGGCGACCAATCTGGCGCTGTGGCGCAGCTTCGAACAAGGCGCCGTGACCAAGGATTTCCTCAAGGTCGAGCGCTTCCGCAAGACCTTCGCGGACAACGGCATCGAGATCGATCCGCAGCGCGCCAGCGACCTGTACCTTGAATCGCTGACCGATACCGTGGTGCTGGTCGACGGCGCGGCCCAGCTGTGCGAAACCCTGGCCGGCATCGGCGAAGTGGGCATCATCACCAATGGCGCCCACCAGATCCAGCACCGCCGCATCGCCAGCTCGGGGCTGCAGGACCACCTGTCCTTCGTCGCCACTTCCGAAGCCTGCGGCTTCGCCAAGCCCGACAGCCGCTTCTTCGAGTTCACCAGCAAGATGGCGCGCAGCTTCGCCAAGCTCGAGACCGTGATCGTCGGCGACCGCCTGGACGCCGACATCCTCGGCGCCAACCGCTTCGGCATCGAGAGCTGCTGGTTCAATCCCGGCCGCCTGGCCAACGACTCGCAGGCGATCCCGAGCTGCGAGGTCGCCAGCCTGCACGACATCGTCACTTCATTGCGCGGCCTGGCCACCGCCTGATCGGTTCAGTGCCCGGCGATGGCCGGGCCAGAGCGGGGGCCGGGCCGGAAGCCGTGCGTCCTGCTCGACCAGGCGATCGCGAAGCCGAGCGCGGCCAGCAAGGCCGTGGACCATGGGAAAGACGCCGCGCCCCACCGGTCGAGCAGGAAACCGCCGAGCAGGCCGCCGCCCGCGATCGCGCCATTCCAGGCCACCACGTTCATCGACAGCGCCACGTCGGCGCCATCGCCCGCGGCGTCGGCCAGCGCCGTTTGCAGCAGGGTGGCCGCGCCGCCGAAGCTCAGGCCCCATGCGGCCACGCCCGCGTACACGACCAACGGCGCCGCCGACAGCCAGGCGAACAGCAGGGACAGGACGGTGAAACCGCCCAGGCTGGCCAGGACGGTGGCGCGCAGGTGGCTGTCCACCAGCCGGCCGGCGATCCAGATTCCGCCCAGCGCGGCGACACCGAAGACCAGCAGGACCACGTCCACGCGCCCGGCCAGCCCGGCCTGCGCCACGAACGGCGCGATATAGGTGTACAGGATGTTATGCGCCAGCATCCACGCGATCACGGTCGCCAGCACCGGACGCACGCCCGGCGTGGCGAATACCTCGCGCAGGGGCAAGCGCTGCCGGTCCGACTGGCCGGGGTAGTCGGGCACCTTGGCCACCACCCATACCATCAGCACCACGCACAGCGCCGACATGAAACCGAACGCCGTGCGCCAGCCAACCGCGCCGCCGAGCCAGGCGCCGAGGGGCACGCCGAGCGATAGCGCGATCGGAGTGCCGACCATGGCGATGGCCATGGCCTGTCCCTGCTGGTGGACGGCGACCATCCGGCGCGCGTAGCCGGCCAGCAGGCTCCAGGCCAGGCCCGCAGCCATCCCGGCGCAGAAGCGCGCCGCCAGGGTGAGCGTGACATCGGACGACAGCGCGGTCAGCGTATTGAAGACCAGGAAACCGACGATGGTCAGCATCAGGACGCTGCGGCGCCGCCAGCCGCGGGTGGCGATCGTGAGCGGAATGGCTGCCAGCACAGAACCGAGGGCATAGGCAGTCACGGTCTGTCCAGCCATCGAACTGCTTATGCCGAGGCCCTCCGCAACCAGCGGCAACAGGCCGGCCGGCAGGGTTTCGGTGGCGATGCAGATGAATCCGGTCATGGCCAGGGCCAGCAGCGCCGCGACCGGCAGGCTGCCGGCGCGGGCGGCCGGGTGGGGGGAATGTGTTGCTTCCATCAAGACTCCTGTCGAGGATGAACCGACCAGGCTGGCCGGTTACTTATGTACTGATCGGTATAAATGTAGTGCGGCCAAGCATGGCTTGTCAATGATTTTTGTACCGATTAGTATTGAAGTCGATCGAAAAAGGAGAACGACATGGCGACAATGGGCCGCCCCCGACAATTCGACCGCAGCGCGGCGGTGACGACCGCGATGCACCTGTTCTGGGAGCACGGATATGAATCGACCTCGCTCAGTCAGTTGAAGGCGGGCCTGGGTATTTCGGCGCCAAGCTTCTATGCCGCCTTCGCGTCGAAGGAGGCGCTGTTCCAGGAAGCGGTGACCTGTTACCTGGCGTCCCATGGGCGGGTGACGGAATGCCTGTGGGAGGCCGACCTGGCACCTCGCGCCGCCATCGAGCTGGCGCTCAGGCGGTCTGCGGCGATGCAGTGCGAGGACGGCCACCCGAAAGGATGCATGGTGTCGCTCGGCGTGATGAGCGCGAGCGGTGCTGGGAACGAGGGTGTGACGGCCGCGCTGGCAGAATCGCGCGCGCGCACGTGCGCCGGCATCCTGGCCTGCGTCGAACGCGGCATCGCGCAGGGGCAGCTTGCGCGCGATGTCGACCCGCAGGCGCTGGCCACGGTGTTCGACAGCTTCCTGACCGGCCTGTCGACGCTGGCGCGCGACGGTGCGACGCATGCAAGCCTGGATGCGGCCATCACGCAGGTGATGAGGTTGTGGGACGCGGCCTCGCGCTAGTGCGGATGCAGCTTCAAATCGCAGGACCGGCATCCACCCGATTGCGGCCCGCGTGCTTGGCGTTGTACAGATGCCGGTCGGCGTGTGCGACGAGTTCACCCGGGTCCGCATTGTTGCCGGAAGCCCGGACGAGGACCGCGACGCCGATGCTGGCCGTGACGACGCCGGACGGCGACTCCTGGTGCGGCAGTTGCAGGGCCTGGATCTCATGGCGAAGCCGTTCCGCCACCGCCATCGCGCCGGCCAGTTCGGTATGCGGCAGGATCACCGCGAATTCCTCGCCGCCGTAGCGTGCCGGCAGGTCGCGGTTGCGGTTGACCTGGGCCGCCAGGATGCGGCCGACCTCCTGCAGGCAGGCGTCGCCGGCCGGATGGCCGTAGCGGTCGTTGAATTTCTTGAAGTAGTCCACGTCCAGCAGCAGCAGGGCGGTCGGAGTGCCGGCAATTCGCGCATGGCGCAGCTCATGCGCGAGCACCTCGTCGAAGCGGCGCCGGTTGGCCAGCCGCGTCAGCGTGTCGGTATGGGCCAGTTCCTGCAGCCCGAGGTTATCGCGCCGCAGGTCCTGCGAATAGGCGCGCAGCTTCTGGTCGAGACGGTCGCGGATGACGAATTGCCGGATCAGCTTGCGGGCGAAGAGCGCGAACATGGCGGCGATCAGGAGGACCGCCGTGCCCATCAGGATGCTGAAGCGCCTCCAGGGGGCGAGCAGTTCTTCCTTGGTCTGCCCGACGGCAATCACGAAGGCGAAATTGTCGACCCGCCGGTAACTGTACAGGCGCTCGATATTGTCGATCCGGGCCACCATGAAATCCGAGCCTGCGGCGTGCTTCCTGATCGCCTGGAACACGGCGCCGTGCGCGAGGTTGGTGCCGATCAGCTTGTCGTCGAAGGGACGGCGGTAGACCACCGTCCCGTCTTCCAGGGCCAGCAGGACCGTGCCGGTCTCGCCGACGTCGATTTCGTCGTAGATGCGCTCGAAGAAGTTCACCTTCAGCGTCACCAGCGCCACGCCGGCGAAGCTGCCGTCGGGATGGTCGATGCGGCGCGAGATCGGCAGCACCCAGACGCCGGTGGAGCGGCTCCTGATCGGATGCGCCACATAAATGTCGCGCCCAGGGTGGGCGCGGTGGTACTGGAAGTAGGCACGGTCCGAATTATTGCCCTGAGGAGTGCCGGTAAGGGAGGTCGCCAGCCAGCGGCCATCGGCGGCGTACACGAAAATGCCGTGCAGTTCGGGCGTCGTCCTGGTGAGCACCATCAGGTGGGCCTGTAGCCGTTTCAATGCGTCGTCGCCGGTGCCATCGTGCTCCACCCGTTCGACAACGTCCGCCAGCGCCATGGTGGTCGCCTTCATCGCGGTTTCCACCTGGACCCCGACCATGCGCGCCACGTTGGAGGTCGCCACTTCGGTCTGCCGGATCTGGGTCTGCCGCGCCGACCAGACGAACCAGGCGGCGAAGGCGAGCAGCAGCAGGCAGCCCAGGGCCGTGATGCCCACCACCATGCGTACGACCGGGCGCCGCTTGCCGCTCAGGCGCTCGACGTGGTTATCCAGGCTGTCGGTGGATGATTTCAATGCGCCTCGCCAGAAGATGGTTGCGATGCTTGTCCAAAAATTTTGCCATTAGAAAGAAAACCCTGTCGCCGGACTGCGCCGGCGCGCTTGCGTTTGCCTGATCCTGCACAGTTGTTGCCTTTTCCATTCAGGCGGCTCGTGCGTGCGAAAAGCTTGGTCTACATTCTTGGCACACCCCCATTCCAGACAGAAGGAGTTCGCCATGACAACCGGCCCCGATCCATCCAGCCAGCTTTACCAGGCGACACAGGTCAACCGGCGCGAGTTCGTGCTGTCGGTGCTGTCGGTGGCCGCGGCGAGCGGCGCCGTCAGTGCCGGCGAGGCCCAGGCCGGGCCCGCGGACGCCGCGCCGCAAGTCCACGCCGGCGGCGTGCCGCTCAGCTTCGAGGTCAACGGCCGGCAGCACTCCCTGACGGTCGATCCCAGGACCTCGGCGCTCGACCTGCTGCGCGAGCGGCTTCGCTTGAGCGGCGCCAAGAAGGGCTGCGACCATGGCCAGTGCGGCGCCTGCACCATCCACGTCGACGGCCGCCGCGTGGTGTCGTGCCTGACGCCGGCGCTGCAGCTCGAGGGCCGCCGGGTCGACACCATCGAAGGCCTGCAGCGGCCCGACGGCAGCCTGCACCCGATGCAGCAAGCCTTCATCGACCACGACGCGCTGCAGTGCGGCTACTGCACGCCGGGCCAGATCATGGCGGCGATCGCCTGCGTCCGCGAAGGCAATGCGGGTTCGCCCGAGCGCATCAAGGAAACCATGAGCGGCAACCTGTGCCGCTGCGGCGCCTACAACGGCATCGTGGCCGCCATTGGCCAGGCCGCCGCCGAAAAGGCGTGAACCATGCGTGAATTCACCCTGATCCGCGCCCGTTCGCCCGCGCAGGCCGTGCAGGCCATGGTCACCTACCCGGAGGCGCGCCTGATGGCAGGCGGCACCACCCTGTACGACCTGATGAAGCTGGGCGTCGAGCGTCCGCCCGCCATCGTCGACATCAACGCGATCGAGGAATTGCGCGCGTTCGATACTTCCGGCGCGCGCGAGCTGGTATTCGGCAGCCTGGCGCGCATGAGCGACGTGGCGGCCGACCCGCGCCTGGTGAAGGACTATCCGGCGCTGTCGGAATCGCTGTGGCGCGCGGCGTCCCAGCAGCTGCGCAATATGGCCAGCCTGGGCGGCAACGTGCTGCAGCGCACGCGCTGCGCGTATTTCCGCGGTGGCGAGCCGTTCGCCTGCAACAAGCGGCAGCCGGGCAGCGGCTGCGCGGCCCTGGACGGCATCGACCGCGGCCACGCCCTGCTGGGGACGAGTCCCAGCTGCATCGCCACCTATCCCGGCGACTTCGCGGTCGCGCTGGTCGCCCTTGACGCGGTGCTCGACGTGCTGGGTCCGGACGGCGTGCGCAGCATCCCGGTCGAGGCCTTGCACCGTCTGCCGGGCGACCGGCCCGACCTCGAGACCACGCTGGCGCCGGGCGAGATCATCACCCGCATCCGGGTCCCGGTCACGTCCCTCGGGCGCGCCTCGACCTATCACAAGATCCGCGACCGCGAATCGTATGCCTTCGCTCTCAGCTCCGCCGCCGTGGCCCTGGCAATGGACGGCAAGCGGGTGGCGCAGGCGCGCATCGCGCTGGGCGGCGTCGCCACCAAGCCGTGGCGGGCGCGCCTGGCCGAGGAGGGACTGGCCGGCCGCGAACTCACCATCGAGACGGCGCTGGCGGCCGGATTCGCCGCCTTCGCGGATGCCAGGGCCGGACACCACAACGCCTTCCGCATCGAGCTCGGCGCCCGCACGGTGGCCGATGCGCTGATGATCGCAGCACAAAGGACTTGAGATGAGCATGGATATCAATGAGTCGGCATTCCCCAGACAGGCGCGCATCGACGCGCGCGACAAGGTCCGCGGCGCCGCGCTGTACGCGGCCGACCAGGCGCTGCCCGGCATGCTGCATGCGGCGCTGGCGGTGTCCACCATCAATCGCGGCGAGGTGCGGTCCATCGATACCCGGGCCGCGCGGGAGGCGGGAGGCGTGCGGCTGGTGCTGACCCACGCCGACATGGGCGAGTACAAGCCGGCCGGCCATGTGCTGGGCGGCGGCTTCGCGTTCCAGAGCATGCAGCCGATGCTGGAGTCAGGAATCGCGTATCGCGGCCAGCCGATCGCGCTGGTGGTGGCCGACACGCTGGAGGCGGCGCTCGAAGCGGCCTCCCTGATCCGGGCGAAGTATGAAGAACAGCCATTTCAGGTGACGCTGGACGCGCCGGCGAAGGACATCGTGCCGCAACAGGGCTCGCCGCTGCCGCAGCAGATGTTCGCCGACAAGGTGGCGGGCGATGCCGACGCCGCCTACGCCGGCGCGACGCACAGGATCGATGCCGAGTACCTGCACCCGCCCCAGCACCAGAACCCGATCGAGCTGGTGTCGACCGTGGCCGAGTGGCGCAAGGGCACGCTGGTGATCCACGAGGGCACGCAGAACAGCGGCGCGATCCGCCACGGCCTGGCGCGCCAGTTGAACCTCGACCCGGCGCGCATCGACGTGGTTTCGCCGCAGTGCGGCGGCGGCTTCGGCCTCAAGAACTCGCTGCAGATGCAGACCCTGTTCGCGGCGGTGGCGGCGCGCAGGCTCGGCCGGCCGGTCAAGCTGGTGGTGCCGCGCAGCCAGCTGTTTCACGACGCCAGCTTCCGCCCGGCCAGCCGCCACCACATCCAGCTGGGCGCAGACGCCTCCGGCAAGATTCTGGCGGCCATCCACGAAGCCGACCAGCAGACCTCGCGCCACGACCTGTTCCCGGCATCGTACGCCGACATGAGCGCGCGCCTGTACGGCATCCCGAATTTCCGCGGGCGCGAGCGGCTGGTGCGCACCGACGTGCAGACGCCGGGCTATATGCGCGCGCCGTTCGAGCAGCCGGCGGCGTTCGCCTTCGAGTCGGCGGTGGATGAACTGGCCCAGCAACTGGGCATCGATCCGGTCGAACTCCGGCTGCGCAACGATACCCAGACCGACGCGCTCACCGGCAAGCCGCTGTCCTCGCGCTTCATGGCCGAATGCCTGCGCGAAGGCGCGCGCCGCTTCGGCTGGAGCCGGCGCGATGCGCGGCCGGCCTCGATGAAGGCGGCGGACGGCGCCGCCATCGGCTGGGGCGTGGCCTGCGGCGCCTATAAGGCCGCGACCACTCCGGCGATCGCGCGCATCGCCGCCACCCGCGACGGCCGTATCCTGTTCACGGTGGCTGGCCACGAGATGGGGCAGGGGATGCGCACCGCGATCGCCAATGTGCTGGTGCGCCGTTTGCGGGTCGAGCCGCAGGCGCTGGCGATCCAGATCGGCGACACCCGCGGCGCGCCCCAGCACCTGACCGCCGGCTCCTGGGGCACGGCCAGCGTGGCGCCGGCGGCGGAAGAAGCCGCCCAGGCGCTGCTGGACGCACTGGCGCAGCTGGCGCCTGGCCACGACCCTGCCTTGAAGCCGGCCGAGGTGCTGGCGCTGGCCCAGCGCGAGCGCATCGAGGCCGAGGTGCGGCGCAAGGCGCCGGGCCAGCCGGACGCCGTCTATGGCCGCCTGCAGGGCGGCATGCCGGCGCCGGCCGGGCCGGTGTACCCGGAATTCGTGTCGATGAGCTATGCGGCCCACTTCGTCGAGGTGAGCGTGGAGCCGGTGACGCGCCGCATCCGCGTGCCGCGCGTGGTGAGCATGATCGACTGCGGCCGCGTGGTGAGCCCGGTGACGGCCGACAGCCAGGTACGCGGCGGGGTGGTGTGGGGCATCGGCGCCGCCCTGCGCGAAATCAGCGAGGTCGATCCGCGCTACGGCGGCTTCCTGAACGCCGACCTGGCCGAGTACGTGCTGCCCGTGCATGCCGACATCGGGCACATCGACGTGGGTTTCGTCGACCGGCCCGACCCGCTGCTCAATGCGAGCGGCGTCAAGGGACTTGGCGAGGTGGCGATGGTGGGCGTGGCGGCGGCGATCGCCAATGCGGTGCATCACGCGACCGGCAAACGCATCCGCCGCCTGCCGATCCGGATCGAAGACGTTTTATAGAGCGGCTTCGGCCGCCAGCTCCGGCGCCGCAACGGTGGCCGGACGCCGCGCATCGCGCCGCGGCGGCGCGCCGAACAGGCGCGCATACTCGCGCGTAAACTGCGAGCTGCTCTCGTAGCCGACCTCGAACGCCGCCTTGTTGGCGGTGGCCCCCTCGTACAGCATCAGGCGCCGCGCCTCGATCAGGCGCAGGCGCTTCTGGTACTGCACCGGCGTGAGCGAGGTGTAGTCCTTGAAATGCTTGTGGAAGGCCGACAGGCTCATCGACGCAGCCTGGGCCAGTTCCTCGACCCGCAGCTTCTGGTGGTAGGACAGGCGCAGCATCGCCACCGCGCGGTTCAGGCGCACCGGATGGGCATCCGGCGCTATCGATGCGCGCAGCTGGCGGCCATGCGCGCCGTTGAGCAGCCAGAAATGCAGCTCGCGCATCAGGCCCGGGTGCAGGATGGCCACCGCCTCGGGATGCGCGATCAGGTGCATCAGGCGGCGCGCGCAATCGAGGATCGCCGCGTCGACGTCGTGCACCAGCATCGTCGCCGCCGGGTCCGGTGGCGGCGGTGCGGTTGCAGCGTCAACTTTTCGCAGCTGGTCGGCCAGTTCGGACAGCAGGGCCATGTCGAGTTCGATCGCCAGCGCGATATAGGGACGCTCGCTGGATGCGGTCACCACCTGGCCCGTCACCGGCAGGTCGGCGCTGACGATGATCGCCTGGCCTTCGGCGCACAGCTTTTCCTGGCGCCCGGCCAGCAGGTGCTTTTCGCCCTGGAGCACGAGGCAGACCAGCGGCCGGTAGGTCGATTCGAGCTTGTCGCCCGGCTGGTCGAGGCACATCATGCGCAGGCCGGGGATGGGCGTGAGCGCCAGGCCGTCGCGGTTGGCGTGGGCACGGGCGTAGGCGGCAACGGCGTCGAGTAATTCCTGGTTCATGGCCGATAGTGTGCCGTTGGTTGGCGCGGCTGTCCAGCGCAGCACGGATGAGTGCATTCATGACGCCGGCGCATATGCCCAATGAGCGGCGCCGGGCTACTCGCACGCTTGGGCGACGGCTATATTGGTTTTTCTTCCATCAATGCTGCATTCCAAGGAGAACCCATGAAACTGCTCGCCGCGACCGCGCTGTCGCTGATGTTCGCCGCATCCGCATTCGCCCAAACCGCCAAGGACGCGGCCTCGACCATGGTCATCGCGCGCGCCGGCAGCCAGCCGTCGAGCCAGGGCCCGGCCCAGCACTTCACCGGCGGCGTGCGCGTCGACCCCCTGTTCCCGGCGCGCGCGCCGGCAGTCACTTCGGGCGCCCTCGTCACCTTCGAGCCGGGCGCGCGCTCGGCCTGGCATACGCATCCGCACGGCCAGGTGCTGGTGGTGACGGCCGGGGCCGGACGCATCCAGCAATGGGGCGGGAAGGTAGAGGACATCCGTCCGGGCGACGTGATCTGGACCCCGCCGGGCGTCAAGCACTGGCATGGCGCGGCGCCGGCGACGTCCGTGAGCCATATGGCGATCCAGGAAGCCGTCAATGGCAAGAACGTCGAATGGCTGGAAAAGGTGAGCGACGCGCAGTACGACAACCGAGCCGATTCATGAATGGACGTCATAAGCCTAGTCAAAATCCGCGTCGTTTTTCGCATGAATTTGCGACTACCATGCTCTCCTGACAAATCGCGTCACCCATGCCGGGTGCGCTAAAACGACATTGAACGATACGGAAAACCTCATGACAGTCAAAGCCTACGGCGCGCATGCCGCCGACAAACCCCTTGAATCCATCGACATCACCCGCCGCGCCCCCGGCGCCCACGACGTCCAGATCGATATCGACTTCTGCGGCGTCTGCCACTCCGACCTGCACACGGTGCGCGCCGAATGGGCCGGCACCCTGTATCCCTGCGTGCCGGGCCACGAGATCGTCGGCCGCGTGTCGGCGGTCGGCGCCCACGTGAGCGGCCATAAGGTGGGCGACCTGGTCGGCGTCGGCTGCATGGTCGACAGCTGCAAGGCATGCGCCGATTGCGGCGAAGGCCTGGAGAACTATTGCGACAATATGGTGGGCACCTATAACGGCCCGACCGCGGATGCGCCGGGCCATACGCTGGGCGGCTATTCGCAGCAGATCGTGGTCAATGAGCGCTTCGTGCTGCGCGTGCGCCATCCGCAGGAGCAGCTGGCGGCCGTGGCGCCGCTGCTGTGCGCCGGCATTACCACCTGGTCGCCGCTGCGCCACTGGAACGCCGGTCCCGGCAAGCGCGTGGGCATCGTCGGCATCGGCGGCCTGGGCCACATGGGCATCAAGCTGGCCCACGCCCTGGGCGCCCACGTGGTCGCCTTCACCACCTCGGAATCGAAACGCCAGGATGCCCTGAACCTGGGCGCCGACGAAGTCGTGGTCTCGAAGGATGCGGACGCGATGGCGGCCCAGGCCAGGAGCCTGGACCTGATCGTCAACACGGTCGCCGCGCCGCACGACCTGGACGCCTTCCTCAACCTGCTCAAGCGCGACGGCACCATGGTGCTGGTCGGCGCGCCCGAGTCGCCGCATCCGTCGCCGCAGGTGTTCAACCTGATCACGAAGCGCCGCGCGATCGCCGGCTCGATGATCGGCGGCATTCCGGAAACCCAGGAAATGCTCGACTTCTGCGCCGAGCACGGCATCGTGGCCGACATCGAGATGATCCGCGCCGACGATATCAACGGCGCCTACGAGCGCATGCTCAAGGGCGACGTCAAATACCGCTTCGTGATCGATAACGCCAGCCTGGCCGCTTGATCCACCCACCGGCCCGCAACGCGGGCCTTCACGAGCGGCGGCGCCGCTCGTCCCGCCTCAACCCTGTTTGATCAACAATGAATCCAACCATTTCCGCCGCTCGCGACAGCAGGCCGGCCCAGAGCGCGGCATGGGGCGCCGTGATGGCGATGTCGCTCGCCGCCTTCGCCCTGGTCGCCTCCGAATTCATGCCGGTCAGCCTGCTCACGCCGCTGGCGGCCGAGCTGCGCATCAGCGAAGGCCAGGCCGGCCAGTCGATCGCGATTTCCGGCCTCTTCGCCCTGGTCACCAGCCTGTTCCTCGGTTCGGTCGCCGGACGCCTCGACCGCAAGACCCTGCTGCTTGGCCTGACCTTCCTGATGATCGTCTCCGGCACCGTGGCCGCGTTCGCGCCCAACTACTTCCTGTTCATGGTCGGCCGCGCGCTGATCGGCGTCGCCATCGGCGGCTTCTGGTCGATGTCGGCGGCGACCGTGATGCGCCTGGTGCCGGCGCGCGGCGTGCCGCGCGCCCTGGCGCTTCTCAATGGCGGCAATGCGCTGGCGACCGTCATCGCGGCGCCGGCCGGCAGCTATCTCGGGGCCGTCATCGGCTGGCGCGGCGCTTTCTTCTGCCTGGTGCCGGTGGCGGCGATCGCGCTCGCCTGGCTGATGTTCAGCCTTCCCGCGTTGCGCGTCAACGAGCGCGCGACGTCCAGTGGCATCCCGCGACTCCTGAGGCGGCCGGCGGTCGTCCTCGGCATGGCGGCGGTGAGCCTGCTGTTCATGGGGCAGTTCGCGCTGTTTACTTACCTGCGCCCGTTCCTGGAGGGCGTCACCGGCGTGAGCGCCGCGACCCTGTCGCTGATGCTGCTGGCGCTGGGCGTGGCCGGCTTCGTCGGCACGACCCTGATCGGCGCCGTGCTCAAGGACCGATTGTACCGGGTGCTGGTGGCGATGCCGCTCGCGATGGCGCTGGTGGCCGGCGCGCTGGTCGCCTTCGGCCATTCGGCGGCGGCGGTGACCGCGCTGCTCGCGCTCTGGGGGCTGGTCGGGACCTCGGCGCCGGTCGGCTGGTGGACCTGGCTGGCCCAGACCCTGCCGGACGACGCCGAAGCCGGCGGAGGATTGATGGTGGCCGTGGTCCAGCTCGCGATCATGCTCGGCGCGACACTCGGCGGCCTGCTGTTCGACGCCGGCGGCTATCGGGCAACCTTTTACCTGAGCGCAGGCCTGCTGGCGACCGCCGCGGTAGTTGCCCTGCTGGCGGCATGGTCGACACGGTCGGCACGCCGCGCCGATTCATGAGCCGGGGACATAAGCCTATGCCGCGTTCTTCATGAATCGCAGGAAGGGCTTGCCGTAACATCAACTGGATTAATTAACCGCTGACAGAAGGAAGCACACCTGATGGACGACTCCACCAACATCAACCAGACCCGCCGCGGTGTCCTGATCGGCGGCGCGCTCGGCGCGACGGCGGCGGCCTTGCCGCTGGCCGGCGCCCAGGCCGCGGGCCAGGGCGACGCCGCCGCGGCCCGGACGCCGGCGCCGGTGACCAGCAAGGTCACCCTGCGCGTGAACGGCCAGCCGCGCGAACTCACGCTGGACACCCGCACCACCTTGCTCGACGCATTGCGCGAAAACCTGCACCTGACCGGCACCAAGAAGGGCTGCGACCAGGGCCAGTGCGGCGCCTGCACGGTGCTGGTCGACGGCCGCCGCATCAATTCCTGCCTGAGCCTCGCGATCATGCACGACGGCGCCGAGATCACCACCATCGAAGGCATGGGCACGCCCGACAAGCTGCACCCGATGCAGGCGGCGTTCGTCAAGCACGACGGCTTCCAGTGCGGCTACTGTACCCCGGGGCAGATCTGTTCGGCCGTGGCGGTGATCGACGAGATCCGCCAGGGTATCCCGAGCCACGTGACCGGCGACCTGAACGCCAAGCCGCTGCTGTCCGTCGACGAGATCCGCGAGCGCATGAGCGGCAATATCTGCCGCTGCGGCGCCTATTCGAACATCATCGACGCGATCAAGGAAGTCGGAGGAGTTAAGGCATGAAGGCATTCAGTTACCAGAAGGCCGCGACCCCGGCCGAGGCGGCGGCGGCCGCCGCCAGGACCCCCAACGCGCGTTTCATCGCTGGCGGCACCAACCTGCTCGACCTGATGAAGCTCGAGATCGAAACCCCGGCCCACCTGATCGACGTGAATGGCCTGGCGCTCGACAAGATCGAGCCGACGAAGGAGGGCGGCCTGCGCATCGGCGCGCTGGTGCGCAACACCGACCTGGCGGCCGACGCGCGCGTGCGCAAGGATTACGCCGTGCTGTCGCGCGCGCTGCTGGCCGGCGCCTCGACCCAGCTGCGCAACAAGGCGACCACCGCCGGCAACCTGCTGCAGCGCACCCGCTGTCCCTACTTCTACGACACCAATATGGCGTGCAACAAGCGCGTGCCCGGCAGCGGCTGCTCGGCCATCGGCGGCCACACGCGCGGCCATGCGATCGTGGGCGGTAGCTCCGCCTGCATCGCGACGCACCCGAGCGATATGGCGGTGGCCATGCAACTGCTGGACGTCGGCGTGGAGACCGTGCGTCCCGACGGCAGCGCGCGCACGATCCCGATCGCCGACTTTTATCGCCTGCCTGGCGATACGCCGCACATCGAGCACAGCTTGATGCCCGGTGAATTGATCACGGCGGTGACCTTGCCCAAGCCGCTGGGCGGCAAGCACTATTACCGCAAGGTGCGCGACCGCGCCTCTTACGCTTTCGCCCTGGTTTCGGTGGCGGCCGTGGTGCAGCCGGACGGCAGCGGCCGCGTGGCCGTGGGCGGCGTGGCGCACCGGCCGTGGCGCGTACCGGCGGCGGAAAGCCAGCTGCCGCGCGGCGGCAAGGCCACCACCGCGCAACTGCTGGCCGGCGCCCGCACCACAGACGACAACGCATTCAAGATCCTGCTCGTCGAGCGCACGCTCGACGCCATCCTGGCGCAAGAGCGCGCGAGCTGAATGAAAGGCTTGAGACCATGAAATTTACCAAACCAGAAACCACCAATCCGATCGACCAGATGAAGGTCGTCGGCAAGCCGCTCGACCGCATCGACGGTCCGCTCAAGACCACCGGCTCCGCGCCTTACGCCTACGAGCAGCATGCGGCGGCGCCGAATGCCGCCTACGGCTACGTGATCGGCGCGGCGATCGCCAAGGGCCGCATTGTCTCGATCGACACGACGGCCGCGCGCCGCGCGCCGGGCGTGATCGCCGTCGTCACCCATGAGAACGCCGGCAAGCTGGGCAAGGGCAACTTCAATACCGCCCACCTGCTGGCCGGCCCGGAAGTGCAGCATTACCACCAGGCGGTCGGCGTCGTCGTGGCCGAGACCTTCGAGCAGGCGCGCGCGGCGGCCTCGCTGGTGAAGGTCGAGTACGCGAAGGCGAACGGTTCCTATGACCTGGCCGCTGCAATGAACGCGGCGGTCACGCCCAAGACCGGCGACGCCGAGTCGAAGGTCGGCGATTTCGACGGCGCCTTCGCGGGCGCGCCGGTCAAGCTCGACGCCACCTACACCACGCCCGACCAGTCGCACGCGATGATGGAGCCGCATGCCTCGATCGCCTCGTGGGATGGCGACAAGGTCACCGTCTGGACGTCGAACCAGATGATCGACTGGGGCAAGCAGGACCTGGCCAGGACGCTCGGCGTGCCGGCGCAGAACGTGCGCCTGGTCTCGCCCTATATCGGCGGCGGCTTCGGCGGCAAGCTGTTCCTGCGCGCCGAGGCGGTGCTGGCGGCGCTCGGCGCCCGCGCGGCCAGGCGGCCGGTCAAGGTCGCGCTGCAGCGCGCGCTGATGATCAACAACACCACCCACCGTCCGGCCACGATCCAGCGCATCCGCATCGGCGCCACGCGCGAAGGCCGCATCAACGCGATCGCCCACGAAAGCTGGTCGGGCGACCTGCCGGGCGGCCAGCCGGAAACCGCGGTCCAGCAAACCCGCCTGCTGTACGCGGGCGGCAACCGCCTGACCCGCCTGCAACTGGCCACGCTCGACCTGCCCGAGGGGAATGCGATGCGCGCGCCGGGCGAGGCGCCGGGCCTGATGGCGCTCGAGGTAGCGATGGACGAGATGGCCGAGAAGCTCAGGATGGACCCGGTCACCTTCCGCATCGTCAACGACACCACGGTCGACCCCGAAAAAGCCGGCCGCAAGTTCTCGCAGCGCCGCTACGTGCAGTGCCTGCGCCAGGGCGCCGAACGCTTCGGTTGGGACAAGCGCAAGGCCCAGCCAGGCCAGGTGCGCGAGGGCCAGTGGCTGGTTGGCATGGGCATGGCCTCGGCCTTCCGCAACAATATGAACATGAAGTCCGCCGCGCGCGTGCGCCTGGAGAGCGACGGCAAGGTGACGGTCGAAACCGACATGACCGACATCGGCACCGGCAGCTACACCATCATCGCCCAGACCGCGGCCGAGATGCTGGGACTGCCGGTCGAGCGCGTCAACGTGCGCCTGGGCGACTCGGACTATCCGGTGTCGGCCGGTTCGGGCGGCCAGTGGGGCGCCAACAGTTCCACCGCCGGCGTCTACGCGGCCTGCGTCAAGCTGCGCGAGCAGATCGCGCAGAAGGCGGGGCTGGATGCGGCCAAGGCCGAATTTCTCGATGGCGCGGTGCGCGTCGGCACGCGCTCGGTACCGCTGACCGAGGTGGCCAGGGGCGGCGCCATCGTGGCCGAGGACACGATGGAATACGGCGACCTGGAAAAGAAGATGCAGCAGTCGACCTTCGGCGCCCACTTCGTCGAAGTCGCGGTGGACGTCGCCACGGCAGAGGTGCGCGTGCGGCGCATGCTGTCGGTGTGCGCGGCGGGCCGCATCCTCAACCCGAAATCGGCGCGCAGCCAGGTGATCGGCGCGATGACGATGGGCGTGGGCGGCGCGCTGATGGAGCACCTGGCGGTCGACAAGCGCCACGGCTTCTTCGTCAACCACGACCTGGCCGGCTACGAGGTGCCGGTGCACGCCGACATCCCGCACCAGGAGGTGATCTTCATCGACGAGACCGACCCTGCTACGTCGCCGATGAAGGCCAAGGGCGTCGGTGAACTGGGCCTGTGCGGCGTCGGCGCGGCGGTGGCGAACGCGATCTACAACGCCACCGGCGTGCGCGTGCGCGACTATCCGGTCACGCTCGACAAGATGCTGGCGAAGATGCCGGCGCTGGCGTAACCACGGGCGCCGTCCGCTTCACTCCTTGAAGCGGATGGCGTCGATCACCAGCATCAGCGCGCGCGAGGAATGGCGGCGGCTGGGGTAGAAGGCGTGCAGGGGTTCGAAGGGGAAGCACCAGTCTTCCATCACGCTGACCAGCCGCCCGGCCTGCAGATGCGGGCCGACCAGGCTCTCGGGCAGGAAGGCCAGTCCGACGCCGTGCAATGCGGCGTCCAGCATGTGGTAGACGTTGGTAAACACCGACTGCCCGCGCACGCGCGCCTCCAGCGGCTGGCCTTCGTGCGCCAGCTCCCACGCATACAGCCCGCCGCTGCTGGGCAGGCGCAGGGTGATGCAGTTGTGCTTCATGAGCTCCTGCAGCGAGGTCGGCCTTGGCCGCCGCGCGAAATAGGCGGGTGCGCCGACGATCCGCATCGGCACCTCGTTCGTCAGGCGCACGCCGATCATGTCCTTCTCGAGCTGGTCGCCATGGCGCACGCCGATGTCGTAGCGCTCGGCGGCGATGTCGATCAGGCGGTAGTCGGAGCTGATCTCGACGTGCAGGTCGGGGTATTGCGGCAGCAGCGGCGCGATGCGCGGCCACAGGATCGTGTCGATCACGTGGTCGATCGCGGTGATGCGGATGGTGCCGGCCGGCTTGTCGCCCAGGTCGCTGACGGCCGTGATCTCGGCTTCGATCTCTTCCAGCCGCGGGCCCACGTTCTGCATCAGGCGCTCGCCGGCCTCGGTCGGCGAGACGCTGCGGGTGGTGCGCGTGAGCAGGCGCACGCCCAGGCGCGCTTCCAGCGAACGCACGATGTGGCTGAGCGCCGACTGGGTCATGCCGAGTTTCGCCGCAGCGCGCGTGAAGCTGCGCTCGCGGGCGACGGCGAGAAAGACGAGGATATCGTTGATGTTGTCACGGGCCATTGATTGATGATACAGGAACATCAAACAGGCCGTGCATCAATGATTATTTTTCATGGATTCGTACTTTTGAGCCAGTCGCGGCCCTTTGCGTCCAGCGCCGCGTCGATGACGTCCTGCGGCAGGCTGTAGACCGTGGCCCAGGTGGCGCGGCCGTCGGCGGCATTGGACGGGAAGCTCGTGGTCTCGATCGGCCAGTGGTACTTGCGTTTGAGGGCGCGGACGATGGCGGCCAGGGTCACGCGGCCGCGCAGCGGCTCGGCGCCGGCCTGGTCGGCGCCCGACAGCAGGACGGCCAGCACGGCGCCGCGTGCGGTGCGTGGGCCTGGGAAGATGGGAGTTTTGCGCGGCATGCGCGGATTCTACCCGGCGGCGGCGAATTTCGCGCCGCGCACGTGCGTTTCGCGCTGCGGCGGCGGCGCTTCGTCGCATGATGGCGCGCCCCGGGCGGCGGGCCGACATACTGGCGTCACTTCCAACCACCTGCCGGAGCCCGCCATGCCGATCCAGATCCTGAGCCACACACCTGTCTACGTCTGGGCCATCCTCGCCTTCCTCGTCTGGCGCGGCGTCTCCGAACTGCGCGAGCGCGAGATCGCCATGCCCCGCATGTTCGTGCTGCCGCTGGTGATGCTCATCCTGTCCCTGCACGATATCGCGCGCAAGTTCGGCTTGGACGCGACCGCGCTGTCGGCATGGATGACGGCGTTCGCGGCGGCGGCGCTGCTGGCCTGGCGCTTCGGCCGCGTGCGCGTCTCGGCCGGCAGCGCACCTGGCCGGGTGCGCGTGGCCGGTAGCGTGATGCCACTGGTGCTGATGCTGTCGATCTTCGCGGTCAAGTACGCGACCTCGGTACTGCTGGCCGTGCGTCCGGACCTGGCGGGCCAGGTGGCTGCAAGTGTCTGCGCCATGTTCGGCGTCTTCAATGGCTACTTCCTGGGCCGCCTGCTGCGCGACGTGGGGTCCGACGCTCGCGGCCTGCTTCAATCGTAGCGCGGCAGGTTCCTGGCGCAGCCTTCCAGCTCGTCGCGCGTCAGGAACACGCTCGGGCTCCCCTGGGCGTAGCTGCCCACTTCATATGGGTCCCAATGGAATTCGATGCCGGCGGGCGTCGGGATGAATTTCGGTTCCTTGAACAGGTGCAGCGCGCCTTGCTCGGCCCACGACAGGCCTTGCGCGGCCAGCTTGCCGACGAGCGTGGCGGAGACCTTCTCGCGGCAAGCCGTACCGGCGTCGACGAAACCCGTGAAGCGGGTATGCACGGCCTTGCCTCCGCCAAGCGCATAGTGGCGCATCGAAGAGCGGTAGTTGCCGTGGGCGGCGCCGAAACCGTATGTCCAGGTGCTGGCGTCGAGCGACAGCTGGCCCTTCGAATGCCAGCGCACCAGGATCTCGTTCATGCATTCGAGGTCGGCGTCGCAGCGGCCGGCCATCTCGCGCACCCAGGCGTCCAGCGCCTCGTCCCCGAACACCGGGAACAGCGCCGAAAACACGAATGGCTTGTCCGATCCCTCGACCTGCGCTTCCGGCGACGGCCGGGTGAGGGCGACCGCGCGGTACGTCACGATGCGCTTCAAGGAGAACGACCGGGCTTGCGTGTCCTCAGCCTGGCGCCAGCTGCCCTTGCCGCCGCGCCGGTCGGCGTCGAGATTGACCGCGAACCGCTCCGGCCCCTGGGCCCCGGAGTCGAGCAGGGGCGCCAGTTCCAGTGCGCCCGGCGGCGCCTCCAGCACCGACAGGGTACGGGCCTTGCCGGTGTAGTCGCGCGGAAACCAGTAGGCGCTGTCCATGATCTTCGCCGCCTCGCCCGGCAGTCCATCAGGCGCCGGGTAGGCCAGCGCCACCTGGAACGGTGTGCCGTCCGGGAGGCGGCCCTCGTACAAGCCGCCGGCCTCCCAGTCGATCCGCTCGGGCGCCTGCAGCAGGTCGCCATGGTCTTGCGCCGTGGCGGGGCAGGCGAGCGCCAGCAGCGCGGGGACGAGGCAGGCGGCCGCTCTCAACTTAGAGCCTATCCCGGTAGTGGGAGTCGCTCCTGAGGCGCCTGGCAGGCGTGTGCTGCGTTGCTCGTCGTTGCATGGCTCGCCATGCGGCCTCCTCGCGCCTTGCCCACACCAGCCATGCATCCTCATGAGCTTCCCCCACCTACCGGTATAGGCTCTAGTCGAAGGCCCAGGAATACAGCACGTCGAGCGCGCTATTGGTCCCGGTCTGGAACTGCAGCGCGATGCGCGGCGTGAGCTTGTAGCGCAGGCGCACGAGACTCGAGGCGGTGCTGGTGCCCTGCTCGAAGCTCAGGTAGGCGCGCGACGAGATGCGCTTGCCGACCGTGACCACGGTGCTTTCCAAGCCCGACGAATCGCCGCCGCCGGCGCCCTGCTTGAGTCCCAGTTCATCCACGCCCAGCGAGTTGGCGATCTTGGACTGGATGCCGCCGGTGCCGCCGCTGCCGCCCAGGAGTGCGCTGGCGGCGGCCGTCAGCACGCCTTTCTGGTCGCCGCTGGCCGCTTCCATGCTGTGGCCCAGCACCAGCCAGGACAGCTTGTCGCTGTCCGACACGTTCGGCGTCGACACCAGGCGCGCCGTGGGCGACTGCGCGGTGCCGCGCACCTGCACGCCGGCTTCGACGTTGGTTTCCGACAGCTGTTCGCCTTCCGGGCGCTTCCTCACCGCCAGGATGTCGAGCGATGGATTGTCGTAGGGGCCGCTGAAGGTCAGCACCGCGCGCTCGATCGACAGGTTCTGGCCATAGGCGGCGTAGGTGCCGTTCACCGCACGAATCGTTCCGTTGATGCGCGGCTGGCCGGCGCCCGTCATGCGCACCCGCGCATTGCCGGCCAGGTAGGCGTCGATGCCCATGGCGCGCACGTGGAAATCGTCGCCCAGGTCGGCCGCGAGGTCGACCGTGAGCGGTACTTCCTTTTCCCTGGCGGTCGGCGTCTTTTTCTCGGCGCCACGGCCCAGCACGATGACGTCGTCCGAGATCGTCGGCCTGCCTTGCGGCGCGAACTCGATCAGCGCGCGGTCGGCGCGGAACTTACCCTCCAGCGCGAAGCGGCTGGCGTCGCGCACCAGCGAAGCCTGGCCGCTGAGGATCAGGGTGCGGTCCGGACGGGATAGGGCTTCAAGCTTCTGCATGTTCAGACGCAGGTCCATTGTCGGGGCGCCGTCGGCGAAGCGCACGAAGCCGCTGGCGGCGGCGCTGCCCTGACGGCCCTGGAAGGTCAGGCGTCCCACCCGCAACTGGTCGCCGCCGAGCTGGGCGCGCAACTCGCCGTTCTGCAGGCGCACGCCCTGTTCGGCCCAGCGCACGGCCAGCTTGTCGCCATCGAGGTTGCCGTTCAGGATGGGGGAGCCGATGGTGCCGCCGCCCGTCATGGCCAGGCGCAGCGCGCCATCGAGTTCCAGTCCCGGCTGGCCGGCCAGCGACGCCAGCCAGGCGATCGACGGGATGTCGGCGTTGGCCGTCATGCGCAGCGGGCTGTCGCGCTCGAGGCGGCCGTTCAGCATCTGGGCATTGGCCTCCAGCCTGGCGACGCCGGTGCGGGCGCCGTCGAAATCGAGGTTCACGCGCAGGCCGCTGCCGACCACTTCGGCCGACGCTTCCAGCTTGCGCAGGCCGAGCGGCACCGGCGTGTCGCCGCCGACGATGGCGTCGCCGGCCTCCCTGAACACGCGGACGTTGCCGGCCAGCGAAGGCGCCGCGCCGTTCGCCTGCGGCGCGCGCATGTCCACCGACCAGGCCGCGCCCAGGGTCAGGTCGCCGCGCGCGTTGTCGGCCAGGGCCGGCGAGAACTGCGCGAGATAGGTGAGCGGCACCTTGTCGGCGTGGCCGCGGCTGCTCCAGCGCGGGCCATCCTTGGTGAGCGTGTCAACCGTGATGCTGCCGTTCGGCAGGGCGATCACGGCGCCGTTGAAGGCGATGCGTTCCGGGCTGGCCAGGCCTTTCATGCCGGAACCGGGCGCACCGGCGATCGTCACCGGCACCGGGTTCTGCAGGCGCATGGCGTAGCGGCCGCGGTTCTGCAGCGCGGCCAGCGTGCCGCTCCAGGTATCGCGGTTGAAGCCGCCGCGGATTTCGGCATTCGCATCGAAGCTTTCCGCAAGGGCGGACAGCTTGACGACGTGCGCGCCGCGCGTGCCCTCGGTTTGCAGGCGCACCGACGCCACGCGCGTCTCGCCGCTGGCGTAGTCGAGCACCTCCACGTTGCTGACCAGCGGATCGGCCGCGCCGCGGCCGGAACCCAGGTTGGCGCTGGCGCGCAGCGAGCGCACATTGTGCGTGCCCAGGGCCTTGAGATTCTGGCCCTCGATCGTGGCGGTCAGCGAGGGCGTGTCCATGGTGCCGGACAGCACGCCCGAGCCGCGCAGCGCGCCGCCGAACTCGGGGCCCAGCGCTGCCAGCTGCGGCGCGTCGATCTTCCAGTTGAGCGCATCGCGCGCGAGGCCGAAGGCGCCGCTGGCGGCGATGACGTTCGGGCCGATGCGCAGGTCGACGTCGGCGTTGGACACGTGGCGGCGGTCGGCCGTCAGGCGCGCATGGCCGCGCAGCGGCGAATTGGCCAGGGTCGAATCGTCGGTCAGCTTGAAGTCGAGCGCGCCGCGCCAGTCGGCGCCGGCGCGGCCGCTGCCGCTGAAGGTCGAATTGATATTGCCGGCCAGCGGAGAGCCGAAGGCCGCGGGGTTGAAGCGCTGGGTGCTGCCGCTGGCCTTGACTTCCACGGCGCGCGCGTTTTCCGGCCCGGCGAGCCAGGCTTCGCCGCTGGCGCGCAGCACGCCGCTGCCGTTCTTGCGCTGGGCCGCGACCCAGCCCAGGTCTCGCGCGTTGACCTCGAAGGTGGTGCGCGGCGCCTGCATGGTGCCGCTGACGACGCCGTTGGCGGTGAGCGCGCCATACAGGTCGCTGCGCACCGCCGCCAGCTGGCGGCCATCCAGGCGCCAGTCGAGGCGGTCGCCGGCGCCGCCGAAGGCGCCCTTCAGATCGACCTTGTTCTGGCCCAGCGCCAGGGTGGCGTCGATGCCGCTGATGCGCTTCGCGTCCGCGCTCAGCTTGCCGCTGCCGGACAGCGCCTGGTTCATCAGGCGGCTCTGGCGCACGGCGAAGTCGGCGTCGACCTTCCACTCGGGGCTCAAGGCGCCGGCGGCATTGATCGTGGCGTTGATGTCGGCCACCGGCAGGTCGCCGAAGGCCGACGGGTCGAAGCGGTTTGCGCTGGCGGTGGCCTTGAAGGCCTTGTCGCCCTCGAGATTCATGCTGCCGCTGGCGGTGACGCTGCCGCGGCCCGCGTTCAGGCGCGCTTCGTTCAGCGTCGCCACATTGTTTTCCAGCGTGGCCAGGGCCGACAGGCGCAGGCCGGCGTCCGCCAGGTTCGCTTCCAGGGTCTGGCGCGTGGCTTCGTTGGTCACGGCGATCGAACCCTTGATCGCGGTCGGCTTCATCGCCGAGTGCACCTCGCGCAGATTGAAGCGCTCGGTCTGCAGCGCGAAGCGCGCGGTGCCGATGCCTTCCTCGTCCTTCTCGCGCTGGAGGCCTCCGGTGCCGGTGAACTTGCCGGCGGCGCCGAAGTCCAGCAGCACGTCGGAGATCCGCACCGCATCCAGGCTGCCGCCCAGCTGGCCGCGCGCGGCGCGCAGCGGCAGGCGTTGCTGGTCGATCGTCCCTTCCGGCCCGGTATTGACGATGTCGACGCTGCCGCTGATATTGCGGTTGGCGTCCAGCTTGCCGGCCACGGCCAGGGTCAGGTCGGCGGTCGGCAGGGCGGGGTTGAAGAAGCCCGGATCGAGGTTGCGCCCATTGATGCGCAGCGCGCGCAGCGGAATCTCGGCATAGGGCGAGATGGTGAAATGGGCGTCGCCGATGGCGCGCCCGGCCTGGCCGGTGGCGTCGATCTGGGTCGCGTTCTCGATGTCGCCGCTCACCTTCAGTTGCAGCTGGGCGGCGCGCGCGCCGGCGCTGGCCTTCGATTGCGTGAGGCTGCCCGAGGCGTCGATCTTGAACGGACGCTGGGCGCCGAGCGTGGCGTTGGCCGCCACCTGGCCCCAGGGCGTGCTGGCCGCGGCATCCTGCACCACCCAGCTGCGCTTGTCGCCCTTGGCGCGCACGCGGATATTGTCGATCGTCGTTTCGGCGCCGGCGATGTTCACCATCGTCAGGCGGTTCAGCCGTGCGTCGTCGGCTTCGATCCGGAACGGGGGAGCGAGGCTCGTTGGCAGCACCGAGGGTTCGTCGGTTTCCTTCAGCGTCTGCATGCGCACGCTGGCGGCCCACAGCTTGTCGACCAGGATGCCGCCCGACAGGATCTGCGATGGCGACCAGTCGACGTCGATCTTGACCGCCGTGACGATCTGTTCGTCGGTGCGCCACACGAGTCGCTCGATGTGCATGGCGCCGTAGATCGAGCCGGTAACGCCGGTGACGGTGAGCTTGCCGCCGGTGGCGTCGGCGACGCGCTGGACGATCATTTGCAGGGTGGTCTCGCGGCCGAGGTACCACAGCGCGCCGCCGACGATGACGCCGGTGGCGACGACGCCGATCGCCACGCGGCGCGGCCAGCGGCGGGTTTTATGCGCCTGAGGCTGGTCGGGCGCTGGCGCCGCGTCGCTTACAGGCTTATCTTCAGGGGTATCCATCAGAAAGTGAATCCAAGTGAGAAGTGCAGGCGCGCCTTGCGCACCGCGTGGCCATAGGCCAGGTCGACATTGATCGGGCCGACCGGGCTGCGCCAGCGCGCGCCGACGCCGTAGCCCGACTTGGGATTGAGGTCGCCGAACTTGTCGGCGGCGTTGCCGACGTCATAGAACACGGCTACGCCCCAGGGCGGCTTGAACCAGTACTGGTATTCGGCGCTGGCGGTGGCGAGATAACGCCCGCCGACGGTGGCGCCGTTTTCCTGCACGCCGAGTTCCTGGTAGCCGTAGCCGCGCACCGACTGGTCGCCGCCGGCGCGGAACAGGAAGGTGCTCGGCACGCCCAGCTTCTCTTTCGAGGCCACGGCGCCGGTCTCGCCGCGCAGGATCAGGGAACCGGCGGCGCCGACCGGCTTGTAATAGATGCCGCGCAGGTACAGGCGCAGGAATTTTTCGTCGGTCAGGATCGGCAGCACGGCGCCGCCGAACTGGGCGTTCCACACATAGCCGGTGGTCGGCTGGATGAGACTATCCAGCTTGCGCCGGGTGATGCTGTAGGTGAGCGGCAGGCTCTTGGTGCGGGTCGCTTCCAGGCCCTCGACTTCGCGTTTCTCGGTCAGCACTTCGAGGGTCAGGCTGCGCTCGAGCAGCGGAGAACCCCAGGTGCGGCGCGCGGCCACGCTGGCCAGGGTGGTGATCTCGCCGCGCAGGTCCTCGCGCTCGATGCCGGCGCTGACGCTGTCGTTGTAACCCTTGGCCGTGGTCGGCCAGAAGAATTCGCCCTTCGCGGTCTGGCGCTTCTGTTCGTAGATCAGGTCGCTCTTGAAGCGCTTGCCGAACACGTTCAGGTCGTCGTAGCCCAGCGAGGCGCGCGCGCCCGTGTCGGTCGAGAAGCCGACGCCGGCCTCCACGAACTTCTGCTTGTTTTCGGTCACCCGTATCACGACCGGCAGGGTCGTGGGGCCGGTGGGACGCTCCGGCGTCGCCGGGTTGGCGTCGTCGTCGTCATCGTCCTTGATGTCGGCGATCTCGGCATTGAGCACGGCGCGCATGTCGGTGCTGACCTCGACGCTGCTGAAGTAGCCGGTGTCCTGCACCCGCGACTGCAGGGCCTGCAGGGCGGCTTCGCTGTACTCGTCGCCCGGATTGATCTTGTTGAGGTTGGTGATGACTTCGCGCGGATAGCGCTTGAGGCCGCGGATGCGCAGCTCGCCGAAGCGCATCTCGGGGCCGGAGTCGATCACCACCCGCAGCAGGGCGCGGCGCGTGTCGGGATCGACCGTGGCGCTGGTCTCGACCAGGCGCGCGCGCGGGAAGCGCGTCTGGGCGACGTCGCGCAGCAGGCCGCGCTTGGCCCCTTCCCAGTCGCCCTGGCGGAACTGGCTGCCGACCGGCAGAGTCCAGCGGTTGCGCAGGGCATTGGCGTCGAACGGCGCGCCGCCTTCTTCGAACGGAACAAAGCCCTGCAGCACCAGGTCGACGTCGCCCACCAGCACCGGCTGGCCGGGGTCGACGATGACGCGCGCCACCGGCCGCGCGCCGCTGGTATCCAGGCCGGCCGAGACCTTGGGCGAGTAATAGCCCTCGGTGGCGATCAGGGTGCGCGCCTGCTCGGGCGCTTCCTTGACCAGGCGCTGCAACTGTTCGAGGTCGACCCGCGCATTGCCGCGCCAGCGCATCAGTTCGAGGTTATCTTCGAGCAATTCTTCGAGCGCGCGCGGGGCGTCAATGCGCACCGTGTAGTCGACCCCTTTTGCGTCTTGCGCATGGACGGCGGTGGCAAACAGCAATGCGCCCAATCCCATCAGCGCATCGCGCACGGGCTGGGGCAGGGGACGCAGGCGGGCAATCGATCGAGGTGACAACATGGTGCTCCACTGAGAAAACTCGTTGGCATCTTAACTGATTGGCAAAGTCGATGCCGCCACGGAACGTTGTACGTGCGCCTCGGACCGCCTCGCACACGGTGCCGGCAATCTGTGACAGAATGCCCCGCTTACGATCACAGTTCTTGCTTTTCACACCATGACCACTCCATCTTCCGACACCGCGCTCGTCCTGTTCAGCGGCGGCCAAGACTCCACCACCTGCCTCGCCTGGGCGCTGCAGCGCTATGCGCGGGTCGAGACGATCGGTTTCGATTATGGCCAGCGCCACGCGATCGAACTGGAGGTGCGCCCAAGCCTGCTGTCGAAGCTTCGCGCGCTCAATCCCGATTGGGATGCGCGCCTGGGCGAAGACCACATGATCGACCTGTCCCTGATCGCGAAGATCTCTGACACGGCTTTGACCAGCAATGTTGCGATCGCCATGCAGGAAAACGGCTTGCCGAATACTTTCGTGCCTGGACGCAACCTGATGTTCATGACGGTGGCGGCCACGGTGGCCTACCGCCGCGGCCTGAACGTGCTGGTGGGCGGCATGTGCGAGACCGACTTCTCGGGCTATCCGGACTGCCGCGACGACACCATGAAGGCGCTGCAGGTAGCGCTCAACCTGGGCATGGCGACGCGCCTGAAGGTCGAGACCCCGCTGATGTGGATCGACAAGGCGCAGACCTGGGAACTGGCGCAGCAGGAGGGTGGCGACGCGCTGGTGGACCTGATCCGCTTCGACACCCACACCTGCTACCTGGGCGAACGCGGCGACGCGCATCCCTGGGGCCACGGCTGCGGCGCCTGCCCGGCCTGCGCCCTGCGCGCGCGCGGCTACGAGCAGTACGTGGCGCGCAAGCAGGCGTAAAAAAGGCCGGGGAGACCCCCGGCCAACAGAGGAAATCGTGACGGTGTTCAGGCGCTGGCGGTCTTGTCGAGATTGACCTTGCGCGAGCGGCTCATGAAGTACCAGACGATGGCCACCGGGATCACCAGCGGCAGCAGCAGCGGCGAGATGGCCAGCGCCACGACGATGGCGCCGATGCCCAGCGAGCCCAGCAGCATCACACCGACGCCGGCGAACACCACCGCCAGCAGCACGCCCACCATGATGGTGATGAACAGCGCCAGCAAGGCGCCGCCGCCCGCGAACAGGGTGGCCAGCATCCAGCCCAGCGGGCCGTCGATCTCGTCGCCGTCGAAGTGCACCGTCATGTCATTGCCCCAGCTGTTGAACAGCAGCGCGGCGAACAGGAACAGGATGATGTAGGGGGCGTATTTTTTCATGGTGGTCCTCGCAGTTGGGGTAGTAGTCGGGTGAACGTTTTGTTCTTGCATGTTCGAACTGTATGCCTCCATGCGCGGCGCGGCCACCGGCGTGCGACAGGCGGCACGTTTTGCGGGACGAAACGTGCATAGGCGGGGCCGGACAGGGCTATAGGCAATTTTTTTGCTTGTAATGGCTGCTCGGTTTCCTATACTGATCCTCTCTGTCACAGGGGGATCCTATGCACGCTGTCATTCATGGAATCCGGAACCGCCTGGCCGTCGTCATTGGCAGTCCCAAAGATCCGCCATCGGCGCCGCCCGCGATACCGCCGATCATCATCAACCCGCATCATCCGGCCGGCCGGCATATGCCGGCGCCAAACGGCGACCCGCGGCCGATTCCCGTGGGCCCGCCGATCGTGCCGCCGCCAGGCCCCGATTGGCGCTGTCCGCGCATCGTCGACGACTGCCCGGCCTGATATTGTCGAGTCACTCGCAAAAAGCCCGTACTGCCTGCGCGTACGGGCTTTTTCATGGGTCTGGTTTCCTCTATGATCGTGGTTTTGGCGCAAGCGATACAGAAGGAAGCAGATGAACGACCAGACCCACGATCACGACGAAGAAGAGCAGGACACCGGTCCGGTGCAGGAACCCCGCCTGTGGCAGGGCAATGGCTGGACCGCGCGCGTGATCAAGAACGACGACGACGAAGGCTGGGCGGTGGCCATGTACAAGGACGGCGAGCCGGAACCGGCGCTGGTCGGTCCGTGGACCATGGGCCGCGACAAGAAGAACCCGAAGCCGCTCGACGTGAATGCCTTCAATACGCTGATCAAGACCGCGTCCGAGGTGATCCGCCGCCACGAGCAGCACATGCACGCGATCCTGCACAAGAACCTGTTCGTGTCGACCGGCGAGGGCGAGCTGAAAGTAACGCTCGACATCGTGCCGGACGACGACGACCCGTATGCCGTGCTGGCCGCGACGGACGAGATGGGCGAACAGGTGGCGAAGGTGCGGGTGGCCCCGACCTTCAAGCTGACCCAGGCCTCGGCCCTGGCCTGGATCGAGAACGATTTCCGCGCCCCGCGCTGAAACATCACAGATAAACCACATTCACTCGCCGTAGGACTGCTGCGGTGGGTGGCAAGCTGCTACTATTTCCTCTACGCATTTTCTGATTACGTGGGGGAAGCATGGAACGTCTTGACCGGCTGGAAGCGGTCCAGTCGATGCTGCTCGAGATCGGGCAATTATCGACCAGCTGCAGCGACATCACCGCATTCATCGAGGCCGTGCACCGGGCGCTGGGCCGCATCATGTATGCGGCTAATTTCTACGTTGCGCTGGCCGACCGCGAAGACGGTACGGTGCGCTTCCCCTATTTCGTCGACGAGGCCGACGGTACCCGCGATCCCAACGAACGGATCACCCTGGCCTCGCCCGAGCAGTCGCCGACCGCCTGGGTGCTGCTCAACCGCCAGACGCTGGTGCTGACGGCGTCCGACTTCCACGAACGCCTGAAGAACAGCGGGCGCTGGGGCGATGGCAGCGTGCCGGAGCACTTCGTCGCCTGCCCGCTGCTGGACCAGAATCACCAGGCGCTGGGAGCGATCGTCATCCAGAGCTATTCTCCCGACGAGACCTATAGCGCGGAAGACCAGGCGCTGTTCGCCCTGATCGCCAATCACGTGTCGAACGCGCTGCAAGGCTTGCAGAGCGTGGAGCGGCTGGAGCGCGCGGTCTCGGCGCGCACCGCGGCTCTCGCGCACGAGGTGGCCGAGCGCGGCCGCGCCGAGAAGGTGCAGCACGCGCTGTACCAGATCGCCGACCTGTCGGCCCAGGCGCTCGACGCCGACGCCCTGAGCGCCAGCCTGCACGGGATCATCGGCGAGCTGATGGTGGCCGACAACTTCCTGATCGCGCTCTACCACCCGGATACGGAAGAGATCAGCATCCCGTATTTTGTCGACCAGAAGGACAGCACGCCGCCGCTGCAGCGATTCCCGTTCGGTAAGGCCATGTGTTCCTATGTCTTGTCGAGCAAGCAGGCGCAGTTGCACGACCTGGGGAGCTTCCGCCAGCTGGTGGCCAACGGCATCGTCGCCGAGCCTCTCGGCAGTACGGAAATCGCGAGCTGGATGGGGGCGCCGATGCTGGTCCACGAAAAGCCGTATGGCGTGCTCGTGGTGCAGAGCTACGACCCGGCGATCGTCTATAGCAAGGCCGACCTGGACTTGCTGGCCTTCATGGCCAGCCACGTGGCGGTGGCGATCGCACGCATGCAGGCCGACCGCAAGATCCGCAAGGCCAAGCAGGAACTCGAGCAGCAGAATGCGGCGCTGAACGACGCCCTGCACGCGCTGCAGGAAGCGCAGTCGGAACTGGTGCGCCAGGAGAAGCTGGCCTCGCTGGGACGGCTGGTGGCGGGCGTGGCGCACGAGATCAATACCCCGCTGGGCATTTGCGTGACCGCGACCAGCCATCTGGTGCAGGAACTCAAGCTCACGCGAGAGGAACTGGCGGCGGGCGAGATGACGGAAGAGAGCCTGGCCACCTTCTTCGACGTGGTCGACCAGTCGCTGCGCATCATGACCACCAATACCCAGCGCGCGGCGGCGCTCGTGCGCAGCTTCAAGCAGGTGGCGGTGGATCAGTCGTCGGGCGATATTCGCAGCTTCAATCTCGAGGCGTATCTGAAGGAAGTGTTGTTGTCATTGCAGCCGAAGCTGAAAGGGCGGCCGGTGAAGGTGGACGTCGATTGTCCGAAGGATCTGGTGCTGGACAGTTATCCGGGGGCGGTGTCGCAGATCGTGACCAATATGGTGGTCAACTCGCTGGTGCATGGATTCGAGCGCGATCAGCCGGGCAAGATCACGGTGCGGGCTGCGGTCGAAGGGGATGGCTGGGTGGTGCTCGATTATGCCGACGATGGGGCGGGGATGGACAAGGACACGCTCGACAAGCTGTTCGATCCGTTCTTTACGACCAAGCGCGGGACGGGGGGGAGCGGGTTGGGGGCGCATATCCTGTACAACCTCGTGACGGGGGCGCTGGGCGGCACGGTGCGGGTGGAGAGTGCGCCTGGCGAGGGGTTGCGGTATCACCTGCGGTTTCCGCAGTCGCTGCGTCCCGAAAAAGCTGCGGCGTGATGCTTTGCCCGCGATTTACGTCCACCGTTCCCGCGAAGGCGGGAACCCAAGAACGCCTAACAAAACCTGCTAGTTGCTCCGTAGGCAACGGCCGGGCACACTGAGCCGTGCCGACCGTCAGCAAGCGGCCAGAAGCAGACCTCGCTAACGAGCCGCAAAATATGGAAATACTCTCGACTTCACCAACTGGGCGCTTTGAGGTACGGGCCGACGTGTGAGAGGCTAGAAACTCACTCTGGGTGCGTAGCCCAAGCATTTGGGATACCGAGCGGAGTCTGCATATACTGTCGTTCGAAGAAGAATCTTGGTCAGTGGACATGAGCACTTGGCTTAGCGAGACAAAGGTTCTGCTGCTCCTTAGGAAGTTTCCCGGAAATCACCGACCAGAACAACTGAATGTGGAAATCGACTGCGTAGCCCGTACCGCAATGGTCTCTCCCGCAATGCCAATATCGCTTGTAGACCTTGAGTCTGTTCTTGACCATGCTCTCACTTGGATCTGACGAGGGATCGACCGCTCGCTCGATCAAAGGTCCGGTATGGGGCGTTAGCCGACGCTACAATAGGTCTTCAAACGGCCAGAAGCGGACGCTGGTTCCTTAGGCACATAATGAAAATTTCTCTGCACCACCATGTCAAATTTCGTAAGCGAAATTAGTTCGTGCAAATGGCTTTTCCTGAACAGCATTGGTGAGCCTGAAGAAAATTCTTTGCGCTTCGAAATATTGGAAGCCGCGACACTGCATGATCCTGAGGCCGAAGCACGTCCACTTAACGAATCCCTAGAGCGCGGTCTACCTCTGGGGAGCCCAATCAGGCATGTTGCTGGTTGCAGGATTTTCACGGTGGAGTGGCCAAATTATGTAGCCTACTCAGTACGAAACGAAAGCTATGTGACCACGGATGAGTATGAGATTTTTGAGGGACGTAACTTCGTCAGGTACAAGAAATCGCGTTACTTGGATTTTGTCGAGCAGGCCACGTTTGCGAGTGACAGTTACCCTGGTCCAATGACTCATTGGGGCATTTTTTGTTTGAATCACATCGTTGATGTGGTGTCCTGTAGCGAGCCTACTTGGCAAGTTTCTGTCGCCAAGTAAGTGGCCTGAAGTGTCCGCTTCGGGTCGATAGCATACGTACTCAGGCTCAGTCAAGGCACTAACATGGCGTCCGTGTTTGTAGACGGACTGATGCCATGGCCCGCAAACTCCTTCCCGAAGACCCGTAGTCTCTTATAGCAGCTCATCGTTCGACCTATCGCCCATCGTCGAAATGCGGACGCCCGCGCATCGATGATCGCGCGGCCCTGACTGAAATCCTGTTTGTTCTCAAGACTGGAATACCGTGAGTACCTGCCGCGCGAACTCGACTGCGGCAGTGGCCTGACATGCTGGCGTCGCCTTCACGAATGGATGCTGGCCGGCGGTTCGCAGCGTATCCACGAATCGATTCTTCGACGGCTTCGACAGCACGACCAGATCATGCGGGATCGAGCTTGCGTTGACGTTCGAAGCGTACCGGCACCTGCCAGGCGCGAGCACATAGGTCGAAACCCAACCGATCGCGGCAAACTCGGCTGCAAACACCATGTGCTGGTGGATGAACGTGGGCATCCCCTCGTAGCCCAGATCTCGGGTGCAGGTACACGACTCGCGTTTCCTCATCCCGTTGGTAGAGTCAATCCCAGCAGTTGAGGTTCTGGCAGGCCGTGCTCGCAAAGGTCCAGGTAAGCTGCATGCCGATCGAGCGTACGCTTCGAGAGCCCATCGGGCTTGGCTGCGCAGTCGGAGCATCGCAGCTCGTATCGCGCGCTACGGCGTGGAGTCACGCGAAAGGCTTGGTTGGTGGCGTTGGGTGGTCGAGCGAACCTTGGGTTGGCTACACCGCTTCCGCAGATTGCGCATCCGGGATGAGCGGCGAGTAGAAGTGCACCAAGCGTTCCTGTCGCTTGCCTGTTCGCTCATCTGTTGGCGGTATGTCGAACGGTTTTATCAGGCGCTGTAAGTCGCTTGAATAGCCACAACGGCGATATCTGTCCGCAACTTACTTGGGTTCCCGCCAAGGCGCCCGGCGAGGGCGGGAACGACAAGGGCGTGCGTGGGTCAGCCTAGTCCGGCCACTTCTCATTGATCGCCAGCGCCTTATCCATATTCTTGATCAGCAGATCGACATACTTCGGATCCAGATGGTGCCCCGCCACCTCGCGCAGGTGCTCGGTCACTTTCGCCGGCGGCCAAGCGTCCTTGTAGCAGCGCTTGTGGCTCAGCGCATCGAACACGTCGGCCACCGCCACGATGCGCGCATACGGGTGGATGTCCTCGCCGCGCAGCCCCTGCGGATAGCCGCTGCCGTCGAACTTCTCGTGGTGCTGGTGGGCAATCACCGCCGCCGCCTTCAGGATCGGGCGTTGCGAGCCGTCCAGGATCTGCAGCCCGATGGTCGGGTGCTGCTTCATGATTTCCCACTCTTCTTCGGTCAGTCGGCCCGGCTTGAGCAGCACCGCGTCGGGCGTCGCGATCTTGCCCACGTCGTGCATGGGCGCGGCGTGCATCAGGACCGCCGTCTCGTCTTCCGGCATGCCCGAGGCTTGCGCCAGCATGTGGCAGACCTGGGACATGCGGCGCACGTGGTTGCCGGCCTCGTGCGAGCGCGATTCGACCACGTCGCCCAGGCGTAGGATCAGCTCGGCCTGGGTATCGGTGATTTCCTGATTGAGAAGGATGTTGTCGAAGGCGATCGCCACGCCCGAGCAGAACACTTCCAGCAGCTGGGCGTCGATGTCCGAGATTTCGTCCACGCCCTTAAGCACCAGGAGCGAAGCCTTGCCGCTATTGTTCGGGAAGTAGCCGACATAGGTGTCGCCATGCAGGCGCGAGATGCGGTTGTGGCGCGCGTCGTCGAGCTGGCTGAGTAATTCCGGGCCGATCTCTTCCTCGCCCATGTCGCCGATCTGGGCCAGCACCTCGTACTGGCTGGTGCCGGTGATCACGCTGGCCGCCTTCAGGCGCAGCAGCATGCTCTGTTCCAGGCGCAGCAGGGCCACCACCTGCTGCAGCAGGCCGTTGGCGAAGTCCTTCAGGTTGCGTTGCTGGAAGATGTGGGCGGAGGCGGCGATCACCCGTTCCAGGCCTTCGCGGTAGGTCTGCTGCACGCGGCGCGCTTCCTCGACCTTCATGATGTCGCGGTAGGCGCGCAGGGCGGCGAACGTGGTGGTGAACAGCTTAGTGCGGTCGAGCTCGGTCTTTTCCTTGTAGTCGTTGATGTCGTAGTCGACGATCACGCGTTCCTCGGGCGCCTGGCCCGGCTGGCCGGTGCGCAGCACGATGCGGGTAAATTGATTGTCGAGCTCCTGGCGCATCCAGCGCGCCACTTCGAGGCCGCTGTCCTCACGCTCCATCACCACGTCCAGGAAGACCAGCGCGATGTCCTGTTCGCGCGCCAGCACTTCCTTCGCCTCGGCGCCGCTGTAGGCATGCACGAAGGAGAGCGCGCGGCCGTCGAGGCGGAAGCGGGACAGGGTCAGCTTGGTGATGTCATGGATGTCGGGTTCGTCATCGACCAGCAATACTTTCCAGGGTGCGAGCTTGGGCGCAGCGGAAGACAGGAAGGACATAGACGAATCCGATATCGTTGGAGAAGTTGTCTGGACATGCAATTTCTGAACGAAAACGTAGCCCAGAGTCAAGTCGATTGTAGTACGACATATGACCCTTAACAACAGGCAATATTGAAATTGTGCTGTGACAATGTCACAGCTGGTCTCCCCAAGGAGGGAGGGTGTTGCGGGCAGAAGACAGCAAGCTTCAGGAATAAAGTTTTTGACAACGCTCGCAATAAAAGGCGCGTCGTCGCGTGTTGCCGAGATTGGCTTTTTTGAACGGAATGTCGCAGCGGGGGCAGATTTTCTTCGCATGGGCCAGCCAGTGCTGCTTGAGCACGAACGCTTTTTTCCAGCCGAGGAAATCGAAGCTGTACTGGCGCGCCTCGTCGACGAGGGCGCGCAGCTTGGGCGCCGGTAGCGCGCCCATGGTCGATAGCGGATGGACGCGGATGCGAAACAGCACCTCGTTCTTGATGATGTTGCCGACGCCCGAAAAAATGTCCTGGTCGAGCAGGGCGTCGCAGGCGAGCAGCCCGGGCTGCGCGCGCAGCTTCTTGCGCGCCCGTTTCGGATCCCAGCTGTCCGACATGACGTCGGCGCTGAAATCATAGGCCTCGAAGGTCGCGCGGTCGATCTCGCGGATTGCGCAGGCGTAGAAATGCATTTCGCCGCCGTCTTGCGTTTCGATCGACAGTCTCGGCTCCTTGTCGCGCCGCTCGTCGATGCGGTAGGTGCCGAACAGTAAAAAATGGATGCGCAGAACGAGTTCCGGCAGCTCGATCAGGAAATGCTTGCCCCAGGTGTGCAGGCCGATGATGCGCTGGCCCACCAGCCGCTTCGGGTCGACGGCGCGGACGTTGCCGCCGGCGCGCACGATATCCTGGCCCACGAAGCGGGCCGATTGTTCTTTCAGGATGACGAGCGATGGACCTTCTGGCATGGCATTCTCCCTTGTGCCATTCTCAGCCGTCACCATCTATTGGTCATGTGCGGGGCCTAACATTTGGATACAAAGTACGACGATTCGAGACGAGCACGGCTGCACGAAGCGGCGTATATTTCAATGGCATACGTAAGAAAAAGTAATCCGAGGAGCTAGCGATGAAATCATTACTGATGAAAACAGCCTTCGCGGGCCTGTGCGCGCTGACAGCCAGCGCCGCCTCGGCCGGCGTCACCGTGAATTACATTGAATCCGACAAGTTTGCGGACCTGCCTTTCGCGCCATGGGAGCGCGAGCAGGTGCTCAAGGATTTGAGCGACTATTTCACCAAGCTGGGCGCCCAGCTGCCGGAAGGCCAGGAACTGACGATCGACGTCACCGACATCGACCTGGCGGGCCGCGAATACCCGAATTTCCGCGGCGGCCGCGAGCTGCGCATCCTGAAAGGCATGGCGGACTGGCCGATCATCAATTTGCGTTATTCGCTGACCCAGAACGGGCAGGTGCTCAAGGGCGGCGATGCGCGACTGGCCGACATGAATTATATGCAGCGCATCAACCGCATGTCGGACAGCGACAGCCTGCGCGCAGAGAAGCGCATGATCGATGATTGGTTCAACGAGACCATCCTGGCCAAGAAACGGGGTAGTTGAACGTTCGCATCCAATGGGTGCGATGGCGCATCCCACGTTTCGTCGGCGCCCGCAGGGCGCCGTTTTACGCTAGTCGTCCTTCCCCACCGTCCTGGTACTGCTCACCTTGAGCGGATCGCGCACCGTATAGTCCGATGGAACGCTGAACAGCGCCGCGGGCGGCTCGCCGCGCTTGAGCTTGTCGAGCCGGTACACCACCTCGCCGCTGCGCGGATCGCTGCGCTTGTGGTACACCGTCACCTGCAGCTCGGGCGAGTACCAGGTCTCGCTGCTGACCTCGATCGGCGCGCGGTTGCCGATCTCGCCGGCCGGGATCGTGTAGCTGCGCTGGTTGCCTTCGGCGCGCACGCCCGAGAAATCGCGCCCGCCCAGTTCGCGCGTGACCGCCTTGGCCGACCACTTGCCGTCGTTGACGGCGCCGATGATCATCGGCGCGATCTGGGCCGACATCGCCCGCGCCGCCGGCATGGCCATGGGCGCCGGCTGGGCGACGCGCACGCGCACCTCGGTCGCGTCGACGCCGCGCTGGACGTCCTTGACGATGATGTGCGTCCCCTCCTGCAGCTTGCCTTCCCGGCGTAATTGATCGATGCGCTCGCGCGCCTGGTCGGCCGCGCGCCGTTGCTGGTCGGCGAGGTGCCGCGCGCCTTCCGCCTGGGCGCGGGCCTGGGACGCGGCGATCCGGGCCTGCGTCGCCGCGGCGCGCGCCGCATCCGCTTCTGCCCGGGCGAGCTCGGACTTCATGTCCAGGCGCGTGGCGCTCTTGCGGCCCGGGTTCAGGATCCAGCGCGCGCCTTCGACCGGGTCGCTGATGGTGATGGTGCGCAGCTCGCCGTCCTCGCCGTGCACCTCGGTGCGGGTGCGGCCGGCGCCGTCGCGATACTGCATCGAGCGCGAGGTATTGACGATCTGGTTGCCGTCCGCCAGCCGCTGCATGCTCTCCGAGACCGCTTCGGCGCTGTAGGGCGCGTTCTTGACGATGCCGGAACTCGAGATCCTGAGCATGGACGCGGTCAGGGTGGTGGTATCGCCGGCGCGCTGCGCGGCCTGCTGGCCGGGCGGCAGGGTCACCGTGCCCTGGCGGATCACGATGCGGCGTTCGCCGTCGCTGCCCTGGTCGATCGTATAGTCCTCGGCCAGGGCCGGAGCAAAGGCGCTTGCCAGCAGGGTGGCGATCAGGATGTTCGTGGTATTCATACAGTCCTCACAGTCAATCGTGTCAGTTGACGGCGCTCAGGCGCACCGCCAGGGGATGGCCGTCCTGCGCCACCAGCATTTCGGCGCGTACCGTCTCGCCCGCGGTTTGCGGATTGAGCGGCATGCCCAGCGGCGCCAGCGCGCTCTGCGGCAGCTCGGCCTCGACCACCCGGGTATAGGGTTCGCTTTCGATCCGTTCCAGCGATTCGAGGGCGATGAAGGCGGCGCCGTCGTCGACGCCGATCACCGGCGGGCCGACCGTGATCGCCTGGTGCGGCGCCAGCGCCAGCAACAGCGCTGTGACGAACCCCGCGCCGCACAGCGAGGCGAGGGCGCCGGCTGTGCCCCATTGAGGCAGCGACAGCTTGCGGTACCAGCGCTGCTTCTTCGGGAACTGGCGGGCGAAGGCCTGCATCAACTCCTTTTCCACGCAGCGTGGGGCGTCGTGTCCGGCCAGCTCGCCGCGCAGCGCGGCGAAGCCGGTGGCGAGTAACGGGTCGGGATTGTCGTGTTGGTCGTTCATCATTCTTCCTTCCAGCGTCTTTGGCTTGTCGCCCGTCCTATGCGAGGCGCGCACCGTTCGACGGTGCGCCCTGCAGCCCATGCAAGCGCTTGGCCAGCGCCGCCCGGCCACGCGCCAGGCGCGAGCGCACGGTGCCGATGTCGACCTGGCAGACGGTGGCGATTTCCTGGTACGACAGGTCGTGCAGCTCGTACAGGATCACCGGATCGCGGTAGTGCGGCGGCAGCAGCGACAGCGCGCGCCGCACCTCTTCCGCCGTTTCGTTGCCGAGCAGCCGTGCCAGCGGGCCGGCGGCGTCGCTGACCGCGTCCAGGTCCGGGTCGCCGTCATCGTCCAACGGTTCGGGCAACTGCGGATGGCGTTGGCGCGCTTCGTCCAGCTTGAGCGCCAGGTTGCGCGCCACGCCGAACAGGAAGTGCTGCAACTGGCCGCGCAGCGGGTCGTAGCCGAGCCGTCCCGTCAGCAGGCCCATGAAGGCTTCCTGCACGATGTCGGCCGCCGCATCGCCCGAACCGCAGCGCAGCAGCGCGTAGCGGTACAAGGGCCCCTGGTGCCGCCGGTACAGCGCCGTGAATGCCTCGGCTTGTCCGGCGTGAACCTGGCGCAGCAGTTCAGTGTCAAGTTGTTCTGTCGTCAAGGTCATGGCAGTCTTCTTTTCTTGTATTCCGCCGGGAGCCCAAAAAAGTTCCAACTATTTTTAGAAAACAAAACGCCCCGTGCCGGAAACCGGGACGGGGCGTGCTCATGAGGCTAGGCCGACTCAGTCGATCCAGTTCACGCGTTCGAACTTGTTGCGGAAGTCCTCCGGCATGTAGCAAACCTGGCTGGTCTTGTAGTTATAAAAAACGAAGCCGGATTTGGCCATGGCGATGAGGGTCTTGTCGCGCGGGCGGGTGATGCGGAAGATCAGGTCGCCGCCGTATTTATTGAAATCCATGACGCCGACTTCGAACAGCAACTGGTCGCGTCCATACGCTTCGGCGCGGTAGGTCGCGGCCAGGTCGGTGACGATGATGCCGTTGCCGTCGCGCTCGGTCTCGGCGACACCAAATTCGAACAGGAAGCGCGCCCTGGCCTCGGAGATCATCGCGATCATCGATTCATTGCCCAGGTGGTTGGCGGCGTTGATGTCCGTGACCCTTACCGTCAGCTGCGTCGAATAGTAAAACTGGTCTTCGGGGAGATTGAGTTGTAGGCGTGCCATCTCTTTATTCTAAACTCATTGTGTGGCGCCGCGTCCAATTTTATGGATGGCTCCGCCACTCGTGAGTAAGTACAGCTCGCCTTCGGCGTCCCGGCCGAAAGACACGATGCCGCCGATGTCGGCGATCTCCCAGTCGCGCTGTTCGACGACGCTGTTGCCCGCACCAGCGCCGGTGACGAGGAAACTCTTCAGGTAGCCGCCGCAGAAATCGGAATAGAAATAGCGGCCGGCCAGCTCGGGCAGGGCGCGCCCGCGGTACACGAAGCCGCCGGTGATCGAGCAGCCGTTGACGTCGTTCGCGCCGTGGTCGTATTCGAACACGGGCAGGGTCAGCCCGGTGCGGTCGCAGGTCTCGGCGCCATAACACAGAGTGCCTTCCAGGACGTTCCAGCCATAATCCAGGCCGGCCTGGCCCGTACCGGCGATATTGATTTCTTCGCGCCGCTCCTGGCCGACGTCGGTCAGGTAGAGCTGGCTGGCATCGAAGCTGAAGCGCCACGGGTTGCGCAGGCCGGAAGCCCAGATCTCGGGGCGGCGCCCGGCCGCGTCGCGATACGGATTGCCGGCCGGGATCGCATAGGGCTGGGCCGTGGTGGCGCTTGTCACGTCGATGCGCAGCAGCTTGCCGAGCAGGCTGGCCAGGTTGCGCGCATTGCCTTGCGGGTCGCCGGCGCCGCCGCCGTCGCCGGTGCCCAGGTACAGGTAGCCATCGGGGCCGAAGGCGAGCTGGCCGCCGAAATGGTTGAGGTAAGTCGGATGCGGAATGCGCAGGATGACCAGGCCGGACGTCGGATTGGCGGCGGTCGCCGTGGCGCCGGCACTGAAGCGCTCGACCACGATATTGCGTTGCAAGTCGGTGTAGTAGACGTAGAAATAACCGTTGCGCTCGAACTGCGGATCGAAGGCGAGAGACAGCAGGCCGCCTTCGCCGTCGGTGGACACGCGCGCGCCGATGTCGAGGTAGGGCGGGTCGCGCGTGTTGCCGTTGTCGACGATGCGCACCCGGCCCGGCCGCTCGGTGACGAACAGGCGGCGGTCGCCGGGCGGGGCGGTCAGCCAGGTGGGGCTGTCGAGCCCGGCGACCACCTGGGTTGCGACGAGCGTCAGCGGGCCGCCGCCATAAGTTACCGTAACGCTCGCGGTGGCGCCGGCGCTGACGATCGCCGCTTGCGAGGCCGGCGCCGGCTGATAGGTGACGCCGCCGCTCGTGACCGGCGAGGCCGACACGTTGTAGCTGCCGGGCGCCAGGCTGGCGAGAGTTTGCGACTGGGCCAGGTCTTGCAGATAGTTGTTGGGACCGGTGATGCGCAGGGCGGGGTTGACGCCGGCCGGCAGGCCGCCGGCGCTGACGGCCAGCGATCCGGTGCTGGCCGGTGGCGCGACCGCTCCGGTGACGCCCGGGCTGACGCCACCGCCGCCGCAGGCGAGCAGGGCCATGCCAACCAGCATGGCGCCGAACAGCAACAGCAGGTACCGCAGATGCTCGATGCGCATGGCTGCCTCCGTGACGGTAGGATCGCTTGCGTTATTGTGCCAGCGAATACCGACGCTGCCGTGGCGCGGCGGCTACAAGATGGCTAGTCCCTGATTTCTGGCTCGACCAGTTTCGCCAGTTGCTCGAGCGACTCTTGCCAGCCCAGATAGCAAAGTTCGGTCGGGATCTGCGATGGAATGCCTTCCTGCTTGATATGCACTTCGACCCCGCAGAACACTTCGCGCATCACGACCGTGGTCTGCATCTGGCCGGGCAGTTGCGGATCGTCGAACTCGGCCGTGTAGCGCACGCGCTTGCCGGGCTCCAGCTCCAGGTATTCGCCGCCGAAGAACTCGTTGCGGCCGGTCGTGAGGTTGGTGAAGGACATCCGGTAGCGGCCGCCGACCCGGCCACCCATCTCGTGGACGGTGCCGAAGAAGCCATGCGGCGGCAACCATTTCGCATAGGCGCCCGGGGTGGTGAAGGCGCGGTACAGGCGGTCTGGGGTCGATTTGAAAACGCGGTGCAGCGCGACGGTATTGGTGGACATGATTGATCTCCCTATGTGGCAGTAACAGAGGACACTCCTCTGCATACTACGACGAAGCAACCGTCCCGGATTCGACACCCGCGCCAGCATGTTGATGCGCCAGACCAAAAATGGAGGGGAGCAGCGCAAACCGCGCCATTCCCAACCATTGCCCCTGCCTAATAGATGGGCAGATTCAAGTCGATGCGATGACTTCTTCGCTTCGACGCCCGGCGTGGCCGAACGCGCCAGGACAGCCCGGGTGATCTGCGGCAGGTGGTCCAGCAGTCAGGCAGCCATCGCCTTTTCCTGTTGATGAATCCGCCGCACCGGCGGTTCACCGTGTCGACGGCGCGCGCGTGCGCGTCTTGCTGACCACGCCGGCAGGGTCGATCAGCACGACGAACTCGCTGAACCGCCCACCACCGGCGGGCGACTGGTAGACCCAGGCCTCGTAGCCGCTGTCGAAGCGCACGCTTTTCGTCGGGCCGAAGGCGGCCAGCAGTTCGGCCTTCGTGGTGCGTCCCGCCACCACCGCTGCCGACAGCCGCTCGGCCGCGACGACGGAACCCGGTGGCGCCGCTTGCGTCGCGCAGCCCGCCAGCAATGCCGCACACAGGAGCAGACGCAGCTTCATGGCGCTACCTCCGCAGGCGCATCGACCATGTATTCGAACTTGACCAGCGTATCGTCGGGCCAGCTTGTATCCCATAGCGGCACATAATACGTGCGGTCGAGCAGCGCCTGGCAATCGCAGAACGGCAGCATGTCGGGCGTCTGTTCGCCGCCGGCGTACAGCATATTGAAGGGCAATGTTTCGACCCGCTCGCCTGCGCGCAGCGTGACCGCGAAGATCGGCCGTTCGGCAAAGAACAGGTAATTGCCGTCGGGGCTGGTGCACACGCCTTCGGGCGTGTTCAGCGCATCCGAGATCCAGCCGAACAGCGGCGAGCTGTTCGAGACCAGGCCGGCTTCCTTGCCGACCCGGCACTCCAGGCGCAGGTCGCCCAGGCGCCGTGTGCCGTCAGGCAAGCCGGGAGTCTCGATCCGCGCCCGCCAGGTCATGCTGGCGGTCTTTCGGCTGGCGAGCACCGCGGCGTCTTCCTGCAGGGCCTGGGCGTGACGTGGCAGGACGAAAAAATTGTTCTCGTCGATGTCGACCGGCACCGACACGGTGTCGCCGGCAATGCGCAACGTGATGCCGCGCATGTCCGTCGACGGCAGGCGCGGCAGCAGCTGGAAGCGCAGGATGGCGTTGGGCGCGAAGGCGCGTTCGCGTTCGAAGCGCTCCATGCCGCGGATCATCTTGCGATAGGACTTGTCGACCGGGTCACGGGTGGACTTGACGGTGACGGTGTTCTGGCCGGCGGCCGAGGCCGGCATGCAGAAGGAAGCGGCCATGAGCACGGCGCCCATGGCAAGCGAGGAAGCAACGCGGACGAGCCGCCGCGTCATGGCCTTACCAATACCGGACGCGGCCGGTGTCCATGTGGACGAACTGCGAGCTGGCGTAATAGCCGACGCCGCCGCCCTTGAGCGACATCGCCGCCTTCTGCAGGGTGCGCAGGTCGGTGCCCGGCAGGCGGATGTCGATCGCCTTGCCGTCCATGTGCAGGCTGCGCTTGGCGACGCCGCCGCTGCCGTGGCTGCGCAGGAAGGCGTTCGACTCCGGCGCGCGGTAGCCCGAGATGATGTGCAGTTCCTTGCTGTTGTCGAGCTTGCCATTGAGCTGGCCGAGCAGCAGCAGCAGTTGCGGATCGATGTCCGCGATCTTGTTGCTGCGGTGGTCGCGCAGCACTTTATTGATGTCTTTCAGGGCATCGGGGACGAACTCGCCTTCGGCCCAGAACGTGCTCTTCAACTTCTCGCCGGTGTGCGTGTTGTAGAAACGCAGGCAGCATTCGCCGGACAGGATACTGCTGTCAGGTGATGTATTCTTGGCAAGGGTTGGAAGGGCGAGGGAGGAAGATGCGAGGAGGAGAGAGCTCTTGAGGAAGGAGCGTCGTTGAATCATGAAGGAAGTCCTTACGCTGGTTCGCTGAACCGTCAATGATACGCCGATTGCGTCGATCGTGCAGATAAAATGATGGAAAATGCGGCGAATCGGCTACGATGTCAAGTGTTCAATGTTTTTTGAGAGGGGATGTTATGCCGAGTATTGTCAGTAAAATCTTGAGCAAAAAACTGGTTCTGGCCGCCGCGCTGGCAACGGCCGGCGCTGCCGCCGTGGCGCAAGAAGTGACGCCGGTCGACAAGCCGCCGCTCGCCAAGGGCTGGAAGCTGGAAACGGTCGCCACCGGCGCGCCGCAGCCCTGGGGCATGGCCTGGCTGCCGGATGGCCGCATGCTGGTCACCGGCAAGCAGGGTACGCTGCATGTGTTGAACGGCAAGAGCTTCCAAGAAATTCCTCTCGACGATTTGCCGAAGCTGTACGCCAGCGGCCAGGGCGGCCTGCTCGACATCGCGGTCCATCCGGCCGACAAGACCAACCCTCGCATCTACATGACGATGTCGAGCGGCACCGACGACGAGAACCGGACCGTGCTGGTGCAGGGCGTGTTCGACGGCAAGCGCGTGACCGGCATCAAGCAACTGTTCGCGGTCAACCTTGGCAAGAGCGGCGGCCAGCACTTCGGCTCGCGCATCCTGTTTCTGCCCGATAACACCCTCCTGATGAGCATTGGCGACGGCGGCAATACGCCTCAGCGCATCGGCAATATGCTGGCGCGCGACCATGCCCAGAGCCTGGCTTCGCACACGGGCAAGATCCTGCACCTGACCGACGCCGGCCAGCCGGTCGGCAAGGGGGCATTCGCCGGCAAGGACAATGCCCGCCCCGAGATCTACAGCGTTGGCCACCGCAACGTGCAGGGCCTGGCGCGCGATCCGAAGAGCGGCCGCGTCTACGCCAACGAGCACGGCTCGCGCGGCGGCGACGAGATCAACGTGATCGAGGCCGGCAACAACTACGGCTGGCCGCTGCAAAGCTATACGCTCGACTACGGCACGCGCGAACCGATCGGCATGAAGGTGGTGCCGGGCACGGTACAGCCGATCGTCGTGTGGACGCCGTCGCCGGCGCCGTCGGGCCTGGCCTTCTATACGGGCAAAGCCTTCCCACAATGGCAGGGCAGCCTGTTCAGCGGCAGCCTGGCCGGCCAGGACGTGCGCCGCGTGCAGCTCGACGCCCAGGGCAAGGTGACGGCCCAGGAACTGCTGCCGGTCGGCAAGCGCGTGCGCGACGTGCGCCAGGGGCCGGACGGCGAGCTGTACGTACTGACCGATGAAGCCAAGGGCAGCCTGCTGCGAATCGTGCCGCGCTGAGGTCCCCACACGATGCGCGCTGCATGATGTTGCGTCAAGCTTGCGTATGCATCATGTTTTCGTTTGTTGACAGCGTGAAACCTGCCTAGAATGAATGTTTGCAAGGCGCGTCCCTGAGGCGCGCCTTGTGCGTTTGGTTCCCGTCCCGACCCTTTCAGGAGGAGCAGCATGGCAGTTTCCGTTCGTCGCACCATCGGCCTGGCCGCAGCGCTGGCGCTCGCGTTTGGCACGTCTTCCCTCCAGGCCGCGCCAGGCAAGCCGGCCGCCGTGCCGGACATCCCGATTCCGGACATCAAGTACACCAAGTTCACGCTCAAGAACGGGCTGACGGTGCTGGTCCACGAAGACCGCAAGACGCCGGTGGTGGCGATCAATACCTGGTACCACGTCGGCTCCAAGAACGAGAAAGTGGGCAAGACCGGTTTCGCCCACCTGTTCGAACACCTGATGTTCAGCGGCAGCGACAACTTCAACCACACCTACCTGAACGCGATGGAGCGCATCGGCGCGACCGACCTCAACGGCACGACGAACCAGGACCGCACCAATTACTTCCAGAACGTGCCGACCTCGATGCTCGACTATGCGCTGTTCGCCGAGAGCGACCGCATGGGCCACCTGCTGGGCACGGTCGACCAGAAGAAGCTCGACATCCAGCGCGGCGTGGTGCAGAACGAGAAACGCCAGTATGAGAACCAGCCCTATGGCATCGCCTGGGAACTCCTGACCACCAATACCTACCCGGCCGGCCACCCGTATTCCTGGACCGTGATTGGCAGGATGGAAGACCTCGACGCGGCCTCGATGACCGACGTGCAGGACTGGTTCAAGCAGAACTACGGCCCGAACAACACGGTGCTGGTGCTGTCGGGCGATATCTCGCCGGAAGAAGCGCGCGAGAAGGTCGAGCGCTTCTACGGCGCGATCCCGCCCGGCCCGCCGCTGGCCAAGCATGACGCCTGGATCGCCAAGCGCAGCGGCACCCACCGTACGGTGGCGCAGGACCGCGTGCCGCAGTCGCGCATCTACCGCACCTGGAACGTGCCGGGCGCGCACACGCAAGAGGAGGCGCTGCTCGACCTGGCCGCGCGCGTGCTGGGCGGCGGCAAGACTTCGCGCCTGTATAAACGCCTGGTGTACCAGGATCAATTGGCCACCAGTGCGACCGCAAGCGACAGCTCGTCCGAGATCGGCGGCCAGTTCAGCATGACCCTGACCGCGCGTCCGGGCGGCGACGTGGCGAAGATGGAGAAGATCGCCGACGAAGAATTGCGCGCGTTGATGAAGAGCGGCCCCACGGAGGCGGAACTGCGCCTGGCCAAGACCGCGACCCTGGCCCAGTACACGCGCATGATCGAGCGCGTCGGCGGCTTCGGCGGCAAGAGCGACCTGCTGGCTTCGTGCGAGACCTATACCGGCAATCCGGACTGCTACAAAGTCTACCTGCAGCGCATCAAGGACGCCACGCCGGCCATGGTGAAGAAGGCGATGAACGACTGGCTCAGCGACGGCGACTTCGTGCTGCAGATCGACCCGTTCCCGACCGGCCTGGCCGCCACGCAAACCGGCCTGGACCGCAGCAAGGCGCCGGACACCGGCAAGGCGATGTCGCTCAAGCTGCCGCCGATGCAGCGCATGACCTTGTCGAACGGCCTGAAGGTGGTGCTGGCCGAGCGCCATGAAGCGCCGATCGTCAACCTGCAGATGCTGGTCGACAGCGGCTACGCGTCCGATAGCGCCGACATGCCGGGCGTGGCCAGCCTGGCCCTGCGCATGCTCGAAGAAGGCACGAGCAGCCGCAAGTCGCTGCAGATCGGCGAAGAGCTGGAAAGCCTGGGCGCGAGCTTCGGCGCCGGCACCAACCTCGACGGCGCCTTCGTCTCCATGAACGCGCTCAAGGCCACCTTGCCGCAGGCACTGAACCTGTATGCGGACCTGGTGCTCAACCCCGCCTTCCCGCAGAACGAGTTCGCGCGCCTGCAGCAGGACCGCCTGGCCGCGATCGCGCGCGAGAAGTCGGATCCGCAATCGATCGCGATGCGCCTCGCGCCGGCGCTGCTGTACGGACAGGACCACGTGTACGCGAAGCCGGGCACCGGCACCGGCACCGAGGACGCCGTCAAGCGCATGACCCGCGCCGACCTGGTGCGCTACCACGCCACCTGGTTCAAGCCGAACAACGCCACACTGCTGGTGGTGGGCGATACCACGCTGGCCGAGATCAAGCCGATGCTCGAGAAGGCCTTCGCTGGTTGGCGTGCGGGCGAGGTGCCCAGGAAGGTGATTGCCGAAGTGGCGCCGCGCGCCGCGCCCGTGGTCTACCTGGTCGACCGTCCCGGCGCGCTGCAGAGCGTGATCCTGGGCGGGCAGCTGGCGCCGCCGCGCAACAGCCCCGAGGCGCTGCCGCTCGAGATCGTCAACGACGTGTTCGGCGGTACCTTCAGCTCGCGCATCAACATGAACCTGCGCGAGGACAAGCACTGGTCGTACGGCGTGCGCAGCCAGGTGTCGCCGGCGATCGGCCAGCGCCAGTTCGTGAGCATCTCGCCGGTACAGACCGACAAGACCGGCGACGCGCTGAAGGAACTGGTGGGCGAGTACCGCAACATCGCCGGCGCCAGGCCGATCGCGAACGAGGAACTCAAGTTCGCGCAGGACAATAAAACCCTGCGCCTGCCGGGCAGCTTCGAAACCGCGGGCCAGCTCGCCGGCGCCTACTCCACGATCCTGCAGTACGGTCTGCCCGAGGACTACTTCAACACCTATACCGAAAAGGCGCTGGCGCTGACGCCGCAGCAGGCCAATGCCCTGGCCGCGCGCAGCTTCGTGGCCGACCGGCTGGTGTGGGTGGTGGTGGGCGACATGGCCAAGGTCGAGAAGGACATCCGCGCCCTGAACCTGGGCGAGGTGCGCCGCATCGACGTGGACGGCAAGCCCTTGCCTTAAGCGTCGTCATCGAAGCATGCCCGGCCTGTGCGCCGGGCATGCCGGGTTTCGGGGACACTATGGGCAGGAGGAATGCTCATGGACCAACAACTCATCCTGGACCCGGCGCATACCGCGCTGGTCCTGATCGATCTTCAGAACAGCAACGTCAAGCACGAGCTCGCGCCGCACAGTGCGGAAAACGTGGTCGGCAACTGCGTGCTGCTGGCGCAGGAGATGCGCGAACGCGGCGGCCTGGTCATCTACGTGCACGTGCTGCTGAACGAATTGCCGCAAGTGCCGGCCGACGCTCCGCTGCGTCCGCAGGGCGCACCGGCGGCGCCGCCGGATGCGTCGTGGCTGGCGCCGGAAGCCGGCGTCGAGGCGCAAGACCTCGTCATCGTCAAGCGCCAGTGGGGCGCCTTCTATGGCACCGAACTCGAGCAGCAGCTGCGGCGGCGCGGCATCGACACGCTGGTCATGGGCGGCATCGCCACCAATTTCGGCGTCGAATCGACGGCGCGCGCGGCCTACGATTTCGGCTTCAAGCTGGTGTTTGCCGAGGATGCGATGAGCAGTTTCGATGCGGACGCCCACCTTTTCGCGTGCGACAACATCTTCCCGAAAATGGGACGGGTGCGCTCGACGCGCACGCTGATCGACGTGTTGCAGGCAGGGACCGGCGCCGCGTGACGCCGGCCGATGGGATCAACCCGCGCGCTGGATGTCCGCCGTGATCTCGTAGGCGCGCAGGCGCGCCGCGTGGTCGTAGATCTGCGAGGTGATCATCAGCTCGTCGGGCTTGGTCTTCTCGATGAAGGCGCGCAGCTGGTGGGCCACCGTCACGCGCGAGCCGATTGCCGAGCACGACAGCACGCTGTCGAGCATCATGCGTTCCGGCAGGTCGAGCGCTTCCAGGTAGCCGCTCACCGGCGGCTTGAGCTTGGACGGGCGGCCGGTGCGCAGGTTCACGAAGGCTTGCTGCATCGACGTCGCCAGGAAGTGCGCCTCTTCGTCGGTGTCCGCGGCGAACACATTAAAGCCCAGCATGATGTAGGGCTTGTCGAGCTGTTCCGACGGGCGGAAGTTGCTGCGGTACATATCGATCGCCTGCATCATCATCTGCGGCGCGAAGTGCGAGGCGAAGGCATACGGCAGGCCGAGGTGGGCCGCCAGCTGGGCGCCGAACAGGCTGGAGCCGAGGATCCACACCGGCACGTTCAGGCCAGCGCCGGGCACGGCCTGCACCGGGCGGCGGGTGGAGCCGGCGAAATAATCCATCAGCTCCACGACGTCTTGCGGGAATTCGTCGGCATCCGACGCCAGGTTGCGGCGCAGGGCGCGCGCCGTGGTGTGGTCCGAGCCGGGCGCGCGGCCCAGGCCGAGGTCGATCCGGCCCGGATGCAGCGCCTCGAGCGTGCCGAATTGTTCGGCGATCACCAGCGGCGAATGGTTCGGCAGCATGATGCCGCCGGCGCCCACGCGGATGCGCGAGGTGCCGGCCGCCACGTGGCCGATCAGCACCGCGGTGGCGGCGCTGGCGATGCCCGGCATGCCGTGGTGTTCGGCCAGCCAGAAGCGGTTGTAACCCCAGCGCTCGCCATGTTGTGCGAGGTCGAGCGAGCGCTGGAACGAGGTGGCCGCATCGCTGCCTTCAGCGATCGGCGAGAGGTCGAGTATCGAGAAAGGAATCATGGATTCATGATACGCCGATGCGAAAAATCGCGTGCGCGGCCACCCAAAAACGCCGGGTCCGCCGCTTGGGTTAGTATTTCTCCATGATGCCAAAACACTTTTTTCGCCTGCGTTCCGCCACCTTCGCTGCCGTTATGCTGCTCGTCGGCTGTGTCCACCAGCCGATTGCCATGACCGCCGCCCCCCAATTCAATCCTGAACCCGTGGCCGCGGTCGACCACGCCGTCGAGGCCGCGATTGCCGACCGCAGGCTGCCTGGCGCGGTGTACCACCTCGAACGCGGCGGCGCCATTTATGAACGCGGCTACGGCCGGCTCAGCTATGACGAGGACGCTGCCGCCGTTGCACGGGACACCGTGTTCGACGTCGCCTCGCTGAGCAAGGTGCTGGTGACGGCGCCTGCCGTGCTGATGCTGGCAGAGGAGGGCAAGATCGACCTCGAGGCGCCCCTCGTCCGGTATTTCGCGGAATGCGGCGGTGACGGCAAGGAAGCGATCACGATCCGGCACCTGCTGACGCATGTGTCGGGCCTGAAATCGGGCCTGCCGGCGAAACCGGCGTGGCAGGGCCAGACGGCGGCGTTGTCACTGGCCTGCGGGCAATCGGTGACCCATCCGCCGGGCAGTTTCTTCCGCTACTCGGACATCAATTACATCCTGCTGGGCCTGCTGGTCGAGCGCACGGCGGGCATGCCGCTCGACCGCTTCGCCCAGGAGCGCATCTTCGCTCCGCTGGGCATGCGCCATACCGGCTACCGCCCCCTGGAACGCATGCCGGCGGCGGTGATCGCGCCGACCCAGCGCGGGGCCAGCGAGGCGGCGCAGTTGCCGACGGCCCACGGCGACCTGGCGCCGGGTGCGCCGCTACAGGGCGTGGTGCACGATCCGACCGTGCGCCGCATGGGTGGCGTGGCTGGTTCGGCCGGCGTGTTCTCGACCGTGGGCGACGTCGCCCGCTTCGGTCGCATGCTGCTGGGCAATGGAAAACTGGACGGCGTGCGGATACTGAAGCCGGAAAGCGTGCGCCTGCTGACGACGGTGCAATCTCCGTCCGGCATCGTCGCGTTGCGGGGCATGGGCATGGACATCGACTCGCCGTATGCCAAGCGTCCACGCGGCGATAGGTATCCGATCGGCAGCTATGGCCATACCGGGTTCACCGGCTGCATCCTGTGGGTCGATCCGCAGTCGCAAAGCTTTTATGTCTTCCTGTCGAACCGGGTCTATCCGGACGACCGCAGCGTGGTGCTGCCCCTGTATGCACAGCTCGGCACGCTCTCGGCGCAGGCGGCATTGGAAGCTCAGCAATAAATGAAAGATGGGCGCAAGATCGATGAAATTAAAAGACGATGATGTATTTCCGGGTGGCTACCGTGCGCTCCCATCCGTAGCATGCCCGTAAGCTGGACTCCTCACCCGACGCGACACGCCAACCCTGGCATGGGCGCCGGGCACTGCCCCCGACATATAGTCGTTATTGAGGAGAACATTATGAAAATGAATACGCTACTCAAAGGAATGCTCGGCGCTTCGGTCGCCGCCGCCATGTTCGGCGCCACTGCGGTCCATGCCCAGACCAGCACCACCGGCACCACCACCGGCACCTCGACGACCGGCCAAGTCGGCACCGTCCAGACCGACCCCATGCGTGACCGTACCGGCACCATGAGCGACCAGACCAGCGGCAGCTCGTCGACCAGCGCGACCGGCAGCATGCAGAGCACCGATCCGCAAACCCAGCGTGAACGCGATCGCCGCAGCAAAACCGGGACCAGCAGCGGCACCTCGGGCATGACGGGTACTACCGGGACCACGGGTACGACTGGTACGACTGGCGCCACGGGTACGACCGGCACCACCGGCACGACCAGCGGTTCGAGCGGTTCGATGGGCACTGGTTCGAGCGGTTCGATGGGCACCGGCACCAGCGGTTCTACCGGCACCATGGATGACACCGGCCGTACCGGCACCTCGACCGGCACCACCGGTACGACCGGCGCCACCGGTACGACCGGCGCCACTGGCGCCACTGGCACCACCGGCACCACCGGCCGCGGCTACTGATCCAGCCCTGGCGCTTCATGCAGTAACGGCGGCGTCCCCGGCCGCCATCCCGAACACCGGCTCGCGCCGGTGTTCGCGTTTACGCGTCCGACCTGCCAAGGCATGCCGCGCCGCGCGCCGCCGCGCAGCCAGTCGCCGTAGCGAAGCGGGCAGCACGATGTGGCGTGGTTGCCGCATCACTGGGGATTTCTAATGGTGGGCGTACGCATCGCGTCTTTTATGGCTTAGTATCCACTCTTATTGCATACCAGAATTAAAATGAAGCCGCTCGCCGCGCCGTCGGAAACCTTGATGCCAAGCGCCATGAAACTCTCCGAACTGATCGGGGCGCTGAGCTACGCGCTCGACATCACCGAGGGCCAGCCGGCGGGACATTGCGTGCGTTGTTGCTGGATTGGCATGCACGTCGGCCGCGCCGCCGGCCTCTCCGAACAACAGTTGTGGGAGCTGTACTACGCGCTGCTGCTGAAGGATCTCGGCTGCAGCAGCAACGCGGCCCGCATCTGCGAGCTGTATCTCACCGACGACCTGGACTTCAAGCGCGATTTCAAGACCGTGGGCGACAGCCTGCCGCAGGTGCTGGGCTTCGTGCTCAAGCACACGGGGCTGAAGGCCGGGCTGGCGGAACGCTTTCGCAGCGTGATGACGATCCTGCGTGACGGGCCCGAGATCGCGCAGGGCCTGATCGCCACGCGTTGCCAGCGCGGCGCCGACATCGCGCGCCTGCTGCGCTTTCCCGAAGGCGTGGCGCAAGGCATCTATTCGCTCGACGAACATTTCAACGGCAAGGGCAAGCCGGCCCAGCTCGCTGGCGAAGCCATCCCGGTCATTGCGCGCATCGCCCTGCTGGCCCAGGTGATCGACGTGTTCCATACCGCCGGCGGGCGCACGGCGGCGCTGCGCGAAGCCGGCGCGCGGGCCGGCACCTGGTTCGATCCGGACCTGGTGGCCGCATTCGAAGCCTGTGCGCAAGACGATGCGTTCTGGCAAATCCTGGCCAGCCCCGGGATCGACCGCGCCATCCAGGCACTGGAGCCGGCCGGCCACGAGGTTGTGCTCGACGAGGACTACCTGGACGATATCGCCGCCGCCTTCGGCCAGGTGGTCGATGCCAAGAGTCCTTATACCAGCGGCCACAGCACCAGGGTGGCGCTGTACACCGACTTGATCGGGGAAGCGCTCGGGCTGTCGCCGCAGCGCCGCCGCTGGCTCAAGCGCGGTGCACTGCTGCACGACGTCGGCAAGCTCGGCGTCAGCAACAGCGTGCTCGACAAGGCGGGTTCGCTCGACCGCACCGAGTGGGACGCGGTGCGCCAACATGCCGAATTCACCGAGACCATCCTCGGCCGCATCGCGGCGTTCTCCGAGCTGGCCGCGATCGCCGGCGCCCACCATGAGCGGCTCGATGGCGGCGGCTATCCGCGCGGCCTGGCGGCCGATGAGATTCGTCTGGAAACCCGCATCATCACCACCGCGGACATCTTCGACGCCATCACCGCCGAGCGTCCCTATCGCGGCGCCATCCCGATTCCCCAGGCGCTGGAGATGATGGAAAAGACGGTCGGGACCGCGCTCGACCCGGCCTGCTTCGACGCGCTCAAGCGCGCCATGGCCAAGGCGCCGTTTTCCCCGGCCTGATCTTCCTTCGCGCCATATTTCCTTCGTGCTTGCCCGCCTGCCTGGCCGGGCAGGCAGGGGTGTGCGCGCCTCCAGCTTGCCACGTGCAGATGTCATCCCGATGAAAAATTGCAGATTGGATAGCAAGATTTGACAAACATGGCGTCCACGATGCCTCCAGAATGCGATGCATAAACAGAGACGCCCGAACGTCCGGGAACATCGCGACCGCAAGGGTGTGTAGAACGACCAACCTGGTTTTGGAGAGGCACATGAACGATTTTGTGGCACGGCAGTATCAGCGCACCGCGATCGCGGCGGCGGTGGCGGGGGTGGCGATGTCGATGGGACAGGCGCAGGCGCAAGAGGCGCCCATCGCCGGACCGCAGACGGTGGTGGTGACCGGCGTGCGCGCCGCCCTCGAGCAGTCGCTGCGCCAGAAGCGCAACGCCGACGCCGTGGTCGAGGTCGTGACCGCCGAGGACATCGGCAAGATGCCCGACAAAAACGTGGCCGACGCCATCCAGCGCCTGCCGGGCGTGAACACGCAATCGTCCGCCGGCGGCGAGGGCGGCTTCGGCGAGAACGACCGCGTCAGCCTGCGCGGCACCAGCCCCAGCCTGCAGCAGACGCTGTTCAACGGCCACGCGATCAGCACCGGCGACTGGTTCGTGCTGAACCAGATCGGCGGCAACGTCGGCCGCTCCAGCAGTTTCTCGCTGCTGCCATCCGAGCTGGTGGGCTCGATCGTGGTCCAGAAAAGCCCCACCGCCGACCTGGTCGAAGGCGGTGTCTCGGGCGCCATCAACGTCATCACGCGCCGTCCGCTCGACTTCAAGCAGCAGCTGACGGTCGAGGGTTCGGTGCAGGCCAACTACAACGACCTGTCGGGCAAGACCGAGCCGCACCTGTCGGGCCTGGTGAGCTGGAAGAACGCCAGCAATACCGCCGGCATCCTGATCCAGGGCTTCTCCGAAAAAGCCAGCGTGCGCCGCGACGGCCAGGAAATCCTGGGCTATACCCCGATCAGCGCGACCAGCGCCGCCGCCATCGCCAACCCCGCGCTGGCTGGCGTCGTGGTGCCGACCTTCATCGGCGCCGCCCTGTTCGAGCAGACCAAGAAACGCGAAGGCGGCGCCTTCGACATCGAGGTGCGTCCGAACCGCGACCTCACCCTGGACCTGAACGGCTTCTATTCGAAACTGGAAGCGCCGCACCAGAACACCAACTCGCTGGCGGCGCCGGCCAACTCGATCAACAGCCTGGGCCTCATCCCGATCAATCCGGTGGTGCGCAACGGCACCCTGGTGGGGGCCGAATTCACCCGCAATGCGGGCGAGGTCGACAATATCTACCGTCCGGATGCGGGCGGCGAATCGTGGTATCTCGACTTCAACGGCAAATGGCGCGTCAGCGAGCGCTTCAGCCTGTCGGGCAAGGTCGGCAAGACCCACGGGGTGGGCTGGGACCGCGACGACGTCTACTACCAGAACAACGTCGATGGCGGCATGGCCTACGCCCTGAACGGGCTGTCGCCGGCTTCGGTCAGCTACCCTGGCGGCAACACCGCCGTGCCCGGCTCGACCGCCTGGGCCGGCGGCGGCGAATCGCAGTCGGTGGACAAGGAAGAATACGCCCAGCTCGACGGCGAGCTGCGCCTGGACAATCCGACCTTCCAGTCGCTGCGCTTCGGCGCGCGCTGGACCGACCACCAGCGCACCGCCGAGCATCCGCTCGAAACACGTCCCGGCCCGGTGGGCTTCACCAATCCGCAGCCGGCCTGGAGCGGGCAGATGTACCCGAGCGACTTCGGCAGCGATATCGGCGGCTACAGCGGCATCCCTCACTTCAAGTATGACGGCGCGGCGCTCGGCGCCTGGGGCGCGATCCCCGGCAATCGCCTGCTCGACTACGTGCTGCGCCATAACTGGATGAACGAATTCGAGGTGGCCGAGAAGACGACGGCGCTGTACGGCATGGTCGACTTCGGCGGCGATGGCTGGAGCGGCAATATCGGCCTGCGCGCGATCGAGACGCGCCAGCGCACGATCGTCAACCTGCCGGGCGGTCCGACGCCGATCCTTGGGTCGGCCTTCGGTCCCTACACCCCGACCACCTTCGAGCGCACCTACCGCGATTACCTGCCGAGCGCCAACCTGAAGTACAACGTGTCGCCCGACCTGACCCTGCGCACCGCGCTGGCCAAGACCATCGCGCGGCCCGACTACAGCGCGCTGGGCGGCTCGGTCTCGCTCAACGACGACGCGCTCAGCGGCAGCGGCGGCAACGTGAATCTCGATCCGGTGCGCTCGACCAATTTCGACATCGGCGCCGAGTGGTACTACGCGCCGAAGGCGCTGCTGTCGGCCGGCCTGTTCTACATGGACCTGCGCTCGATCGTGGCCCAGGGCACGGCCACCGGCAGCTATTACAACAACAAGCGCGAAACCTTCACCGACTACCTGATCACGTCGCCCTACAACACCAGCGGCCGCAACCGCGGCGTGGAGCTGAGCTGGCAGCAGCCGTTCCTGGACAACTTCGGCATGCTGGTCAACTACACCTATGCCGACGGTGAACTCGACGATGGCGGCGAGCTGCTCAACTCGTCGAAGAACACCTATAACGTGACCGGCTACTTCGAGAACGAACGCTTCTCGGCGCGCCTGGCCTACAACTGGCGCTCGAAGTACAAGGCGGGGGTGGACCGCGGCGCCAGCCAGCACGTGGACGACATGCCGTCGCTGGCGGCCTCGGTCAACGTCAAGCTGACGGACAAGCTGACGCTGACCTTCGATGCGCTGAACCTCACCAACGAGACCATCAAGATGTACGCCGAAAACGAGGACCGGCCGCGCGCCTTCTACTCGAACGGCCGCACCTTCTACCTCGGCCTGCGCGGCAAGCTGTAAGTCACCAAGGGGAGGCGCCGCATGCGCCTCCCCAACCTGGAATACATCCCATGACGTACCGACCAGACGGCGGCCCGGCGATCGCGATCGCCTGGGAATGCCTCTCCAACTTCACGCGCGACGACGCGTTCACCGCGCGTCTCACGCTGCGCAACGACGGTCCCGAGGCGATTGCGCCCGGCTGGACCCTGTGCTTCAACACCTGCCGCAAGATCCTGCCCGAGACCGTCAGCGCCGGCTTCCAGGCCGCGCACCTGAACGGAGATCTGTTCAGCCTGCGCATGCCGTGCGGCGACGCCTGGCTGCCGGGACAAACGCACACGATCGTCTACGAATCGCTGCACTGGGCGATCAGCATCACCGATGCGCCTTTGGGCTTCTATCTGCTGGATGCGGCGGGGAGGGCGTTCGACCTGGGCGACCCGGAGATCGCGCCTTTCGTTCTGCCCGAGCAGCGCCACCGCATGCGCGGCGACCTGCTGCCGACGGCCGATGCCAAGTGGCGGCATGCGCAGAATGCGCGCCTGTCGCTGTTGAGCGAGGACCAGGTCGGCCGCATCACGCCGCGTCCGCGCATGGCGTGCTTCGATGCGCGCAGCTGTGTGCTCCAACGCTCGACCCCTATCCACAGCGGCGCCGACCTCGACAACGAGTCGGCATTCCTGCGCGCGCTCCTGGCCACGCTGCCCGAGGCAGGAGGCGGCGCGCGCGTCCTGCTGGAGACCGATCCCGCCATGGCGCCCGAAGCCTACGACCTGGAGATCGCGCCGGAGCGCGTGCTGGTGCGTGGCGCCGACGCGCACGGCGTGTTCAACGGGCTGCAAAGCCTGGCCCAGCTCCTGGCGCAAGACGGCACGCTGCCATGCGGGAAGGTCCTGGATGCGCCGCGCTTCGCCTACCGCGGCATGATGCTCGACGTGGCGCGCCACTTTTCCAGCGTCGACACGGTGCTGCGCCTGCTCGACTGCATGGCGAGCTATAAACTCAATCGCTTCCACTTCCACCTGACCGACGACGAGGGCTGGCGCCTGGCGATCGCCGCGCTGCCCGAGCTGACCGAGGTCGGCGCCCGGCGCGGCGTTCCCGCGCCGGGCGAACCGCCCTGCCTGCCGCCGTCGTTCGGGTCCGGCGCCGACACGCATTCGTCCGCCGGCAGCGGCTTCTATACCGCCGACGAATTCGTGGCCATCCTGCGCCACGCGCAGCGCCTGCACATCGAGGTGATCCCCGAATTCAATATGCCGGGCCACGCGCGCGCGGCGGTCGAGGCGATGCGGGTGCGCCATGCGTGCCTGATCGCGGCGGGCGATGTCGCCGGCGCCGAAGAATACCTGCTCAGCGATCCGGTCGACGCATCAAGCTACGAGTCGGTGCAGCTCTGGCACGACAACGTGATGTGCATCGCGCTGCCCTCGGTCGACCGCTTCATCGACACCGTGGTCGCCGAAGTCGCAACGCTGTACCGGCAAGCCGGCGCGCCCTTGCGCGTGCTGCACACCGGCGGCGACGAGGTGCCGGTCGGCGCCTGGCTCGGCTCACCGGCCTGCCAGGCGCGCATGCGCGAACACGGCTGGCTGGAAGCGCGCCAGTTGCGCGACGACTTCCAGGCGCGCTGCCGCGCGATCCTGGCGCGCCACGGCATCGCCTTCAGCGGCTGGGAAGAGACCGCGCTGGCCTCGAACGGCGCTGGGCAGGCAGAAGACGTCTATGTCTGGAACAACGGCTGGGGGTCGGGCCAGGAAGACTGCGCCAACCGCCTGGCCAATGCCGGCCATGTGGTGGTGCTGTCCAGCGCCGCCAGCCTGTACTTCGATTTCGCCTACGCCAAGCATCCGCAGGAACCGGGCTATTACTGGGCCGGCTTCGTCGATACGCGCGAGCCGTTCGGCATGGTTCCCCTCGATGCGCCGCTGCTGCCTCAGCATGACGCAATGGGCCGTGCGCCCGCGCCGGAACGGTTGGCGGCCCTGGCGCCGCTCGACCCGGCCGGCCGCGGGCGCATCAAGGGCTTGCAGGGGCAGCTGTGGGGAGAAAATGCGCGTTCGCGCGAGCGGGTCGAGTACCTGGCGCTGCCGCGCCTGATCGGCCTGGCCGAGCGGGCCTGGAGCGCGGATCCGGGCTGGAAGCATCCCGATGAACTGGCCGCCGACTGGAACGAGTTCGCCAACCGTCTCGGCCAGCGCGAGCTGCCGCGCCTGGACCGCCAGCCTCAGCCCTGGGCCTACCGCCTGCCGCCGCCCGGCGCGGTGGTCAAGGAGGGGCGGCTGCATGCGAATATCGCCCTGCCGGGCCTGGCCGTGCATTACACTCTGGATGGCAGCGATCCCGGCGCCCACAGCCCGCGCTACACGGCGCAGGTAGCGCTGGCCGGCACCCGCATCGTGAAGCTGGCCAGCGTCGACACCCGTGGACGCGCCAGCCGCATCGTCACCCTGAACCTGGAATTGCCATGACCGCGATGAACGACGCTCCTGTCGCCAAGATCGAACGCCGCCATCCGCTGTCCTGGGTACCGACCCTGTACCTGGCCCAGGGCCTGCCGTTCTATGCGGTGGCGCTGGTGGCGGGCCAGATGCTCAAGAGCATGGGCGTGCCGAACGACCAGATCGCGCGCTGGACCGGTTTATTGGGCCTGGCCTGGGCCTTCAAGGCGCTGTGGAGTCCGTTCATGGAGCTCGCCCCCAGCCGGCGCCTGGCGGTGGTCGCCTGCCAGCTGATCGGCGGCGCCTGCCTGGCGCTGGTGGCGCTGGCGCTGCAGCTGCCGATGTGGTTTGTCCTGTCCATCGCACTGCTGGCGATCGTCTCGCTGGCCTCCAGCACCCACGACATCGTGGCCGACGGCATCTATATCGCCAGCCTCGATGCGCGCGAGCAGGCCGCGTATGCCGGCTGGCAGGGCGCCTTCTTCAATGCGGCCAAGTTCATCTCGCTCGGTGGACTGCTGATCCTGGCCGGGGCGCTGGAACAGCGCTTCGGCATCGAGGCCGCCTGGACCACGGTGTTCCTGTTGCTGGGCGGGCTGATGGCGCTGCTTGGGCTGTACCACGTGCGCGCGCTGCCGGCCACGCCGAAGGTGGGGGGCGCGGCGCGGAATCTCGGCGCCATCAGGGATACGCTGGTAGACGTGATCAAGACCTTCTTCGCCAAGCCGGGGATTCTGGCGGCGATCCTCTTCATCATCCTGTTCCGCGCCGGCGAAGGGCAGATCCAGTCGATCGGCCCGCTGTTCCTGCGCGATGCGCGCGAGGTCGGCGGCCTCGGGCTCACCACCGCCGAAGTGGGCTGGGCCTACGGCACGGTCGGCACCGCCGCCTTCCTGGTGGGCAGCATCGCCGGCGGCTATTTCACGGCCTGGCTGAGCCTCAAGCGCGCGCTGCCGATCCTGATCCTGGCGATGAACCTGCCCAACGCCGCCTTCTGGTACCTGAGCCATGCCCAGCCCGAATCGATGGCGCTGATCGTCGGCCTGCTGGGCATCGAGATGTTCGGCTACGGCTTCGGCTTTGTCGGCGTGATCCTGTTCATCATGCAGGTGGTGGCCAGCGGCCGCTACCAGGCGGCCCACTACGCGCTGGGCACCGGCTTCATGCAGCTGGGCTTCGTGCTGTTCCGCACGATCAGCGGCGACATCCAGCAGGCGCTGGGTTACCGCGACTTCTTCCTGTGGGTGCTGCTGGCCAGCGTGCCGGTGCTGGTGCTGAGCCGCTTCATGCGGATCGCGCCGGAATAGGTTCTAACGCTTCTTGACCGGCAGGGCCAGCCAGCCGCGCCAGCGCCCGGCGCCGTCGCGTTCGACCTTCTGGATGTGCGGGCGGGTGGCGTCCAGCCGCCATACGGCCTGGCGCTCGAGCCAGTCCTCGTACATCGCCCGAAAGCGCGGCCATTCGCCATCGAAGTCGAGGCAGGCGTAGCTACCGGCCGGCAGCACCCGCATTCCAAGCGCCGGGTCGTCGTCCGGCGCATGGGCGGCGAAGCCGAAGTCGTAACAGTATTCGCGCTCGCCCGTGAATCCGGGATCCTCGTCGAATACCCCATACCAGGACGCGCCGCTCGCCAGGCTGGAGCGTTCGCGTTCGCAGATGAAGGCGTTGCACGCCAGCGACAGCGCGGCGCCCGACTGGCCGAAGAAGCGCTGGTAGCGCAGCTTGATGCCGGGGAGGCTGCGCACCGTGACGCGGGCGGCGACGCTGCCGGGTTCGGGCGGGCAGTAGGGCGCCTGCAGCGCCGCCAGGTTGTCCGGTTCAGCCACGAAGAAACTGACGTCGCTCTCGCGCCCCACCTGGGCGTCCATGTAGGCGCGCCAGCCGCCTTCGCGCCATTCCTTGGCCGACATCGCGAACTGCTGGCGGAAGGCCTTGGCAAAGGCCGCGTTGGACGGAAAGCCGCAATCCTGGGCGATGCGCCCGACCGGCACGTCCGGCTCGTGGCGCAACAGGTGGGCGGCGCGGCGCAGGCGGCGCTTGCGCTGGTACTCCACCGCCGAAAAGCCGGTGAGTTCGCGGAAGATGCGGTCGAAGTGGTAGCTCGAATAGCTGGCCGAGGCGGCCAGGCTGCCCAGGGCCAGCGGGTCGCCGACCGAATCGAGCATCAGGTCCATTACCTCGTACAGGCGCGAGTCACGCGCGGCCGCCCGACCGGCGAGCGGCGAATCCACGCGCGCGCGTGGCGTGGGAGATGCGGTGGAAAGAGCGGGAGCGGGCATCGCATGACGTCATTACAAGACCGGATCAATTATGCGGCCAAACCGTCCTTCATGGCGAACTGTGTGTACTCATGACAACAGTCTGAGCTCGCGCAAGGGTACATGCGTTTTCATATAAAAAGTATAAGATTCGTGGGGACGCGAGAAGTCCTGCAGCGACGTACATGTGATTAAATCACTTACAATGATAAATTATTTAAAACATAAGACTCCGACGCAGGTTGGTGTCCATGGGAGAAAACATGCAGACAGCACTTTCGGCGGGTTTTATCCTTGCCATCGTTTTATGGGGCGTGATCGCTCCTGACAGCATGGGGGCGGTGTTCGACACCGTCCTCGCATCCGTGACCCGCAACTTCGGCTGGTTCTACCTCTGGGTGGTGCTGGGCCTGGTGGCATTCGCCCTATTCATGGCCTTCAGCCGCTACGGCAACCTCAAGCTGGGCGACGAGGACGACGAGCCCGAGTTCTCGATCGGCAGCTGGTTCTCGATGCTGTTCGCCGCCGGCATGGGCATCGGCCTGGTGTTCTTCGGCGTGGCCGAGCCGATCTCGCACTACATCGACGCGCCGCCGGGCACCGTGTCCGCCACGCCGGAAGCGGCGGGGGTGGCGATGCGCTACACCTTCTTCCACTGGGGCATCCACCCGTGGGCCGTCTACAGCGCGGTGGCGCTGGCGATCGCCTTCTTCCAGTACCGGCGCGGCGGCGACGCCCTGGTCAGCACCGCGACCGGAGCCCTGCCGTGGCCGATCGTCAAGCGCCTGGGCGGCCTGTTCAACGGGCTGGCGGTGGTGGCCACCGCCTTCGGCGTGGCCGCATCGCTCGGTCTTGGCGCCATGCAGATCAACAGCGGCATGAACACCGTGTTCGGCCTCGTCATCAGCGAGTACGCGCAGATCGGCATCATCCTGGTCGCCACCGCCCTGTTCCTGACGTCGGCGGTCACTGGCGTGACGCGCGGCGTCAAGATCCTGTCCAACATCAACATGACCGTGGCGGGCCTGCTGGCCCTGGTGGTGTTCCTGGTCGGCCCGACGGTGGCGATCATCGACACCTTCACCAGCACCCTGGGCAGCTACGTGACCGAATTCGTGCGCATGAGCCTGCGCGCTACGCCGTTCCGCGACAGCAACTGGGTCGGCAGCTGGACCATCTTCTACTGGGCCTGGTGGATCTCGTGGTCGCCGTTCGTTGGCCTGTTCATCGCGCGCGTCTCGCGTGGCCGCACGATCCGCGAGTTCATCATCGGCACCATGCTGGCGCCGACCCTGGCCGCCTTCCTGTGGTTCTCGATCTTCGGCGGCACCGCGCTGCACATGGAGATCTGGCAGCAGATCCCGATCTCGAACGCGGTGCGCGCCGACACCTCGACCGCGCTGTTCGCCATGTTCGACGCGCTGCCGCTGGGCTTGATCATGTCGGCCGTGGCCACGGTGCTGGTGCTGGTGTTCTTCGTCACCTCGGGCGACTCGGCGGTGCTGGTGCTGGGCATGATGAGCAGCGGCGGCAATCCGAACCCGTCCACGAAGACCAAGCTGCTGTGGGGCGGCCTGATCGCCGGCATGGCGATCAGCCTGCTGCTGGCGGGCGGCCTGAAGGCGCTGCAGACGGCCACCATCGTGTTCGCGGTGCCGTTCTCGCTGGTGATCATCCTGATGCTGGTCTCGCTCTACCGCGCCGTGTGCGAGGACTGGACGGCGCACGAGAAGCGCGAGCGCGAATTGCGCCGGCGCATGCGCCAGATGGTCGAAAAATAAGGGAAGGAAAGCGCGCCCCTGGACGGGGCGCGCGACAGTCTTACGTGGCCAGCGCGCGTAGCAGCAAGCCAGTGATGTAGGCGCAGTAGGTGCCCAGCGCGTAGCCCAGCACCGCCAGCAGCACCCCGACCGGGGCCAGCGCCGGGTGGAAGGCGCTGGCGATCACCGGCGCCGAGGCGGCGCCGCCGATATTGGCCTGCGAGCCGACCGCCATGAAGAACAGCGGCGCCCGGATCAGCTTGGCCACCAGCAGCATCAGGCCGCCGTGCACCGCGATCCAGATCAGGCCCAGCAGGAACAGCCATGGGCGGTCGAGCAGGGCGTTCAGGTCCATGTGCATGCCGATGGTCGCCACCAGGATGTACAGCATGGCCGAGCCGATGGTCGAGGCGCCGGCGCCTTCCAGCTTGCGCGCCCGCGTAAAGCTCAGCAGCAGGCCGAAGGTGGTGGCATACACCACGAGCCAGAAGAAGCTCGAGGTCAGGCTGTAGTCCTGCAGGCGCCATTCGGCCGGCAGGCTCGCGATCCAGGCGACGGTGGGGCCGGTCAGCGCATGCGACAGGCCGGTCGCGCCCAGGCCCACGGCCAGCACCACCATCACGTCGGTCAGCGTTGGGATGCGCGCGTGCTCGGCCTGGTAATGCTCGATCTTTTCCTTGAGCGCGTTGATGGCCGAGAGGTCGGCGCCGGTCCAGCGGTCGAAGGCCTGGGCGCGGCTGGCCAGGAACAGCAGCACGGCCATCCAGACGTTGGCGACCAGCACGTCGACCGCCACGAACTGGCCGAACTGGGTGGCTTCGACCTCGAACACTTCCTTCATCGCGGCCTGGTTGGCGCCGCCGCCGATCCAGGAACCGGCCACCGTGGTCATGCCGCGCCAGGTCTCGCCGCTCACGGTCTCGGGATGGATGAAGCCCATTGCCGTGAAGGACACGATCGCGCCAAGCATCACGCCAACGGTGCCGGTCAGAAACATGATGACGGCCTTGGGGCCGAGCCGCAGCACGGCGCCGAAGTCGATCGCCACGCACAGCAGGATCAGCGCGGTCGGCAGCAGGTAGTCGCGCGCCATCGGGTACAGGCCCGAGGCATTGCCGTCGATGATGCCGGCGGTGTTGAGCAGCGCCGGGATCAGGTAGCACAGCAGCAGGGCCGGCACGTAGGTATAGAACTTGTGCCAGAAACCGGATTTGCGCGACGCGCTCCAGAAGACGGCGCCGAGGATGACGGCCAGCATGCCGAGGACGACGGCATCGTTGGTGACCAGCGGGGTAGCATTCTGCATTCGTGGGTCCAGGTGAAGGAGGAAGATGGCCGTCCCGTCTCGACGGGGGCCGGACGGCGCATTCTACATTTTTTGCCTTAAGAATCATGTCTTTACGGAATTAAAATATCTTGCCCGTTCGGCGGCCTGTCGCCGGTTTGTCCCGCTGGCGTCGCGTGCGGGTTTCGGATGTATGGTGAAATGCCGCTTCATCCAGTCACTTCGGAGGTGGGGCATGACGCAGGCATTCAAGGCGGGCGACAAGGTGCAATGGAAGTCGTCGCAAGGCACGGTCACGGGCAAGGTCAAGAAAAAGCTGACCGCGCCGACCGACATCAAGAGTCATCACGTGGCGGCATCGAAGGACAACCCCGAATACCTCGTGGAAAGCGACAAGACCGGCGCCGAGGCGGCGCACAAGCCGGGATCGCTGAAGAAGGCTTAAGATACGCTTCATCTCCGCGCGGCATGCTCGGCGGCGAGCTGTTTACGCCATACTGGCGTTTCCTCGTTGCCGAAAATCTCGCATGCGCATCCTGTTGGTCGAAGACGATATCTCCCTTGGCGAAACCATCCAGGCCTGGCTGCGCCTGGACCAGCACGCGGTGGACTGGGTCCAGCGCGGCGATTCCGCCGACACCGCCCTCAAGACCCACCGTTACGACTGCATGCTGCTCGACCGCGGCTTGCCGGGACTGTCCGGCGACGACCTGCTGGCCCGGTTGCGCAAGGCCGGCAACGGCGTGCCGGTCATCCTGATCACCGCCTTCAATGCGCTGGCCGACCGGGTCGAGGGGCTGGACCTGGGCGCCGACGACTACCTGGTCAAGCCCTTCGAGCTCGAAGAGATGTCGGCCCGCATCCGCGCCGCGGTGCGGCGTGGCGCCAACCAGGTCAGCAACGCGCTGCGCCACGCCGATATCGCCCTGAATCTCGACACCAAGGTGGCGACCCTGGCCGGCCAGCCGGTCGCGCTGACTGCGCGCGAATACAATGTGCTGTATGCGCTGCTGCTGCGGAAGAATTCCATCGTCACCCGCGCCCAGATCGAGGAAGCCCTGTACGGCTGGGGCGACGAGGTGGAAAGCAATGCGATCGAGGTCTACATCCACAACCTGCGCAAGAAGCTCGGCGGCGACAGCATCGTCACCGTGCGCGGCCTGGGCTACCGGTTGAAGAACGATGGCGAGTAAGGCCATCGGCCCGCAGGCGCCGTGGTCGCTGCGACGGCGCCTGCTGGCCGTCATCGTCGCCGCCAGCACCGTGCTATGGCTCGCGAGCCTGGGCATCGTCACCGTGATCGCCTGGCAGGAAACCAATGAGGTGTTCGACGACGCGCTGGAAGAGTCGGGCTACATGATCATGGCGGCGACGACCGACTGGAACGAGCGCGGCCTGCTGCCGCAGGGCGGCGCCGACGGCGAGCATGGCCGCAAGGTCGACATGCAGTACCAGATCGTGGTCGATGGACGCGTGATCCAGCGCACCGGCGATGCGCCGCTGCGGCCCTTCGTCTCCAACTTCGACGACGACCACGGCTTCGCCGAGGCGCAGGCGAACGGCGAACGCTGGCGGGTGTTCGTGGTGCGCGACGAGGAGCGCAACTTCGAGGTGCAGGTCGGCCAGCAGGTGGATAAACGGTATGACATCCTGGAAGAACTGGCCGATTCGCTGTGGCTTCCGGTGCTGGGCTTTTTGCTGCTGCTGGCGCTGGTGTGCTGGGTCCTGACCGGGCGCGTCCTCAAACCCTTGCGCCGCACCGCCGCCAGCATCGCCGCCAAGACGCCCGACGACCTGGCCCAGGTGCCGACCGCCGGCCAGGCGCGCGAGGTGCTGCCGATCGTCCAGGCCTTGAATGGCGTGCTGGGACGGCTGGACGCGGCCTTGCAGGCCGAGCGCCGCTTCACCGCCGACGCCGCCCACGAGCTGCGCACGCCGCTGGCGGGCCTGCACATGCACGTGCAGCTGCTGCAGCGCCAGCATCCCGCGCTGGCGGCGCCATTCCAGAAGCTGCGCCAGGACATCGCGCGCCTGACGGCGCTGGTCGACAGCCTGCTCGCGCTGGCGCGCCTGGATCCGCTGGCGCGCGAACAGCTGGTGCGCCAGCCGGTGGCGTTGGCGCCGCTGTTCGACCGCCTGGCCGCCATGCATGCGCAGGAGGTGGCCGCGCGTGGCATCCTGCTGTCGCTGCGCTGCGAGGTGCACGAGGTGCAGGCCGATCCGCAGATGCTCGAGATCGTGCTGCGCAACCTGGTCGATAACGCGCTGCGCTACTGCCCCGACGGTAGCCGGATCGAGATCGCGGCAGTGCTGCACGCGGGCCATGCGCGCATCGCGGTGCGCGACGACGGCCCTGGCGTCGATGGGGAGAGCCGCCAGCGCCTGACCGAGCGGTTCTTCCGCGTGCTGGGGCAGGGACAGCAGGGCAGCGGCCTCGGGCTGTCGATCGTCCAGCGTATCGCCGACCTGCATGGCATCGCGCTGGCGTTCGGTCCCGGGATCGATGGCCGGGGCCTGGGAGTGTCGCTGGATCTGCCCCCCCTGAAAACTCCTTAAGATCGGTTTAATGTCCGGCCGTTGTAATGCGCCTGTGCCTGCTGCTACAGCGCAGGCGAGGACAACCAACCCGAATAAAGGACCGATCATGAAACGTATTTTCCACCTCTCCTGCATCGCCGCGCTGCTCGCCGCTTCGGGTACTGCCGCCGCGCAGAATATCGCCGATGCGCCGCCCGGCGCGGCCACCGACGTCAAGCCGGTCTCGGGCTACTCCGGCCCGTCCGGCGCCCCGCTGATGACGGCGAAAGACTTGCTGGCCAAGGGCAAGGACGACCAGTACGTGCGCCTGAAAGGCAAGCTCACCAGCCACAAGGGCGACGAGGACTACGAGTTCACCGACGCCAGCGGCAAGATCACGGTCGAGATCGATTCCGACCGCTTCCCGCAGGGCGTGAAGGTCGACCACAACACCACGGTCGAGCTGGCCGGCGAGTTCGACAAGGAGATGTTCGGCGAATCGAAGCTGGACGTCGAGCAGATCAAGGTCGTGAGCAATTAAGAAGCGCGGCATGGGCGATAATGGCGTTTTGACCGCCATGTCACGCCGCCCATGCACTACGACCACGCCGACCTGAAACACGGCTTCGATGCCGGCACCCTGCAGCGCGGGCAAGACTACGCGCGCAAAGGCATGGTGCGGGCGGCGCGCCGCGACGGCGACCGGCTTGTCGGCGAAGTCAGCGGCAGTGGCAACGAGCTGTACCGCCAGACCATCCGTTTCCGCGCCGAGCGGGGCGGCATCGGCTTCCAGGGCAGTTGCAGCTGTCCCATGAGCTATAACTGCAAGCATGTGGTTGCCGTGCTGCTGGCGGACCTGGATGCGGTGGCGGCTGCCAGGTCGCCGCAAGCGGTTGCCGCGCTGTCCGAGCGCTGGTTGCAGCAGCTGGCGAGCTTGCCGGCCACCGTGGACGCATCTTCCGGCGGCGCCTCTGATTCGGACCTGGCCTGGGTGCTGGCGCCCGACCCGGCCACGGGCGCCCCGCGCCTGCACGTGCGCCTCGCGCGCCGGCGCAGGAACGGCGATATTGCCACCACCCTCCCGATCAACGATATTCATGCAATGATCGGCTCCCCGGCATTGCCTGGCGAAGAGGAATGCCTGCGGCTGTTCGTGGCATTGAAGGCGGGCCGGGTGGTCGCCAGCGGCGCCGCACCATCGGGGCCGATCGGCGCGCAGCTGCTTGGGCGCTTGTGTAGCGCGGGAAGGCTGCTGTTTGGCTGGTCGGACGACGACATGCGGCGGGGAAAGGTCCATCTCATGCGGCCCGGGCCGCGGCGCCAGGCGAGCCTGTGCTGGCGATCCGCCGGACAAACCGGCGATGCCGTGACACTGGGCTGGCAGTTCGACGATGCCGGCGCGCCAGATGCGGTGCTGCCGACCGACCCGCCGTACTATCTCGAGAATGACATGCTCGGCGAGCTGGCCTTGCCGCCATCGCTCGCGGCATTGCCTCCGGCCTTGCTGGTGAGCGTGGCGGCCGAGTCGCCCGCGCTGAACCCCGAGCAGCGCGCCGGCATGGCATTGCGCCTCGCCGATCTCGGCCTGGACCGTTTCGTGCCGCTGCCACAGGCAATCGAGACGCGGCGCCGCAGCGACATCGTCCCCACCCCCTGCCTGCGCCTCGACAGCGTTTATACCGACTGGGGCCGGGAGCTGATCTGGCATGACTACGCGATTCCTCGCTTCGAGTACGATGGCCACAGCACGGACGGTGTGCACGAGCCGGTCCTGCGCACGGTGGAGGATGGGGTCGTCCAGCTCATCGAGCGCGATGTCGCCGCCGAAGCGGCGGCCGCCGCCGTGCTGGCCGATCTCGGCTTCCGCGCGCCGCCTGCTGACTCCCCGCTCGGAGACCTGCCCGATGCCCTGCAACTGAACGACGAGGCTGCCTGGGTCGCCTTCGCGCGTCGTGATCTCCCACGCCTGCGTGCGTCCGGATGGGAGATCGATGTCGATGGTAACTACCGCTACGATCTGGCCGAGGTCGACGACTGGTACGCCGAACTGGATGAGGAAGGCGAGGGCGGCAACGGCTGGTTTTCGCTCGAGCTGGGCATTGTCGTTGGCGGCGAGCGCCATGCACTCCTGCCCCTGCTGGTGCAGATGGTGCGCGCCGCGCCCGGCAATTTTGCCGCGCCGGCCCTGGCCGCGCGCGGCGACGAAGAACACCTGCTGGTCGAGTTGACGAATTTCGAGCGCGTCGCCTTGCCGTGGGGCCGCGTCAAGCCGATCCTGGCCACCTTGGGCGAGTTGTATTTCCACGAGCGCCTGGGCAATGGGGTGCGCCTGCCGGCCATGGACGCCGCGCGCCTCGCCGAACTGGAGCGCGCCGCGCGGCTGCGCTGGATCGGCGGCGAGCGCCTGCGCGAACTGGGCCGCAAGCTCGACAGCTTCGGCGGCATCCAGGCCGTCGCGCCCCCGGCGGGCTTGCAGGCCGCCTTGCGTCCCTACCAGCTGGGCGGCCTGGCCTGGCTGCAGTTCCTGCGTGAATACGGCTTCGGCGGCATCCTGGCCGACGACATGGGGCTGGGTAAAACCATCCAGACCCTGGCCCACGTCCTGCTCGAGAAAGAAGCCGGCCGCCTCGATGCGCCGGCCCTGGTCGTGGCGCCGACCAGCCTGATGCCGAACTGGCAGGCCGAGGCCGCGCGCTTCGCGCCCGGCCTGCGGGTGCTGCTCCTGCACGGCAAGGAGCGCGCCGCGCAGTTCGACGCCATCGGCGAGCACGACCTGGTGCTGACCACCTATGCCTTGCTGGGCCGCGACGAGGACGCGCTGCGCCGGCACCGCTACCACCTGCTGATCCTGGACGAAGCGCAGTACATCAAGAACAGCCGCACCAAGGCGGCGCAGACCGCGCGCCTGCTCGATGCCCGCCATCGCCTGTGCCTGACCGGCACGCCGGTGCAGAACCACCTTGGCGAACTGTGGTCGCAGTTCAACTTCCTGATGCCGGGCCTGCTGGGCGACGAGAAATCCTTCAGGGCCCATTACCGCAAGCCCATCGAGCAGGGCGGCGACGTGCAGCGCAAGGATTTCCTGGCGCGCCGCGTCAAACCCTTCATGCTGCGCCGGACCAAGGACAAGGTGGCGACCGAGCTTCCTCCCAAGACCGAGATCGTGCTGCCGGTCGAGCTGGGCAGTGCGCAGCGCGACCTGTACGAGACGGTGCGGGTGGCGATGGACCGCAAGGTGCGCGCCGAGATCGACCGCAAGGGCCTGGCGCGCAGCCACATCGTGATCCTCGAGGCGCTGCTCAAGCTGCGCCAGGTGTGCTGCGATCCGCGCCTGGTCGAACCAATGAGCGCGACCGGCTCGGCCAAGCTCGATACGCTGATGGACCTGCTCGATACCTTGAGCAGCGAAGGCCGCAAGGTGCTGGTGTTCTCGCAGTTCACCAGCATGCTGGCCCTGGTCGGCGCGGCACTGCGCGAGCGCGGCGCCGATTTCGTCGAACTCACCGGCAGCACGCTCGACCGCGCCGCTCCGGTCGCCGCCTTCCAGCAGGGGCAGGTCGGGGTGTTCCTGATCAGCCTGAAGGCCGGCGGGGTGGGGCTGAACCTGACGGCGGCCGACACCGTCATTCATTACGACCCTTGGTGGAACCCGGCCACCGAAAACCAGGCCACCGACCGCGCCTGGCGCATCGGCCAGCAGCAGCCGGTCTTCGTCTACAAGCTGATCGCGCGCGGCACGCTGGAAGAGAAAATCCAGGAACTGCAGCGGCGCAAGGGCGAGCTGGCGGATGCGGTGCTGAGCAATGAGGGAGAGACGGAACTTGCGCCGGGTCTGCAGGCGGACGACCTGCGCGCCATCTTCTCGCTCGATGCTAGTCCTGCACCACGCTGACGCGCGCGAAGCGCAGGTTCTCGAACACCTTGATGCGCCCCGTCAGCGGCCACCAGTCGTACAGGAAGATCTGGGCCGGCCGCCACATCGCCACCCAGCCGATGATGGTCAGGCTTTCGCGCGCGATCCTGGCGAAGTGGCCGCTGGAAAAGGTCTCGATGGCTGCCGCCAGCAACAGGCAGCTGACGACGAAGGCCACGCCGATCGCCAGGCTGATGCGGCCCTGGCGCAGCAGTTGCTTCAGCTCGCCGCGCACCAGTTCCACCTTGTAGCCATAGTAGTTGTGGATCGCATCCGCGACCATGTCGCCGGCCTGTCCCACCGGCGGCAACTGCGCGACGTGGATATTCAGGTGCAGCAGGCTGGCCGGCGGCAGCGACAGCGCCCAATTCTCGATATAGGCCTCGCAGGCATGGTCGAGGTCCTTGTTCAGGAAGGGCGCCGGGTCGAGCGAGTTGAACAGCTGCTGCAGCTCGCGCACGCGCAGGTCCAGCGTATGGGTTGGTTGTTCACTGATGTGCATGCGGCAAGCGTACCGCAGGGCTTCATGACCGGCAACCGCAGCCGCTCATCGGCTGACACGCTGCGGCAAGCGCTCCGTCAGCCAGTCGATGAACACGCGCAGGCGCCGCGTCAGGTGGCGGTTCTGCGGATACACGACATGCAAGGGAAAGCCGTCCGGGCGCCAGTCGGCGAGAGTCTCGACCAGCGATCCTTCCCGCAGGTGCTTGCTGCGCAATACGCAGTCGACGCGAGCCGCCAGGGCCTGTTCGACCACCTCGCCGCGCGAGTGCCGATGGGACGCCCGGGCGAGCCGGAAGACATCAGCAAGGCCGTGACCTTCCTGGCATCAAACGTCGCCAGCCGCATCAACCGCATCGAGCTGTTCGCTGATGGCGGCATGGTCCAGGTCTGAGGCGCCATGCAAAAGGCCCGCCACCGGGGCGGGCCTTTCATCCAGTGCGGCGCTGTCTACGCCGACTTGTCCTGGTGCGCGTCCAGCTGGGCGCGCAACTCCTGGCCGTTCGAGTGCGTGTAGTCCTTGTTGACTTCACGCTTGATCAGCGATTTGAGTTGCGGGTCGATGGTCGAACGGAGCACGCCCAGGAACTCGGGCGACGCCGACACCACCAGCTGCTGGAAGCGGCCGGCCTGGTGTGCCTGCCGCAGGTAGTTCGACACATCCTTGGCAAATTTCTGCGTCTCGTGCTCGGTCGGCGTGACGGCCGGCTGGTAATCGCTGCCCGGCGCGCCTGCCGCAGCCGCGTGTTCGAAGCCGCCGCCTTGCCCGCCACCGATACTGTGGCCGCTATTCTGTGCGGCGCGCGGGCTCATCTTGTCAGTGACGATGTCCATCTCGCGCTGTTGCGCGGACGGATTGACCATGTCTTCGACCTCCTTCAAGGATGCCGCGTTATCGGCGTCGGAAAAGATGCGTGCACGGCCGGCATTGGCTGCGATCGTCCAGGTTGTTGGCATAGTACCCCCTGTAAAAATGGTGTGATGGCAATCGCCTGCGGCATCGTCCCGATAATGTTGAGCCAGGACTTCTGCATGGCGACAAGTGATGATTCAGTATAGCCCTGCGTGGAAATACCCGGCGCACCGCCTTCTCTGGCGTGCGCATCTTGCGTTATCGAAACAAGCGTGAGGTCAATTTCCTTGGATGTGCAGTACCTAACTGACCATGCTGCTCGTGCCCGGCATCATGAATCCATCGACAACAAGCATCTGAGAGGAGTTCATCATGGGTAAGTATTTCATTGGCTGGCTGCTGGGTATTCCTGCTGTCGTGCTCGTCATTCTGTATTTCATCTTCGGCTGACACATGCCGGTCGCGCAAAACGAAACGCCACCGTCCAGGTGGCGTTTTCTTTTGCGGCCCGATTTCCCGCGTCAGGGCAGGGCCGGTTCCAGGACTTTTTCAGAGGCCAGCTGTTCCGCAGCAATGCCCTGCAGGGCGGCCGCGCTACGCGCGTCGATGCCGATCTCGCGTGCGATCGCGTCGCCCGCGCCGAGCGAGCGCGGATCGCGTCCGGTCACGCTGCCGAAGATGGTCAGCGCCTCCAGATAATAGCCGTGCGCGCTGCCGTGATAGGCGTCGTCCGCCCATAGATTCACCTGGCCGGCCGGTATGGCGCGATAGGGATTGGCGGCCGCCACGCCGCTGGCGAAGGCGCGATTCCATGCTTCGCCAACCGGGATCACGCCGCTGATGAAGCGCGATGCCGCATGGGCCGCGTCATGGCCGCGGCGAACGTCCAGCGCCATCTGCCCGATCGGCTTGCCGTACCAGGCGCCGTTCGCCAGCCAGGTCTGGTCGGCGCGCGACCAGGTCGCATTCAGGCGTACGTCGACCTGCGGATTCTGCTGATGGAATGCCCGGGCCAGCAGGCCGCTGTAATGGATCAGTTTTGCGGGATCGCCGGGCGCGTCCTGGTCCAGCGTGCTGTACCCTTGCAGCAGCACGATATCCCACGGCTTCACGATGACGCCGTGGCGGTGCTTGTAATGAAAATCGAGGCCGGCGCCGCCTTTCGTCTCCAGGCTCACCGCGTAGTCCAGTCCCGCCTGCTCCGTCATCGCCTTGAACAGCGCCGGTACGCCGCCGATCTTCGTGCCGTTGAGGTCGGTTACCGTGTGCGGGCGAAAGCCGTTCACCGGCGGCGCACCGGCGCCGTAGGTGAAGCTGTTGCCGACGAAGAGGATGGTGGTGGCGCAGGCCAGCGGCGAAAGACTCATTGCGGAGATGGCGAGGAGCAGGGCGCCGGTGCGGCGCACGGTAGGGGAAACGGACATCGTGATCCTGTCTTGCATATTGGAGATGGCAGTGTGCAAGGAATATCAGCGAGGAAGCAAGCAGGATTTTTGCAAGGTCTACCGTGTTACTCTTGCTATTCGTTTAATAACAACCGGAATCCAATGAAAGCCATGCTCCCCGTCATTGCGGCCGCCACCCTGATCGCCGGCTGCGCCTCCACCCCGGTCCCGGGCGACTCGCGCGATCAGTTCATGGCCACCTTGCAGGGCATGTGCGGCCAGCGCTTCGAAGGTGCGCAATCGTATGCGGTCGACCCGAACAACGAGTTCGCCGGCAAGAAGATCTCGACCCGGGTCGATTGCAGCCCGACCCTGATCCGCATGCCGGTGCAGGTCGGGGAGGACCGTTCGCGCACCTGGATCTTCACCCGGCCGCAGGCCGGGCTGGAGCTGCGCCACGATCACCGCCACGCGGACGGCACGCCGGACAAGGTCACGATGTACGGCGGCATGGCGAAGGAGGGCGGCACGGCGCGTTCCCAGGCCTTCCTGGCCGACAAGTACACCGCCGACCTCGTGCCGGGCGCGGAAACGAATGTCTGGGCCGTCACCCTCAGCGAGGATGGCAAGACTTTGACCTATCGCCTGGAGCGCCACGCCAGGCCGCGCGCTGAATTCGTCCTGCACCGCATACCTGGATGACAGACAGGGATAAACTTCCAGGGTGCCAGTGTCGCCCGGAACCACCGGTTGATCCAGCCATATGTTGCGGTGCGCAACGTTGCGACGTGAAAATTTGCAAATAGCTATACTCAAATGGTCGGCGACGTCGTCCCATCTTGAAGGAGCTTCATGCGGTTCAGATCGGTACAACTATCCATGCGCTTCATCGTCCCGCTGGCCCTGGTGCTGGCGCTGTTCGGTTATTTCGCGATTCCATGGATGGAAAATCTCACCGTACGCTGGTTCGTACGGGACCTCGATACGCGTTCTCAACTGGTATCGAGCACGTTGCAACAGCCGCTGCTCAACTACCTCGAGGACAATGATGCCCCGCGCATCAACGACGCGTTCAGCCGTGCGATCCAGGACGAGCGCCTGTATGCGCTCGCCTTCTGCGATCCCGGCGGAACCCTGCGCTACAAGACCGACACTTACCCGGAGTCCCTTGGCTGCCGCCAGGGCGCGGGCGGCGAGGACGCCAATCCCGTGGTGCGCCTGCCGCAGGGGCCGGTGCACGTCTCGAGCCGCGAACTGACCCAGGACGGCGCCACCGCCGGCCGCCTGATCCTGGTGCAGGACATGAGCTTCATCGAGCGGCGCAGCGAAGACACCAAAAAATACATCCTCGCCCTGTTCGTCGTGCTGGCCGGCGCCATCTCCCTGATCACGGTGCTGATCGCGCACCTGAGCTGGCACGGCTGGCTCAACGGCGTGCGCGAGATGCTGCGCGGCGAACTGTCGCCCCGGCGCCCGGGGCCCATGCCGCCGGAGATCGCGCCCCTGGCCAGCGAACTGCGCGCACTGCTCAACGAATACAACCGCGACCTGCAGGGCAGCGGCGTCGAATCCCAGACCTGGGGCGCGGACACGCTCAAGACCTTGCTGAACCAGGACCTGGCGGGCGACGAGATCCTGGTGGTATCGAACCGCGAACCCTACATCCACGTCAACACGCCGAATGGGGTCAAGGTGCAGCGCCCGGCCAGCGGCCTGGTGACGGCGGTGGAAGCCGTGATGCGCGCCTGCTCCGGCACCTGGATCGCGCACGGCGCCGGCTCGGCCGACCGCGACACGGTCGACGCCAACGACCATGTGCGCGTGCCGCCCGAAGACCCGAGCTACACGCTGCGCCGGGTCTGGCTGTCGAAGGAAGAAGAGCAGGGCTATTACTACGGTTTCGCCAACGAGGGCCTGTGGCCGCTATGCCATATCGCCCACGTGCGGCCGGTGTTCCGCTCGACCGACTGGGCCGAATACGTCCGGGTCAACCAGCGCTTCGCCGACGCCGTGATCGCGGAAGCGCGTTCCGACAACCCGGTGGTGCTGGTGCAGGATTACCACTTCGCCCTGCTGCCGCGCATGGTGCGCGCGGTGCTGCCGAAGGCCACCATCATCACCTTCTGGCACATCCCCTGGCCGAATCCGGAATCGTTCGGTATCTGCCCGTGGCGCGAGGAGATCCTCGACGGCATGCTTGGGAGCACGATCCTCGGCTTCCACACGCCGTTCCACCGCAAGAACTTCCTCGACACCGTGGACCGCTACCTTGAGACCCGCATCGAGAACGAGGCTTCGACCGTCAGCTACGGCAACGAGCTGACCCAGGTGAAACCATACCCGATCTCGATCGCCTGGCCGCAGCCGGCCCCGGACGAGTGCGACGTCGCGGCCTGCCGCGCCGAGATCCGCCAGGCGCTGTCACTGCCGGCCGACCAGCTGCTGGGCATTGGCGTCGACCGTCTCGACTACACCAAGGGCATCGTCGAGCGCTTCCAGGCGGTCGAGCGCATGCTCGAGCTGCATCCGGACATGGTCGGCAAGTTCACCTTCGTGCAGATCGCGGCGCCGACCCGGTCCTCGCTCGACGAATACCAGAACTTCGAAGCAAGGGTGCGGGCCCTGGCCCAGCGCATCAACCAGCGCTTTTCCAGCGGCAGCTACCTGCCCATCATCCTCAAGACCGAACACCATGAACAGGCACAATTGCGCACTTATTTCCGCGCGTCCGAGGTGTGCAGCGTGACCAGCCTGCACGATGGCATGAACCTGGTGGCCAAGGAATTCATCGCCTCACGCGACGACGAGCAGGGCGTGCTGATCCTGAGCCAGTTCACCGGCGCCGCACGCGAGCTGCACGAGGCGCTGATCGTCAATCCGTATCACATCGAAGAGGGCGCCGAAGCGCTGTACCGTGCACTGCGCATGCCGCAGGACGAGCAGCGCGAACGCATGCGCACCATGCGCGTGCGGGTGCGCGACTTCAACGTTTACCGCTGGGCCGGCCGCATGCTGCAGGACGCGGCCCGCCTGCGCCAGCGCGAGCGCGTGCGCTCCAGGATCAATTCGCTGAGCCAGAACCGGGTACGAAAGGGGGACGCATGAGCATGACGATCGAGACCAACGAACAGGCAGCGCTGGACCTGCTGGCCGCGCCCGATTGCGCGCTGTTCCTCGATTTCGACGGCACGCTGGTGGACATCGCGCCGCGGCCCGACCAGGTGGTCGTGACGCCCGAGCTGCTGGCCTCGCTGGCGGCGCTGCAAGCGCGGCTGGACGGCCGGCTGGCCATCGTCTCGGGCCGCCCCGTGGCCGAGCTCGACCGGCTGCTGGCGCCCCTGGTCCTGCCGGCCGCGGGCGTGCACGGCATGGAGCGGCGCGGTGTCGACGGGGTACTGCGCCAGTTGCCGGCGCCGGACTTCACGGCGGTGCGCACGCAGGCGCACGCGCTGGCGGCGCGCCACCCCGGCCTGTGGGTCGAGGAAAAGCACGGCGCATTGGCGCTGCATTATCGCCAGGCGCCGGAACTGCAGGCGCTGTGCGTCGAGACCATGGCGGATGCGGTGCGCAGCAGCCCGGGCCTGCTGCTCATGGAAGGCAAGATGATCGTCGAGATCAAGGCCGCCGGCGTCAGCAAGGGCACGGCGGTACGCGACTTCCTGGCCGAGGCGCCATTCGCCGGCTCGCCTGCGCTGTTCATCGGCGACGACACCACCGATGAAGCCGGCTTCGATCACGTCCAGCGCGTCGGCGGCATCGGCCTCAAGGTCGGGCCAGGACCGACCGTGGCCAGCTGCCGCATCGCCACGAGCCAGGCCGTGCGCGAGGCGCTGGCGCACGCGGCCGCCATGCCAACCATTGGAAAGGACTCAGCATGAACGAAGTTAACCAACAGTCGGGTTCGACCGCAGTGAACGACGCACCGGGCTCCCTCGATTGCGGCGTGGTCGGCAATTGCGCCTTCAGCGCCATGATCGACCGCATGGGCCGCGTGGTGTGGTCCTGCCTGCCGCGCTTCGACGGCGATCCGGTGTTCAACGCCCTGCTCGACCCGAGCGAGAACGGCAGCCTGTGGAACATCGAGCTCGAGGACGTCGTGCGCAGCGAGCAAGCCTATGAGCCGAACACGGCGGTGCTGCGCACGCGCCTGTACGACGGGGCCGGCAACGGCATCGAGATCACCGATTTCGCGCCGCGCTTCATGAGCCGCGACCGCATGTTCCGTCCGCTGATGCTGATCCGGCGCGTGAAGCCCCTCGGCGCCGGCGTGCGCGTGCGCATCAAGCTGCGGCCGCGTTTCGAGTATGGCGCGAAACAGCCCGAGATTACCCAGGGCAGCCACCACATCCGCTATGTGGGCCCGAGCCAGACGCTGCGCCTGAACACCGACGCCTCGCTCAGCTACGTGCTGTCCGAATCGTTCTTCCTGCTCGACCGGCCGATGAATTTCATGCTGGGACCGGACGAGACCCTGGCCGACGGCATCAGGGACACCGCCCACCGCTTCGAGAAAGAGACGATCGGCTACTGGCGCACCTGGACGCGCCGCCTGGCGGTGCCGCTCGAATGGCAGGACGTCGTGATCCGCGCCGCGATCACCTTGAAACTGTCGCTGTTCGAGGACACCGGCGCCATCATCGCCGCCATGACCACCAGCATCCCGGAAGCCCCGGGCAGCGAACGCAACTGGGATTACCGCTTCTGCTGGCTGCGCGACGCCTTCTTCGTGATCCGGGCCCTGAACAGCCTGTCCGAGGTCGGCACCATGGAAGACTACCTGCGCTGGCTGGGCAATGTGGTGGCGCGCGCCAAGGGCGGGCACATCCAGCCGCTGTACGGCATCGGTCTCGAGGAGCAGCTGCCCGAATCGATCGTCGAGCACCTGCCCGGCTACCGCAACCACCGTCCGGTACGCGTCGGCAACCAGGCGCAAGAGCACTTCCAGCACGATGTGTATGGCAATATCGTGCTCGGCGCAGCCCAGGCCTTCTTCGACCAGCGCCTGTTCCGCCGTGCCGGCCACCCCGAATTCCGCCTGTTGGAAGCGGTGGGCGAGCAAGCCTTCCGCGTGTGGGCAGAGCCGGACGCCGGCATGTGGGAGCTGCGCACCCGGGCCCGCGTGCATACGTCGTCGGTACTGATGAACTGGGCGGCCTGCGATCGCCTGGCCAAGATCGCCGACGTGCTGGAGCTGCCGGACCGCGCCGCTTTCTGGGCCGAGCGCGCCGAACTGATCCGCAACCGCCTGCTGGCGGAAGCCTGGAGCGAGGAGCGCCAGGCCTTCGCCGAAAGCCTGGGCGGACGCGACCTGGACGCCAGCGTGCTGCTGATGGCCGAGATCAATTTCATCGACCCGAAAGATCCGCGCTTCGTCGCCACCGTCGACGCGCTGGAAAAATCGCTGTGCGACGGCCCTTACATGCGCCGCTACGAAGCGCCAGACGATTTCGGCGTGCCCGAGACCGCCTTCAACATCTGCACCTTCTGGCGCATCGACGCGCTGGCGCGGATCGGGCGGACGAAGGAAGCGCGCGAGGTGTTCGAGGCCATGCTGGCGGCGCGCAACCACCTGGGGCTGCTGTCCGAAGACACGCACCCGGTTACCGGTGAGATGTGGGGCAACTTCCCGCAGACCTATTCGATGGTTGGCCTGATCAATTGCGCCATGCGCCTGTCGAAATCGTGGAATAGTGTCGTCTAGCGGTTCATGGTCAAGTTGCCAATAACGCAGCCGCTATAAAGTTGCGTTATTGGCCACGAAAATCGCTTATTTTATTTCTCATGGATGCGGTAGTATCGCAGGTGTCTTTACGCCTGGAAGCCGCATCCGGTGGGGCTCGAAGGGATTGTTGGGCTTTCCGATAGGAACGCACGATTGAAATTCGCATCAGATTGCTTGATGTATAATTTCCTGGTCAAAAAATTATCCATCAGGAAACATAACGCCGGTGACATCCACTCGGAATGCGCACTGGCGTTTGCCGCCACCGATCGTCTCACGACAGCAATCAATTAGATGACTATTAAAGTTCTCACCGTTTTCGGGACGCGACCGGAAGCAATCAAAATGGCTTCCGTGGTGCGCGTACTGTCCGAGTCGCCCGACGTCGACGTCAAGGTCTGCGTGACCGCGCAGCACCGGCAAATGCTGGACCAGGTGTTGAGCCTGTTTTCGCTCACGCCCGATTTCGACCTGAACCTGATGACCCCGGGCCAGGATCTCTCCGATATCACCTCGAAGGTGCTCACGGGCATGCGCGGCGTGCTGCGCGAGTGGCGTCCGGATGTCGTTTTTGTTCACGGCGATACTACCACGACTTTTGCGACCAGCCTCGCCGCGTATTACGAGCGGATACCGGTCGGCCATGTGGAAGCGGGTCTGCGTACCGGAAACATCTACTCGCCATGGCCGGAAGAAGTCAATCGCTGCCTGACCGGCGTGATCGCCAGCCTGCATTTCGCCCCGACCGAGCACGCCCGGCAGAATCTGCTGAACGAAGGCGTGCCGGCGGCGAATATCTGCGTCACGGGCAATACCGTGGTGGACGCCTTGCTGGACGTGGTCAAGCGTCTTGAAACCGACACCCAGCTAAAGCGCGAGATGGAAGCCCAGTTCGACTTCCTCGACAGCAAGAAGAAGCTGATCCTGGTGACCGGTCACCGGCGCGAGAATTTCGGGGGCGGCTTCGAGAACATCTGCCGCGCCCTGGATGAAGTCAGCCGCATGCCGGACGTCGAGGTGCTGTATCCGGTGCACCTGAATCCGAACGTGCAGGAACCGGTGCAACGTATCCTGAAGGGCAATCCGAACGTGCACCTGATCGATCCGGTCAGCTACCTGCCATTCGTCTACCTGATGAACCGCGCGGCGATCCTGCTGACCGATTCCGGCGGCATCCAGGAAGAAGCGCCATCGCTCGGTAAACCAGTGCTCGTCATGCGCGACACCACCGAGCGGCCCGAAGCCGTCGCCGCCGGCACCGTGCGCCTGGTCGGCACCGGCATCGATTCCATCGTCGGCGGCATCCGCACGCTGCTGCAAGACCCGGCCGAATACGAACGCATGAGTTCGGCCACCAATCCCTACGGCGACGGCACCGCCGCGACCCGCATCCTCAACTTTTTAAGAGAAAAACATGAGCAGCACCTTTGATACTATCTCGATGATCGGTCTGGGCTACATTGGTCTCCCAACCGCTGCAATGTTTGCATCCCGCAAGAAGAACGTCATCGGCGTCGATATCAACCAGGATGCGGTCGACACCATCAACAGCGGCCAGACCCACATCGTCGAACCCGACCTGGACATGATCGTCGCCGCGGCCGTCAACCAGGGCTACCTGAAGGCGTCCACCACGGTGCAGCCGGCCGACGCCTTCCTGATCGCCGTGCCGACGCCGTTCCGCGGCGACCACGAACCCGACGTCAGCTACGTCGAAGCGGCGGCGCGCTCGATCGCGCCGGTGCTGAAAAAAGGCGACCTGGTCATCCTCGAATCGACCTCGCCGGTGGGCACCACCGAAAGCCTGGCCAAGTGGCTGGCCGAAGAGCGCCCTGACCTGAAAATTCCGCTGGGCCCGGACGACGAAGCCGACATCAATCTGGCCTACTGCCCGAGCGCGTGTTGCCGGGCAAGGTGATCCACGAGCTGGTGTCGAACGACCGCATCATCGGCGGCATCACCAAGGCCTGCTCCGAGCGCGCCATCGCGCTGTACCAGACCTTCGTGCAGGGCGAGTGCATCGAGACCAACTCGCGCACGGCCGAGATGTGCAAGCTTACCGAGAATTCCTTCCGCGACGTGAACATCGCGTTCGCCAACGAACTGTCCGTCATCTGCGGCAAGCTCGGCATCGACGTGTGGGAACTGATCGCGCTGGCCAACCGCCATCCGCGCGTGAACGTGCTGCGTCCGGGGCCGGGCGTGGGCGGCCACTGCATCGCGGTCGACCCGTGGTTCATCGTGCACAGCGCGCCGGAACAGTCGAAGCTGATCAGGGCGGCGCGCGAAGTCAACGACTACAAGCCGCACTGGGTGCTGGACAAGGTGCGCGAAGAAGTCGAGAAATACCTGGCCGCGAACCCGGAGCGCAAGGAATCGGACGTCACGATCGCCTGCTTCGGCCTGGCCTTCAAACCGGACATCGACGACCTGCGCGAAAGCCCGGCGCTCGACATCGCCGCCGAGATCGCGAAGACGCACAACAGCCGCGTGATCGTGGTCGAACCGAACATCTCGGCCCTGCCGGCCAGCCTCGACAAAGGCGAGCTGCGCACACCGCAGGATGCACTGGCGCGTTCGCAGATCGTCGTCATGCTGGTCAATCACAAGCCGTTCCTGTCGCTCAAGGAATCGCTGTTCGCCGACAAGGTGATCATCGACACCTGCGGCTACCTCAGCGCCACCGGCCGCTAACGCTCGTCAAAGGATTCCGTCATGCGTGTTCTCCACGTCCTGGATCATTCGATTCCGCTGCACAGCGGCTACACCTTCCGCACCCGATCGATCCTGCGCGAACAGCGCGCGCTGGGCTGGGAGACCTTCCACGTGACGGGCTCCAAGCAGAACTCGGGCGATATGCGCGAGGAAACGGTGGACGGCCTGCATTTCTACCGCACCCCGGTCGTCGCCAGCGCATTGGCCAGGCTGCCGGTGCTGAACCAGAAGCAGGTGATCGACGGCCTGGTGCGCCGCCTGTCCGAGATCATTCCGCAGATCAAGCCGGACGTGCTGCATGCCCACTCGCCGTCGCTCAATGCGATCGCGGCGCTCAGGGCCGGCAAGAAGTTCGGCATTCCCGTCGTGTATGAAGTACGCGCCTTCTGGGAGGACGCCGCAGTCGACCACGGCACGTCGACCGAGGGCGGCCTGCGCTACCGCCTGACCCGCGCGCTGGAAACCCATGCGCTCAAGCAGGCCGATGCCGTCACCACCATCTGCGAAGGCCTGCGCCGCGACATCGTGGCGCGCGGCATCCCGGCCGACAAGATCACGGTGATCCCGAACGCCGTCGACATCGACAAGTTCGCCGTCGGCGGCGTGGCCGACCAGGACCTCAAGACCAGGCTCGGCCTGCAAGGCGCGCGCCTGATCGGCTTCATCGGCTCGTTCTATGCCTACGAGGGCCTGGACATCCTGCTGCGCGCGGTGCCGGCCTTGACCGCCGAGCGGCCCGACCTGCGCGTGCTGCTGGTCGGCGGCGGCCCCGAGGATGCGCGCCTGCGCCAGCTGGCCAAGGACCTGGACATCGTCGACAAGGTGGTGTTCACGGGCCGCGTGCCGCACGAGCAGGTGCAGATGTATTACGACCTGCTGGACGTGCTGGTCTATCCGCGCCTGTCGATGCGCCTAACCGACCTGGTCACGCCGCTCAAGCCGCTCGAGGCGATGGCCCAGGGCCGGGTGCTGGCGGCGTCCGACGTGGGCGGCCACAAGGAGCTGATCGTCGACGGCAAGACCGGCGTGCTGTTCAAGGCCGACGATCCGCAGGCGCTGGCCGTCAAGGTCGGCGCCCTGATCGACGCCCAGGCCGACTGGCCGGCGCTGCGCGCGGCCGGCCGCCAGTTCGTGGAGAGCGAGCGCAACTGGAAAGCCAGCGTGGGCCGCTACAAGAGCATCTACGGCCGCCTGACCGGAGCCGCGGCCTGATGAAGATCCTGACGTTCAGCACGCTGTTCCCCAACAGCGAAAAGCCGGGCCACGGCATCTTTGTGGAAACCCGGCTGCGTCACCTGGTCGCCAGCGGCCAGGTCGAGGCGCGCGTGGTGGCGCCTGCGCCGTGGTTCCCCTCGCAGAATCCGCGCTTCGGCCAGTATGCGCGCCAGGCCAGGGTGCCGCGCCGCGAAGTACGCCACGGCATCCAGGTCGAGCATCCGCCCTACCTGGTGGTGCCGAAGATCGGCATGAACGTGGCGCCGGCGCTGCTGTTCCAGTCGGCCAAGGGCACGATCGCGCGCATGATCGACGAAGGCTACGATTTCGACCTGATCGATGCCCATTATTTTTATCCGGACGGCGTGGCGGCGGCCATGCTGGCGCGCTACTTCAACAAGCCCTTCGTGATCACGGCGCGCGGTTCGGACATCACGCTGTTCCCGAAATTCCCGCTGCCGCGCAAGATGATCCACTGGGCCGCCAGCCGCGCCGACGGCATCATCACGGTCGCCAATGCGCTGCGCGACGAGGTGATCAAGCTGGGCATCGATCCGGCGCGCGTCGTTTCTCTGCGCAATGGCGTCGACCTGCAGCTGTTCCGCCCGCCGGAGCGGCGCGAAGAAACACCGTTCACCCTGATCACGGTCGGCCACCTGGTGCCGGTCAAGGCCCAGGAATTGAGCATCGGCGCCTTGCCCATGTTGCCGGGCGTGCGCCTGGTGATCGCCGGCGAAGGCCCGAACCGGGGCATGCTCGAGCATCTCGTGCGCGAGCTGAAACTGGAAGACCGCGTCACCTTCCTGGGCGCCGTCTCGCAGCAGGAGTTGCGCGTCCAGTACGGCAAGGCCGATGCGATGGTGCTGTCGTCCAGCCGCGAAGGCTGGGCCAATGTGCTGCTCGAATCGATGGCCTGCGGCACCCCCGTGGTGGCCAGCCGCGTGTATGGCACGCCCGAAGTGGTGGCGGCGCCGGAGGCGGGTGTGCTGATGAACGAGCGTACCTCCGAGGGCGTGGCCGAAGGCGTCAAGCGCCTGCGCGCCAACTACCCCGACCGCGCCGCCGTGCGCCGTTATGCCGAAGGCTTCAGCTGGGACGACACCACCGCCGGCCAGCTGCGCCTGTTCCGCTCCATCCTCAAGCAGGGCGAATCGCTGGCCCTGGCGTAATCGTGCACCCCGCCGTCATGGGCGGGTCATATTTCGCGATTACATTCGCCTGCATACCGTGACCCGGGAGGGCGTGTGCATGAGGCAGGGCGATTTTCAACAAGGCATTGCTGGGAAAAAAATCCTCTTGCTCAGCGTGCCCGCCGGCGCCGGCCATACCCGGGTCGCCGAGGCCATCCGTTCTCGCGCAGTCGCCGACTACGGCGACGTCAAGGTGATCCACCTGGACGCGATGGCCTTCGCCGCGCCGCGCCTGCGCAAGGTCTATACCGACTTCTATCTGCTCCTGATCGGCCGCATGCCGGGGCTGTGGCGCCACGTGTACCGGCTGACCGACGAGGCCAATCCGAATGGCTGGTTCAACCGCCTGCGGCGCTGGGTCGAGCGGCGCGATTGCCGCCTGCTGGCCGACGAGATCGCCGCGCTGGCGCCGGACGCCATCGTTTGCACGCACTTCCAGCCGGCCGAGATCGTGTCGCAGCACATCGCGGCCGGCAAGCTGGCCTGTCCGGTCTGGGTGCAGGTGACCGACTTCGACCTGCACCGCATGTGGCTCCATCCGCACGTCGCCGGCTACTTCGCCGCCAACGACGAGGTGGCGTTCCGCATGCGCGAGCAGGGTGTCCCGGCGCATGCGGTCCACGTGGCCGGCATTCCGACCATGCCGGCGTTTTCGACGCGGCTCGAGCGTGAAGAGTGCGCCCGCGAGCTCGGCCTTGATCCCGCGCTGACGACCTTGTTGCTAATGGGCGGCGGCGCCGGGCTGGGCGGCTTGAGCCGGGTGGCGGAAAAACTCCTGAGCATCCCCGGCGACTTCCAGCTGATCGCCCTGGCCGGCAGGAACGCCGCCGAGCTGGCGGCCCTGCAGCGCCTGGCGGTGCGCTATCCGGGCCGGCTGGCGCCGCAAGGTTTCACCGACCGGGTCGAGCGCCTGATGGCCTGCGCCGACCTGGTGGTGACCAAGCCGGGCGGCGCCACCAGCGCCGAATGCCTGGCGATGGGGCTGCCGATGATCGTGAATGCGCCGATCCCGGGGCAGGAAGAACACAACGCGAACTACCTGCTCGAGCAGGGGCGGCGCTCAAGGCTTCCGACCTGTCCACCCTCGAATACCGGGTGCGCCACCTGCTGGCGCATCCCGAACAGCTGCAGGCCATGGCCGCCCGTGCGCGGGCGCTGGGCCGGCCGCACGCCGCCATGCAGGTGCTGGAAACCGTGCTGGGGCAGTCGGCACCGCAGCGCGAACCGCAGTGTGAGCCGCAGTGTAAACCGCAGTGTAATCGTCTATGTGAAGAGGCTTATGGTTGAATTGTCGGATGGAGGCAGGGTCGTATCGATGGTGGGTGCGGTACTGGTGGCGGCCTACCTGTTCGCGCGGGTGGAGGTGGAAATCGAAGGCGAGGCCGGGTGGGCGGCGAACCTGCCGACCTGGCGCATCGAGCAGCATCCGCTGCTGGACATCTTCATGGGCGGGCGCGCGCTGACCGGCTACCACCTGTGGATGTTCGCCTTCATCGGCCTGATCTTCCACTTCCCGCTGTTCTTCATGGGGCAGTGGTCGTGGCAGCTCGAAGCGAGCGTGGCGGCCTCGATCATGCTGTTCTGGATCGTCGAGGACTACCTGTGGTTCGTCATCAATCCGGCCTTCGGCTGGCGCCGCTTCAAGCAGGAACTCGTGCCCTGGCATAAGCACTGGGCCTTCGGCGCGCCGGTCGACTATTGGATATTCGGCGCCATCAGCCTGCTGCTGTTCTGGTACGGCGCCTGAGCCAGCACGCCCAGGTCGAGCGCGTGCCGGATCCGGCAGCACAGCTCGGCCGAGCTGCGCGAGATCAGCTCGTGCGGGATCTCGAATTTGGTTGTCAGCCGGTCGTGGCATTCGAAGCCGTAGGAGACCATGAACGGGTGCATGCCGGTGCTGACCGCCGCCATGAAGTCCTTGTGCTCGTCGCCGCAGATGAAGGCCCGCGCCGGGTTGACGCCGAACTGTTCGCGCGTGGCGCGAAACTGCGCGGTCTTGGTGTCCTTGAGGGGATGTGGACCAGGAAGTCGAGTTCGGCGATGTCGATGTCGTGGCGCAGGAACAGCTGGCGCAGGGTTTCCAGCGGTTCGATCGTGACGTTGCGCGTGACGATGCCGACCGTGATGTCGGGCGCGGCGATCAGCTCGCGGATCAGGTCGGCGATGCCGTCGTAGAGCCGGGCTTCCTGCCGGTAGATGCCGGTGAGGGTGTCGATCAGCTGGGCGCGGCTGTTCTTGCGCAGGTTCTTGCGGATGATCGACGGGAATTCCTTCAGCCCGCCCATGTACTTGAGCAGCTTGTGCCGCTTCTGGAACCGGGTCTCGTCGCCGATCACCAGGCCGTGGTGGGCGAATGCCGCTTCGATGGCGGAGAAGGCATCGATGGTGGTGCCGTCCGCATCGAGGATCAAGAGCTTCTTGTCGCTTTTGTACATGATGTCCGCGCACCCGGGTAGCGTTGGCCGGTCCGGCGTGAACACATGCCGGAGCTCACTTTTGGCCATCATCCGCCTGCGTCATGACAGGCGTGTGACAAAACGGCGGATGTCCGCCGTTTGCGATGCGCGACGTGCGGATGCAGGCTTGCATGAGGTTTTCAGGATACAGCCTCATGCAAGCCTGCTCGCGGCTAGGCTTTGGCGGCCGGCTTCAGGCGGAAGCTCACGCCCATGCGATTGAAGGCGTTCATGGCGGCGATGGCGATCGTCAGGTCGACCAGGTCCCTGGAATCGAACGCTTTCGAGGCCGCTGCATAGGCTTCGTCGGAGGCATGGGTTTCGCTGACCCGGGTGACTTCCTCGGCCCAGGCCAGCGCCGCCCGCTCCTGGTCCGAGAACAGGTAGGCCGCTTCGTGCCAGACCGGGACCAGCACCAGCTTGTCGACCGACATGCCTTCCTTGATCAGGTCGCGCGAGTGCAGGTCGATGCAGTGCGCGCAGCCGTTGATCTGCGAGACGCGCAGGAAGACGAGGTGGATCAGTTGGGAAGGAAGATTGGTGTTCTTCGTGACGTAGTGATGGACGCCGCCCAGGGCTTTGGCGCCTTCGGGCGAGGCCTGGAACCAGTTTTCGCGATTCATATGTCTTGTTTCCTCAGGTTGAACGAGTCGATGCCGGCGAACGGGCCGGCTGCCTGGTAGACGAGCGAGCTGGCGGTCGTGTGACATCGCGGGCAAAAAATCAATCGGCCGAGGCGTATCTTCTTGAACCGGTACACTGTCTTGTATCGATGACAATTGCCAGGGCCAGGATGCGCTATATGGATTTCAGTTCATGGCAAGGCGCGATGACGACAATCATCGGGCTTGCCGTCTTTACCTTGCTGGGCGTGGGCATCCGCATCCTCATGATGCAGACCATCCAGCAGCGGCGCGAGCGCATGAACCGCCAGATCAACGAGCGCCTGAAAACCCTGATCGCCGCTTATCGCACCCTGGGCGGCTCGTTCACCGGGCAGCTGACGGTCGATCCGACGCATTTGCGCGACCTGCGCGAGCGAACCCAGTCGGGCGACGAGGGTCTGGGCGAAGGAATGGCGAGCTCGGACCGCTCGCGCCGCATCCGCGACGCGGTCGAAGCCGCGCTGGCGGACATCTTGCTGCTCGGCACTGAAGCGCATTGCCGGCTGGCGGCGCAGGCGGCGGCCGACCTGGCGGCGGGGCGGCCCATTCATACCGCGGAGCTGGTCGTCAGCCTGCGCACTTTCATCCGCGCGGCGCTCGATCTCGATCCGATGCCGGGCGAGGTGATGATTCCATTACAGGGGCCGACGCGCACGCAGGGCGGCGGCGGTCGTGCGAAAGGCGAGGGCGGCGGCGGTGGAAACCGGGGCGGCGCCGGCATGGACGGCGGCGGCGGGGGCATGCCCATCCCGTCAGGGCTTGGGCACAAGGACGCCTCTTAGAGCAAGGGCAACGGCGTCACCGTCACCTGGACGTCGAGCTCCTGCTTGCCGCCCCGAGCACGATGCCGCGCAGCGGGGTCACGTCGCTGAAGTCGCGCCCCCAGCCCAGCGTGATGTGTTCATGCTGCACCAGGCAGCGGTTGGTCGGATCGAAGTCGACCCAGCCCAATGCCGGGCAGAACACCGACACCCAGGCGTGCGAAGCGTCGGCGCCGACCAGGCGCGGCTTGCCTGCGGGCGGGTGGGTCAGGATGTAGCCGCTCACGTAGCGCGCCGGCAGGCCGATGCTGCGCAGGCAGCCGATCATCAGCTGGGCGAAGTCCTGGCACACGCCGCGCCGGCCGCGCAGCACCTGGTCGAGCGGGGTCGAGATATCGGTCGCCTTGGCATCGAATTCGAAGTCGTCGAAGATCCTGTACGTCAGGTCCAGCGCCGCATCGAGCTGCGGCCGGCCCGGGGTGTAGCTGGCGCGGGCATAGGCTTCGAGCTCGGGGAAGCTGGCGACGTGCGGCGAGGCGTACAGATAGCGGCAGGCTTCCAGGGTGGCGGCGCTTTTCTCCTTGCCCATCATGTCGCGCACGCATTCCCACGGCAGGGTCCCGGCGATCTGGGCCAGCGTGTGGCGCGCGCGCAGCGAGACCGTCGATTCGGCGTGCACCAGCAGGCTGTCATGCGGCACGGTCAGCGCCACGTGGCGGGTCAGGTTGCCAAAGTAGTCGACACCGTCCCTGCCGTCGTTGACGACCGGATCGAGCCAGATCAGGTGCGACTCGGTCTGCTGGCAGGGGAAGGAGCGCGGTGTCAGGTGCAGGTATTGCTGCGACAGGGTGACCGGGCTGCTGTAGGTGTAGCGCGTTTCGTGCACCACGCGATAGCGCGCGCAGGCTGCGGCGCCTGCCGGTGGATTGGTGATGGACTGCGCGAACATGGACTGCGCGATCATGTGCTGCGGTTCCTTTGGCGGCCGTTGTCGGTATAGCTGAAAAATTGCACGCTGATCTGCTCGGACAGGGCCGCACTGGTGCGCCCGATCCGGTCCAGCAGGCCGCCGAGCAAGGGATTGCCCTGCTTCAGGTCGGTGTCCGGGGCGAGCGCGAGCAGTTCCTTTTTCAAGGGCGCCAGCATATGCGTGCCGCAGGGACCATGGGTTTGCTCGATCTTGCCCAGCGTGCCCAGGATGCCGTTGAGCTGGAAGACGATCGAGCGCGGATTGGTCTCGTCGAGCAGCAGCAGGTCGAGCACCGGCAGCCATTCGGGCTGGGCCCGGTAGCGGGCCCGGTAGGTGATGATACTGTCGGAGAGTTCCAGCAGCCATTCGAGGTTGCCGCCCCCGTTCATGGCGAGCGCGCGCTGCAGCACCACGCTCTGGAATTGCAGGCGCTCCAGGCGGCGTCCGATCGACATGAAACGCCAGCCGAGATCGCGCGTCATGCCATCGAAGGCGAAGCCGGCCAGCGTCATCAGCGCGGCGGCGGCATCGTCGAGGATCGTCATGACCCCGACTGCGACGGCCGCGCGCCGGTGGCGGCGGGCTGCACCATCCGGTTCAGTGCCCGCCAGTTGTCGACCGAGAAGCGTTCGTGCAGCTGCCCGGCAAGCCGGTGCAACTGCTGCTGCTGCCGCGCCAGGCCAGGGACCGCGGGCGAGACGACCGCCGTCAGCAGGGCCGACTCGATCTCGGCATCGGTAAAGATGGGGCCGGTCTGACTCGCGCCTGGCGTGGCCGGTCTTTTCCCTTCGTCGAGCAAGCCGAACCAGATGCACAAGGCCTCGACGGTCGGCCATTCCGCGCCGCGCTGGTCGAAACGGACGTTGAACAGGAAGTCGAGCGCGACCCGCAGCAGGCGGCAGATATTGTCGGTGCGTTCCGCATGGCGTCCGAACCACAGCAGGTTTTCCGCCACACGGCTCGACAGGTTGGTGTCTTCGCGCACCAGGTCGCGGCCCGAGATGCTGCGCTGCTGCAGGCGGTGCACTTCGGCCCTGGCGCGCGCCTGGACCCAGGTGTCCTTGCTGGCCCCGCCCATCTGCATCGTCAGCACCCGCGCATCGGGCCCGGTGGCCACCCGGGTCAGGCCGCCCGGCATCACCACATAGCCGTTCGGCGTGGCGCAGGCAAACACCCGCAGGCCGATGGCGCGCGCCTGCAGGCCGGGGGCCGCGCCGTCCTTCCACACCGGCGCCTGCGACAGCCGCACCAGTTCCTGGGCGATGTAATGACTGGGATTGGCGCGCAGCCGGGCGATGAAGGCCGCGCGCGCGGCGCCGTCCAGGTCCTGGCCGAACACGGCCGCCTGGGGCAGTTGCGAGAAACTGGGCTTGATCACCAGCCGGTCGAGCCTGGCGATCACGGTTTCCAGCGCCGCCTCTTCGCCGCACCACCAGGTGGCCACCGACGGCATCTTGAGGGGCTCGCCCAGCAGGCGCTTGGACAGCGCCGGCAAGTAGCCGAGCAGCGCGCCCGATTCGAGCAGGCTCGAGCCGAGGCTGTTGGCGACCAGCACGTTGCCGCGCATGGCGGCCTGGGTCAGGCCGGCCACGCCCAGCAATGAGCTTTGCAGTTCGAGCGGGTCGCACGATTCGTCGTCGACCCGGCGCATGATCACGTGCACCCGGTGCAGGCCGGCCAGGGTCTTCAGGTAGACCACGCCGTCGCGTACCGTCAGGTCGCCGCCTTCGACGAGCGGCAGGCCGAGATAGCGGGCCAGGTAGGCCTGCTCGTAGTAGCTGGCGGTGCGCGGGCCCGGCGTCAGGAGCACGATCAGCGGCGCTTCGCCCTCGCGCAGCGCCGCCGGCGCGTCGCCGCCGGCGGCGCACAGGCGGCCCCAGTGCGCCAGGCTCTCGTGCATGGTGCGGAAGAACCGGGACAGGGGCTGCACCTTGAGCTCGCGCAGCAGGTCGGGGAAGGTGGGGGCGATGATGGCGCGGTTTTCGAGCGCATAGCCGGCGCCGAACGGCGCCTGGGTGCGGTCGGCCACGACCCACCAGCGGCCGTCGGGGGCGCGCGCCAGGTCGACCGCGTAGAAGTGCAGGGCGACGTCGTCGTGATGGCGCATCCCGTGGCAGGGCCGCAGGAAGCCGGCATGGCCATGGATCAGCGCAGGCGGCAGCAGGCCTTCGCTCAGCATCTCCTCCTTGCCGTAGACGTCGCCCAGGATCTTGTTGAGCAGGGTGGCGCGCTGGATCACGGCCGCCTCGATGCCGCTCCATTCCTCGTGCGGCAGGATCAGCGGCAGCACGTTCAGGTCCCACTGCCGTTGCTGGCCATGGGCGTCGGCGGCCACGTTGTAGCTCACGCCGTTTTCGCGCACCTGGCGCTGCACCATCTCCTGGCGCTGGCGCATCATGGCGGGCGCCTCGTGCGCCAGGTTGTCCAGCAGCGCACGCCAGTGCGCGCGCGGCGCCTTGGCCGCGTCGAGCATTTCGTCGAAACTGTCCGGCGCGGCCAGGTAATGGGCAAGTAGTTGATTCGGCATCGAAGCTGCTGATTACGGGTGGTACAAAGACGCTAGGTTAGCTTGCCTGCCAGCGTAAATCCAGTGTCATGGGGAAGCCAGGATTGCGTGGCTCCTGGCGCACCGTCATCGGGCCCGGGGTATGGCCATGCGGCCAGAAGCGCGCGAAACGGCGCGCCTCGGCGGCATTGGCATTGACCGGCGCCCCCGTTTCGTTGCGCCCGCCCGGATGCACCACGTGGTAGGTGCAGCCGCCGATCGCGCGCCCGCTCCAGGTGTCGACCAGGTCGAACACGAGCGGCGCCTGGACCCGGATGCTCGGATGCAGGGCCGACCACGGACTCCAGGCGCGAAAACGCACGCCGGCCACATATTCTCCCGGCACGCCGGTCGGGTGCAGCGGCAGCATGCGGCCGTTGCAGGCCACCACGTGGCGGCCATCGGTCAGTCCGCGCACCAGCAACTGCATGCGTTCGACCGACGAATCGACGTAGCGCGCGGTGCCGCCGGCCGCGACTTCCTCGCCCAGCACGTTCCACGGCTCGATCGCCTGGCGCAGCTCCATCTCGACACCCTCGTAGACGACGGCGCCGAAGCGCGGGAAGCGGAATTCGACGAACGGCTCGAACCAGTGGTCTTCGAAGGCATAGCCGGCCGCGCGCAGGTCGCGCGCGACGTCGCGGATATCCTGGGCGACGAAATGCGGCAGCATCCAGCGGTCGTGCAGCGCGGTGCCCCAGTGCACCAGCCGGGCCTGGCAGGGCTCGCGCCAGAAGCGCGCCACCAGGGCCCGCAGCAGCAGCATTTGCAGCAGGCTCATGCGCTCGTGCGGCGGCATCTCGAAGGCGCGCAATTCCACCAGGCCCAGGCGGCCGGTGGGGCCGTCCGGCGAATACAGCTTGTCGATCGAAAATTCGGCGCGGTGCGTATTGCCGGTCAGGTCGACCAGCAGGTTGCGCAGCAGGCGGTCGACCATCCACGGCTTGTCGCCCGGCTGCAGCGTCGGCAGGACCTTGTCCATTTGCTGGAAGGCGATCGCCAGCTCGTACAGGTTGTCGTCGCGCGCCTCGTCCACGCGCGGCGCCTGGCTGGTCGGTCCGATGAAGGTGCCCGAAAACAGGTAAGAGAGCGCCGGGTGGATCTGCCAGTAGGTGACCAGGCTCTTGAGCAGGTCGGGACGGCGCAGCATCGGGCTGTCCTCGGCGCTGGCGCCGCCCAGCGTGGCGTGGTTGCCGCCGCCGGTGCCGGTGTGGCGGCCGTCGTGCATGAATTTCTCGGTGCCCAGGCGCGTGAGGCGCGCTTCCTGGTACAGGGTCGTCACATTGTGCACCAGCTCGTTCCACGAGGCGGCCGGATGGATATTGACTTCGATGACGCCAGGGTCTGGCGTGACGCTGAGCAGCTTGATGCGCGGGTCGCGCGGCGGCGCATAGCCTTCGATCCGCAGCTTCATCCCGAGCCTGGCGGCGGTGGCCTCGACCGCGCCGGCCAGCGCCAGGTAATCCTCGAGGCGCTGTTGCGGCGGCATGAAGACGTGCAGGCGGCCGGCGCGCACTTCGAGGCACAGCGCGGTGTGGATTACCTCGCGTGCGTCCGGCGCGGCCGGCTCGAAGGGAGCGGCAGGCTGGCCGGCACCACGGTCCGGCGCCGGCTGCACGGCATGGTGCGTGGCCACCAGGGCGCCGCGCGGGGCGAACGGGTCGACCTCGAAGCCGGGATCGCGCTCCCGCGGCGGCACCCATGGCAGCGTGGCCAGCGGCAGGCGCAGGCCGATCAGGGAGTCGCCCTCGAGCAGGTACAGGTGTTCGCGCCGCACCGGCCAGGCGGAGGTGCGCCAGCCGGCGCCGGGCGCGGCCTGCAGCGGCAGCACATGGCCGGCCACCTGGCCCAGGCCGCGTTCGAGCAGGCGCGCCAGCCGGCGCCGTTCCTCCGGCGCGTCGAGGTCTGCCCGCAGGGGATCGACGTTGGGCGGCAGCGCCTGCTCGCGCCGGGCCTGCAGCAGCACGTCTTCATAGGCGGGGATGGCGCTGCCGGCGGGCAGGCCGAGCGCATCGACCAGCGCGGCGGCGAAGCGGGCGGCGTGTTCGGGCCATAGCCGTCGTCGACGTGTTCTTCCGAGAACAGCCCGGGGTCGCGCCACAGCGGCTCGCCGTCGACGCGCCAGAAGATGTTCAGCGCCCAGCGCGGCAGCGGTTCGCCCGGATACCATTTGCCCTGGCCGTAGTGCAGCAGGCCGCCGGGTGCGAAATGATTCTTGAGCCGCTGCGCCAGCGTGCCGGCCAGCGCGCGTTTCCGGTCGCCGTGCGCCTGGGTATTCCACTCCGGCGCGTCCATGTCGTCGATCGAGACGAAGGTGGGCTCTCCGCCCTGGGTCAGGCGCACGTCCTGGGCCAGCAGGTCGGCGTCGACCTGCCGGCCCAGGCGGTCGATGGCCTGCCAGTCGGCGTCCGAATACGGCTTGGTCACGCGCGGGTCTTCATGGATGCGGGTGATCGTCATCTCGTGGACGAAGGTGAACTCGGCCTTGTCGCTGAAGCCCGTCACCGGCGCCGCCGACGAGGGCAGGGCCGTGCAGGCGAGCGGGATATGGCCTTCGCCGGCCAGCATGCCCGATGTCGGATCGAGCCCGATCCAGCCGGCGCCGGGGATGTACACCTCGGTCCACGCGTGCAGGTCGGTGAAGTCCTCGACAGGGCCGCTCGGACCGTCGAGCGCCTCCTGGTCGGCGCGCAGCTGGATCAGGTAGCCGGAGACGAAACGCGCCGCCAGCCCCATCGTGCGCAGGATCTGCACCAGCAGCCAGCCGCTGTCGCGGCAGGAGCCGGAGCGCTTTTCCAGCGTGTCTTCCGGCGTCTGCACGCCCGGTTCCATGCGCAGCAGATAGGCGATGTCGCGCTGCAGGCGTTGGTTGATCGCCACCAGGAAGTCGGTGGTATTCATCGGCTGCGCCAGCAGCTCGCGCCGGGCCGCCGCCACCCATGCCAGCAGCAGCGGACCGGCCGGCTCGGGCTGTGCATAGGCGCTCAGCTCCCCCTGCAACTGCTCCGGATAGGCAAAGGGAAAATGCTCCGCATATTGCTCGATGAAGAAATCGAAGGGATTGATGACGGTCATGTCGGCGACCAGGTCGACCGTGAACGCGAGCGTATCCGTTTTTTCCGGGAACACGAAACGGCCGATGTAATTCCCGTACGGATCTTGTTGCCAGTTGATGAAATGCTCTTGCGGCAAGACTGACAGCGAATACGACAGGATCGGCGTGCGCGCATGCGGCGCCGGTCGCAGGCGCACCTCATGCGGCGAGAGGGCGACTTGCCGGTCATAGCGGTAGCTTGTCTTGTGGTGCAGCGCGATCCGGATAGCCATGCGGGAATGCCTTTATAGGGGTGGTCACGAACGATACCAGCACATCGACATATATCTGTTTCAACTGTGCACAAGCATGATTCATACCCGCAATATAATTCTCTCGTGCGGCGCCGCCGAGCTGGCACGTTTCTTGATTGCACCTATGCCACTGGAGGATCCGATGCCGAACTTTTACGATGAAATGTATTCCGCTGCGGCAACAGCAAGGCCTCATTACGACGCGTTCGCGCGCTGGCTTGCGCTGCAGTCGCCGCAACTGATCGCGCAAAAGCGGGCCGAAGCCGAGCTGACCTTCCAGCGGGTAGGAATCACCTTCGCCGTCTACGGCGACAACGCCGGCAAGGAGCGGCTGATCCCATTCGACATCATCCCGCGCGTGATCGACGCCGCGGAATGGGCCAGGCTGCAGGCCGGCCTGGTGCAGCGGGTGACCGCGCTGAACCGCTTCCTGCACGATGTTTATCACGACCAGGATATCCTGAAGGCGGGCATCATCCCGCCCGAACAGATCCTGAACAATGCGCAATACCGGCCCGCCATGCAGGGCGTCAAGGTACCCTCGAATATCTATGCCCATATCGCCGGGGTCGACATCGTGCGCGCGGGCGAGGGCGAGTTCTACGTCCTGGAAGACAATCTGCGGGTGCCTTCCGGCGTGTCCTACATGCTGGAAAACCGCAAGATGATGATGCGGCTGTTCCCTGCGCTGTTCGCGAGCAACCGCGTGGCGCCGGTCGAGCATTATCCCGACCTGCTGCTCGACAACCTGCGCACCGTGGCGCCGGACGGGCCGCTCGACCCGACCGTGGTCGTGCTCACGCCCGGCATGCACAACTCGGCCTATTTCGAACACGCCTTCCTGGCCCAGCAGATGGGGGTGGCGCTGGTGCAGGGGCAAGACCTGTACGTCAGCGACGACACCGTCTATATGCGCACCACGCGCGGGCCGAAGCAGGTCGACGTCATCTATCGCCGCATCGACGACGACTACCTCGATCCACGCGCCTTCCGCCCCGAGTCCACCCTGGGCGTGCCGGGCCTGCTCGACGCGGTGCGAGCCGGGCGGGTCGGCCTGGCCAATGCCATCGGCACCGGGGTGGCCGACGACAAGTCGATCTATCCCTATGTGCCGGACATGATCGAATTCTACCTGGGCGAGAAGCCGATCCTGAACAACGTGCCGACCTACCAGTGCAGGAAGAAAGAAGATCTCGCGTACACCCTGTCCCGGCTGCCCGAGCTGGTGGTGAAGGAGGTGCACGGCGCCGGCGGCTACGGCATGCTGGTCGGGCCGGCCTCGACCCACGCCGAGATCGAGGCCTTCCGGGAGCGCCTGGTGGCGAACCCGGACGGCTATATCGCCCAGCCCACGCTGGCCTTGTCGGCTTGCCCGACCTATGTCGAATCGGGCATCGCGCCGCGCCACATCGACCTGCGTCCCTTCGTCCTGTCGGGCAAGACCGTCTCGATGGTGCCGGGCGGCCTGACCCGGGTGGCGCTGCAGGAAGGTTCGCTGGTGGTCAATTCGTCGCAGGGCGGCGGCACCAAGGACACCTGGATTTTGGAGAACTAGCATGTTGAGCCGCACCGCAGACCATTTGTTCTGGATGGCCCGCTACACCGAGCGGGCCGAAAACACGGCCCGCATGCTCGATGTCCGGGTCCAGTATTCGCTGATGCCGCAGTCGGCGCAGGCCGAGCAGCAGGGCTGGCGCAGCATGCTGGGCGTGTCCGAGCTGGAGGCGCAGTTCGAGGCCAAGTACCCCGCGCTCACGCAAACGAACGTGATCGACTTCATGGTCCGCGATCCGGACAACCCGTCATCGATCACCAGCTGCCTGCGCGCGTCACGCGAGAACGCGCGCGCCGTGCGCGGCTCCCTGACCACCGAGGTATGGGAAACCGAGAACACGACCTGGCTGATGCTGCAGCAGCATCTCAACAAGCGCACTTTCGAGCACGATCCCGCCCAGTTCCTGGAATGGGTCAAGTACCGCTCGCACCTGTCGCGCGGCGTCACGCTCGGCACCATGCTCCAGGACGAGGCGTTCAACTTCATCCGCCTCGGCACCTTCCTGGAACGGGCCGACAACACGGCGCGCATCCTCGACGTCAAGTTCAGGTTCGGGGCCCATGACGCGGTCCAGGCCGGGACCCAGGCGGAGTTCTACCAGCTTGCGGCGCTGCTGCGCTCGGTGTCCGCCTTCGAGACCTACCGCAAGGTCTACCGGGACGCCATCACCTCGAAGCGGGTGGCCGAACTATTGATCCTGCAAGAGAAAATGCCGCGCTCGCTGGTGGCGTGCATCGGCGCGGTGGTGGACAACCTGAAGGACGTGCGTAACGCGCATTCGCAAGACACCGAGCGCCTGGCCATGGAACTGTACGCCATGCTGCAGTCGGCCCCGATCGGCGACATTCTCGAAGAAGGCTTGCACGCCTTCCTGACCCGCTTCCTGGCGTCGGTCGACGCGCTGGGCAATGGCATCAGCCGCGATTTCCTGATCCCGATCGAGCCGGCGCCTTCCGAACAGCGACAGACGCTCTCCCAGACGCAGACCCTGGGCGGGATGACGCAGACCCAGACGGCATGACGGGGCGCACCGGCGTGGCGCGCGCCGCACCGTTTTGAGGAAAGCGGCGGCGCGGGCTTCATGACGGTGCGTCGGCTCAGGCGCCCGGCGTGGCAGGCGCCGGCGTCGCGGCCGGCCTGACTGGCGCCTTCGCTTGCTTGATCTGGGCGCGCACGACCCGGTGCACGAAGTGCAGCTTTTCCAGTACCGGTGGGCTGAGCGTGAACGGATAGGAGTCCGGCATCCCGATGCTGCGATTCAGGCTGTTGAGCACATAAGTCAGCGCGAACCAGTCGCTCAGGGTATCGTCGAACGCGTCCGTCCTGGTCGGCAAGGTGATGCCGTCGAGCGCAGGCTCGTCGGCCTTGCGCGGCTTGAGCTGCAGGCCGCAGGCGTGCGCCGTTTCCAGCGTATCGATCATGTGGAGGTAGTGGGCCCAGGTCTCGGCCCAGTCTTCCCACGGATGCGAGCTGGCATAGCTGCTCACGAAACGCTCCGCCCAGTCTTGCACCGGCCCGTTCTCATAGTGACGCTTCAGGCTCTCGCCGTAATCCTGGCGCTCGTCGCCGAACAGGGCGCGGTACTCGTCGATCCACGGGCTGCCGGCCACCAGGCGGTCGAAATAGTAATGGCCGCTTTCGTGGCGAAAATGACCCAGCAGCGTGCGATAGCGCTCGTGCATCTGCTCGCGCGTGCGTTCGCGCTCGGCCGGATCGGCTTCGGCAATGTTCAGGGTGATCACGCCGTTGGCATGGCCGGTCATCACGCACTGGTCAGTCATGCCGTCTTCCAGGAACTGGAATGCGAGGCCGGTCTCCGGCTCGGCTTCCTTCGACGCCGGGGTCAGGTTCAGCGTCGCCAGCGAAAACAGCAGGCGGCGCTTGGCCGCTTCGAGTCGCGCCCACAGGATGCGGTTTTTCTCGGACGTCAGCGCCGGGATGACCACGGTCAGCTGGCACGAGGCGCACAAATCGTGCGGGTCATCCGCAGGCAGCATCCAGTTGCAGACATCGTGCTGAACATAATTGCTGCATTGTTTGTAGACCTTGCCGGCGTCGGTGCGGTTCAGGCTGCGCCACAGGCCGTCCTCGGTCTGCTCGAAGCTGTTGACGCTGCGCGTGGCCGGCTGGTAGCCGAGCGTGCTGTTGCAGTTGAAGCAGAGGGTGTTTTCAAAAAATATCTGTTGTGAGCACTTGTCGCAGTGAAAGGTTTTCATGGCAGAAAGAAGAGTGGGCTGACGGTCGTATTCGGTATGAATAATCTAACAGCAAAACCGAATCCGGCAGGCACGTGTCGGACGACGCCGTATATCGCGGTCATACCGTCCGACGCGCTTGCGTGATTCGCGCGCGTCGACGTGAGTCTACGAAATGGAAGTAACGTGGAGGAATAGGGCTGGAGAATCGAGAACATTTGGCGGCGGTCGAGACTGTTGTTCCAGCACAAACGGCGGCGCAACTGCGAACTGCGACATACCGTGCGCCTTGCGTGCAGCGCATGATTGAGCGCGCTCCCCAACGCCGACCATGGCGACGGGCCCGACGTTCCACTTTTAACGGAGACATGCATGCGTATCGCTCGAAGAAACGATGTGTCGACCGGCAGCCCGATATCGGGGCTGTCCCGCCTGGTCTTGCTGGTGGCCGCGATGTGGACATCCGCCGCGACGCTTGCGCAGCCGGCGTCTGGCGAAGCGGATGGAAAACACGGCGCGCAGCGCACCAGCTACCGTGTGATCAATCTCGGCCCCGGCACGATCGCGACCTACCCCGACATCAACGCCGCCGGCCAGGTGGCTTTCTCGATGGTGAACGGTGGACGCACGACGGGTTTCTTCTTCGATGGAGCAACTGCAAAAGACATCGGCTCGCTGGGCGGCGGCATCACGTATGCGAACGACCTGAACGAGGCCGGCCAGATCGCCGGCACGTCGGTCAACGAACGGGGCGTCGAGAACGCCTTCGTCTGGAGCGCGGGTGGCGGCATGCTCGACATCCGCGCCGAGCCGGGGCGGGGCCGTTCGTATGGCTGGGCCATCAACAACCGCGGCGTCGTCACCGGCTCGTTCGGCGACCCGGCGCGTCCGTTCCGCTGGAGCCATGCGGGCGGGGTGGAAGACCTGGGCGTCACGCCGGCCTTCCAGCAACCTTCCGGCCGCGTCCTCAATGACGCCGGCCTGATCGCCGGCGTGACCACGATCGACGACGAATTCACGCGCGTGTTCGCCTGGACGCGCGCGAGCGGCCTGGTCGACATCGACACGCTGGGCAGCGTCGAGTCGTCGCCCGTGGCCGTCGGCGCCGGGGGCGAGGTGGCGGGCAACCGTCTGGCCTCCTGGGACGATGGCGGCGATCGTCCCTTCCTGTGGACGCGCGCCACCGGCATGGTCGACCTCGGGATCGGCCCCGGCACCGCGGCCTGGGTCAATGCGATGACGCCAGGCCTGCACATCGCGGGCGGCATCGGTTTTGCCGACGGACGCCAGCGCGCGATGTCGTGGACGCGGCGCGGCGGGATGCGCGAACTCGGCACCTTGGGAGGGAGGACCTCGGTCGCGCGCGGCGTCAATGCCAAGGGGCAGATCGTCGGCTTTGCCGAGGACACGGCCGGCGCCATGCGCGCCTTTGTCTGGAGCGCCGGAGGCGGCATGCTGGACCTGAACCGGCTGCTGCGCCGCGCGCCGCCGACGCTGGTGCTCGAACATGCGATGGCGATCAACGAGCGGGGCGAGATCGTGGCCAGCTCGAATGCCGGACTGGTATTACTCAGGCCGGATCAGGGACGCCATGGTGAACGCAAAAGCGGACACACGGTCGGCCCGATCGTCGCGCCACGCACGATCGGGGTCGGCGCGCCGCTGCAGGCGTCGGTGTCCTTCGTGCATGGCGACCGGGTCGGCACGCGCGGTGTGGATTGGTCGTGGGGAGATGGCAGCGGCGGGGCGGCGCGCCGGATCGACGAGCGCGGCGGCGTCGGTACTGCTCGCGCCAGCCACGGTTTCTCGGCGCCGGGGAACTATACGGTGACGGCCACGGTGGTCGGCCGGGATGGCCGTCGCACCGTGGTCAGCCAGGAGGTGGAAGTGACTGCGCCGTAGGCGGGAGTCAGCCCTTCTTCTGGGCCGCGATCCAGCGGTCGGTCGCCGCCTCGAGCACGTCGAGCGGCACCGCGCCGTGCGACAGCACCTCGTTATGGAAGGCGCGCAGGTCGAAGTCCTTGCCCAGGGTCTTCTCGGCGCGCGTACGCAGTTCGCGCAGCTTCAGTTCGCCGATCTTGTAGCTGAGTGCCTGGCCCGGAATCGCGATATAGCGTTCCACCTCCTGCACCGCCGTCACCTCGTTCTGCGGCACGTTGTCCATGAAGTAGGCGATCGCCTGCTCACGCGTCCAGCCTTTCGCGTGGATGCCGGTATCGACCACCAGGCGCACGCCGCGCCAGATCTCGGCGGTCAGGCGGCCCACCCACTGCCATGGATCGTCGTACATGCCGATCTCCTGGCCCAGCATTTCGCTGTACAGGCCCCAGCCTTCCGAGAAGGCGGTGCTGCCGCCGAAGCGGCGGAAGGCCGGCAGGCCGGTCGTTTCCTGCGCCAGGCTGCGCTCGAAGTGGTGGCCGGGAATGGCTTCGTGCAGGAAGAAGGCGGTGGTCGTGAAGTTGGTGCGGGTCTCGGGCTTGTAGGCGTTGAAGTAGAACACGCCGGGACGCTTGCCGTCGACCGAGCCGCGCTGGTAGGAGGCCGGGGCCGCGCTCACTTCGCGGAAGGCTTCCACCGGACGGATCTCGAACGGCGCCTTCGGCACGCGCGCGAACAGCTGGTCGACCTTGGCCTCGACGCGCGGACGCATCGCCTCGTAGGCCGCCTGGATGTCTTCGCGCGACTTGAAGCGCAGCTCGGGCGCGGTGTTGAGGTGAGCGAAGAATTCCTTCAGCGTGCCCTTGAAGCCGACCTTGGTCTTGGCTTCCTCGAACTGCGCGCGGATGCGCGCGACTTCGCTCAGGCCGATCTCGTGGATCTGTTCCGGCGTGAGGTCGGTCGTGGTCGAACGGCGCGCCAGGAAGGCATACCACTCCTTGCCGCCGGGAAGAGCGCCGATGCCGGCCGTGTCGCGGCCCGCCGGCAGGTAAGTATCGCGCATGAAGGCCAGCAGCTTGCGGTTGGCCGGCGCCAGCTGTTCGCGCACCATCTTGCCGTAGGCCTCAGTCAGGCGCGCCTTGTCGGCAGCGCTGAAGGATTCCGGGAATTTCCTGGTCGGCCCCATATAGGTGCTGGTGTCGAGATTGTCGCTGCCGACGTTCTCGAGCTGCGGCAGCACGCGCTGGATCAGCGCCTTCGGCATCACGATGCCCTGCTTGATGCCGGTGCGCATATTGGCGATGCTGTCGTCGACAGCCGGCGCGTAGCCGGCGGCGCGCTTGAGCCAGTTCTCGTAGTCCTGCACGGTCTGGAATGGCTGCGTCGAGGCCCCGGAACCCAGTTGGGCCATCAGCAGATGCAGGCCGGAGAACTGATCGACCGGCACCAGGTCGGACGGGAAGCGCAGGCCGTCCAGGTCTTGCTGCAGGCGGTAGCGCAGCAGGTCATAGCTGATGCGGTCTTCCGACTGCAGCGGCGCCGGATCGAACTTGTCGCTGCTGGCGAGGTATTTTTCGGCCAGCGCGCGGGTCTGCTTGCGGCTCTCGGCCGACGAGGTCGGACCGAAGCGGTCGTTGTAGCGATGGTCGCCATTGAAGGTGGCGGCGATCGGGTTTTCGCGCAGGTAGTCTTCCCAGTAGTCGCTATATAACTGGTTCATCTTTTCCGGCGTGGCCGGCGTCTTGACTTGGGCGACGGCGGGGAGGGCGGCGAACAGCGCGGTGCACAGCACGGTGCGCAGCGCAGTGCGCAGGGTAGGGGGGAGCGAGCGGGTCATGTCTTCTCTGGGTGGTCAGGGCAATGCAAGAATAGCATGATGGCCCAGGTGCAATACAACAGGGAGATGGCTCGCCGCAGAAACCCTTGCAGCCCGATTGTCCGGTGGTAAGCTATTGATGTTGTCATACCAACCCAGAGGGATTCCATGAAACCGCTGTTCTCCTCCGAAGACGAAGCGAAGGCCGCATCGACGACCCCCGTGACGCCTGCCGCCGGTCTGCCGCCCCTGCTGGATCCGGCCCTGACGCCGGACGCGCTGCCGGCGTTGCGGCCAGAGGCGGGAGCAAAGCCGGCGATCCCCGTCGATCTCACCGGCATCGACGACAAGGCCATCGAGACCCTGGGCAGCGCGGCCGGGCCGGGTGTGGCGAAGGTGTCGGCCAAGCTGCTGGGCACCGTGCGCGCCTCGGACGCCGACGTGTTCGGCACGCAGCTGAACGAACTGATCGCCACCTCGAAGGGACTGGATCCGGCCAAGCTCAAATCGGGCGGCCTGCTGTCGCGCGTGTCGAACATGTTCGGCTCGGTCAAGGAAAAGATGCTGTCGCAATACCAGGTGGTCGAATCGCGCATGGACACCCTGGTGTCCGAGATGACGCGCCATGCGAACGTGCACCGGGCGCGCATCCACGATTTCGACGAGATGTACAAGGGGCTCGAGGTCTACTATCAGGGCCTGGACGCCGACGTGAAGAAGGGCGAAGCCTGGGCCGACCGGCTGCGCCAGGCGGTCGCCCAGCAAGCCGCGGCGGCCAATGCCTTCGAGGCGCAGCAGGCGACCGAACTGCGGCGCCGTCTCGAGCGTCTCGAAAAACGCATCGACGACCTGCGCCGCGCGATGCTGATGGCCACGCAGATGGTGCCGCAGATCCGCCTGTCGCAAGACAATGCGCGCGCCTTGACGGACACCTTCACGGACATCGTCAATGTGTCGATCCCGGCCTGGCGCAATGTGTTCTCGCTCTACCTGCTGCAGCTGGAAGCCAAGCAGAGCGCGGCGGTCGCCAATGCCGCCTACGACGCCACCGACGCGGCCTTCCGCGCCCAGGCCGATATGCTGCTGGAAAATACCGAGACGGTCGCGCGCGCCAAGCAGCGCTCGATCGTCAGTCTTGAAACCGCGCAGCACGTGCAGACGCAGCTGGTGACCGCGTTCGACAAGCTCGAGCAGATCTCGAACGAAGGCCAGCAGCGCCGCCGCGACGAGCTGCCGAAACTGCAGGCGCTGGAACAGGAGCTGATCGCCAGGTTCTCGCCAGGCGCGGCGTAATTTCAACTCACACTACAAGGAAAGCTCATGTCGACGACGCTCCAGACTGGCCACCGCATCAACCTCGAAAAATCCGCACCGGGTTTGAAGCGCGTGCGGATCGGCCTCGGATGGAAGGTCAATGCGGCCGAGGGCCATGCCTTCGATCTCGACTCGTCGGTGTTCCTGTGCCGGAAGGACGCGGACGACCATCCGGTCATGATCAGCAACGCCCACTTCGTCTACTACAACCACACGACCTCGCCCGATGGCGCGGTGGTGCACTCGGGCGACAACCGCACCGGCGACAAGGATGGCGACGATGAGGTGATCACCGTCGACCTGGCCAAGGTCGACGCGGCGGTGATGGAAATGCCGATCGTGGTCACCATCCACGAGGCCGAGGCGCGCAAGCAGAACTTCGGCGCCGTCTCCGGCGCCTATGTGAAGGTGTACAACGACGAGACCGGCGAGACCATCGCGGAATACAACCTGAACGAAGACTATTCGGACAAGACCGCGCTGCAATTCGGTTCGCTGTACCGCAGGGATGGCGAGTGGCGTTTCCAGGCCGTTGGCGCGGGGTTCAAGCTGAACCTGGCGACGTTCATTCGCAAGCTCGGCGGTACAGTCTGAGCAGCGGGTCCGAGCACTGCCACACGCATCTTTATCAGGCGCTGAAGGCTGGCGCCGACAGGTAGACCGATGACACACCAGACGCCCAAGGCTTTCGACTTCGGCGACGAGCACGAGGCCGAGGCTGCGCCCGAACGCAATGGTTTGCCCAGGGCGCTGTCTTTCGACGACCCGCCACAGGCGCCGGCGTCCACCGCCGCGACGAGGAAAACCGTGGCCAGGCCGCTGTTCGACAGCGAGGATCATCCGGCGGTGCGCGATGCGCTCGCCACCGTCCACGCCGAGTATCCGAATGTGTTCGCGCATTCCGAGCAGCGCCTGGCCATCCTGTTTCGCCGCATTCTGCCGGTGAGGCTGGCGCTGGTGACCGAATGGGCCGAAGCGCCGCTGACGGAGCAGGCGGCGCTGCTCCAGCCCATTACCGAACTCGTACTCGAATTTGCGCAGATGGGCGTGCCGGCGCTGTTGGAAGCCGCGCTCGAGACCACCAAGGGTCCGCCAGGCATGTTCGGCCGGCTCTTTCGTCGGCCGACGTCGCCGGCCGAGTATCGTCCGGCGTTGACGTCGTCCCGCACGCAGCTCATGCAGCTGATGGCCGACAGCGAGATCGCCGTGCGCAATCTGGAAGCGTCGGCGAAGGGGCTGGGCCTGCACCTGCTCGTGCTGGCCGTCGTCTCGACACTCGTCGAGGATGCGCCGGACGCCGCCTTGCGCGATGCGCTCGTGCAGCGCCGCACCTTGATCCAGCAGGCGGTGCGCCAGGCCGAGCTGTCGGTGCTGCAAATGCAGCAGGTGCGACAGCAGGCGGCGGATTTGATCGGGCAGGTGTCGTCGTTCTTGACTGTGACCTTGCCTGCGGTGGAAATGGCACAGGCGCAGGGCGGGGCGCGATAGGCTTCAGGCGCCCTGAAACAGGTGCGGCTGTTAGAATTTGCCCTGGCCTCAGGACCCATTTTCAGGAGTACACAAATCCTACGTTTCCTCATTACTGCGGCAATCGGCAGGCCGAAGCTGACGGCCGCCGTTGCGCTATTCATGTTGGCCGTCCTGGCCGGTACGATGACCTACACCGGTTTTCTCGTGATCGGGGTGGTGGCCGATGTTCTCGGCACGGGCCGAATGGCGGCGGGACTGCTGCTCGGCGTTCTTTTCGCCAGATTTCCCTGGATAAAGGAGGGCAGGTTGCGCATTGTCGGCCTCTTGCCCAAACCTGTCCGTCGACCGCTCATCGTGAGCTTACTTGCACTGAGCCTGTTCACCTTCGTGGCGCGAGGCGACTACGTGCCCGCACTGTTTGCAGGTGTCGCGACGGCTTTTGTCCTCGCTTACCCATGGCTGCGGCGAACGATTGTCGATCGCATGTCTTCGTCTGTTTTCAGATTCGCCGGCCAAAACCGCTCCGAGACCGCCGACGACACGGTCATCGAAGGTGAGTTCAGGGAACGAAAAGAATGAGCCCGATTGTTTCAGGCCAAATGGGGAGGTCGCGTCGTAATCCTTCCTCAGGACGTTTGCTCATCAAGAAGCTTTTCGAGAGCCCGGCTTCTGCGTACTATGTGGCTTGATGTGTCTTGGAGATAACAGCTTGCAGGCGATGCCCAGTATTGACGGGCGTGCTGCTACGCGTATCGACCATTTCAAAGTCCCCTTTAAGCAAAGGCTACGATGACTGCACAAGCAACTGGCGCCAAACCGCGTGGATTGAACCGTGTCCTGAACTGGATCGAAGTGGCAGGCAACAAGCTGCCCGATCCGGCCATCCTTTTCGCACTGCTGCTGGCCGTGGTCTGGGCCACGTCCTGGGCCATGTCCAGCCTGGTCTTCAACGACATCGACCCGCGCACCGGCGCGCCGATCGAGATCAGGAATCTGCTGGCCCCGGCCGCCCTGACGGATTTCATGGCGAAGATGGTCAATACCTTCGTCACCTTCCCGCCGCTTGGCGTGGTGCTGGTGGCGATGCTGGGGCTGGGCGTGGCGGAATACACGGGGTTCATCAACGCCGGGCTGCGCAAGATCCTGGCGGTGACGCCGAAGTTCCTGCTGACGCCGGTGCTGATCGGCGTAGGCATCCTGAGCCACGTGGCCGTCGATGCCGGCTATGTGCTGGTCATTCCGCTGGGCGCCGTCATTTTCTACGCCGCCGGGCGCCATCCGCTGGCGGGCATCGCGGCAGCCTTCGCCGGCGTATCGGGCGGCTTTTCCGCGACCTTCTTCGTTCCCTCCAGCCTCGATCCGCTGCTGGCCGGCCTGACCCAGGTCGCCGCGCGGCTGTCGTCCGACCCGGCCGCCGCATCGATCGTGATCAATCCGCTCAATAACTACTATTTCACGACGGCCTCGACCTTTCTCGTGATCCTGGTCGGCTGGTTCCTGACCGACAAGGTGATCGAGCCGCGGCTGAACAAGAGTTCGCCGGTCGACGGCGATCCTGCCGGCCTGCCCACGATGGACGCCCTGCAGCCGAACGAGATCAAGGGCCTGCGCTGGGCCGGCATCGCGATGGTCGCCAGCCTGGCCCTGTTGCTGCTTTCGCTGATGCCGGAAGGTTCGGCCTGGCGCTCGCCGAGTACGGGCGAGCTGACGCACTCTTCGGCGCCGCTGATGCAGTCGATCGTCGCGCTGATCTTCATCTTCTTCCTGATTCCCGGCGTGGTCTACGGCTATGTCGCCGGCACCGCGAAGAACCACCGCGACATCGTCAAGGGCATGAGCCATGCCATGAGCGGCATGGGTTACTACGTGGTCATGGCATTCTTCTGCGCGCAGTTCATCTTCGCGTTCGGGCAATCCAACCTCGGCGCCCTGATCGCCCTCAAGGGGGCATTGTGGCTCCGGGAGATGGCGTTCCCGCTCGGAATCACGCTGGCGGGCATCGTGCTGCTGTCCGCCATGGTCAACCTGTTCATCGGTTCGGCCTCGGCCAAGTGGGCCCTGATCGCGGCAGTCATGGTGCCGATGCTGATGGAACTCGGGGTGTCGCCGGACATGACTCAGGCGGCCTACCGGGTGGGCGACTCCTCCACCAATATCATCACGCCCCTGCTGCCTTACTTCCCCTTGATCATCGTCTTTTGCCGGAAATACGTGCAATCGACCGGCATCGGCACCCTGATCGCGCTGATGTTGCCGTATTCGCTCAGCCTGCTCGTCATCTGGACCGCGTTCCTGCTCGGATTCTGGGCGCTGGAAATGCCGCTCGGGATCGGCTCGTCGTACACCTATCCGGCCGAGCGTTGAAAACGCTTGTTCAATGACCAGGTACTTCCCCGGGGCCCGATGGCCCAGGGGAGAAGCCGGTCCACGCGGCACGGGGAAGGCGTTCCGGCTACGCCAGCAGCTTGAGCAGGGCCTTTGCGCTTTCCTCCGACGAGGCAGGATTTTGTCCGGTGATCAGGCGGCCATCGGTGAGTACATGGGACTGCCAGTCTGCGCCTTTCGAATACAGGCCGCCGTGTTGCTTGAGCATGTCCTCGACCAGGAAGGGCACCACCGCCGTGAGACCGACTGCCTCTTCCTCGGTGTTGGCAAATCCGGTCACTTGCTTGCCCTTGACGAGCGGACTCCGGTCCGCGGCCTTCACATGGCGCAGCACGCCCGGTGCGTGGCATACGACGGCGACCGGCTTGCCGGCAGCGGCCATCGCTTCGATCAGGGCGATCGAGGCCTTGTCTTCGGCCAGGTCCCATAGCGGACCATGTCCGCCGGGATAGAATACGGCGTCGAAATCGGCGGCGCTCACTTCGGCCAGCTTGCCGGTATTGGCAAGCACGGCCTGGGCAGCGTCGTCCGCCTTGAACCGGCGCGTGGCGTCGGTCTGCGCATCCTCTTCGTCGCTCTTGGGGTCGAGGGGCGGCTGCCCGCCCAGCGGCGAGACCACCGTGACGTCGGCGCCGGCATCCTTCAGCGCGTAATACGGCGCAGCGAATTCCTCGAGCCAGAAACCGGTTTTCTTTCCGGTATCGCCGAGTCGGTCGTGCGAGGTCACTACCATCAAAACGTTCATGTGCTTTCTCCTGTCGTGTGTTAGTCGGGCGCGACGCGCACCATGAGCTTGCCGAAATTCTTCCCCTCGAGCAGGCCGATGAAGGCTTGAGGCGCATTCTCGAGGCCATCGACGACGTCCTCGCGGAACTTGATCTTGCCTTCGTCGAGCCATCGGCTCATCTGCGCAAAAAACTCGCCATAGCGCGCGCCGTAATCGTCAAAAATAATAAAGCCTTGCATCCTGATGCGCTTGGTCAGGATCGTGCGTGCCAGCAGGCCAAGCCGGTCCGGGCCCGGCGGCAGCGTGGTGGCGTTGTAGTCGGCGATCAAGCCGCAGACCGGCACGCGCGCCTTGGTATTCAGCAAGGGCAGGACGGCGTCGAACACGGCGCCGCCGACGTTCTCGAAATAGACGTCGATGCCGGAAGAGCAGGCCGCGGCCAGCTGCTGCGCGAAATCCGGCGCGCGGTGGTCGACGCAGGCGTCGAAGCCGAGTTCGTCGACCACATAGCGGCATTTGTCGGCGCCGCCAGCGATACCGACCGCGCGCGCGCCCTGGAGCCTGGCGATCTGTCCGACCAGCGAGCCGACCGCGCCGCTGGCCGCCGCGACCACGACGGTCTCGCCCGCCCGCGGCTGGCCGATGTCCAGCAGGCCCATGTAGGCGGTGAAGCCCGGCATGCCGAGCACCCCGAGTGCGCGCGAGGCCAGTTGCGCGTCATCGCCAAGCTTGTTCAAGCCGGCGCCGTCGGACAGTGCGTAGTCCTGCCAACCGCTGTAGCACAGCACCAGCTGGCCAGGCTGGAAGTCGGGATGGCGCGAGGCTTGCACGCGCGATACCGTGCCGCCCACCATGACGGCGCCGACCGCGACCGGCTCGGCGTACGATTTGGCGTCGCTGATGCGCCCGCGCATATAGGGGTCGAGGGACAGCATGAGCGTGCGCAGCAGCACCTGCCCTTCTTGCGGAACGGGGACCGGCGACTCGTCCAGGCGGAAGGTGTCGGCGTCGGGCGCCCCCTGGGGACGCTGTTGCAGCACGATGCTGCGGTTGACATTGGCGCTTTGCGGCATGGTGGTCTTCTTTCGCTCAAAAAGCGTTGAGAGTAATCGCGCGGCGGCTGCGCCAGGGTCATTGGCCAGCGCGCCGGGCGAGCCTGTCATATTGGAGCAAGTTCGCGCGTTGTCTGTCGCGCCGTATGACAGAAACGCGTGCGGCGTTCGAGGCCGGCGCCCTGGTCCCGGGCCGCGCACGATTAAAGATGAGCAAGCGCGTCAAAAGTATTATCATTCCAACTACAATATCCATCTGGCGTATTGGATCAAGCGACCGGACCGTCTGCGCCGCGGACGGCGGGCTGACGATCGGACACCGGGAGCAGGACATGGGGGGGCGGGTTCTTTTGTCTGGCGCCATGGCCGTGCTGTTGGCGCTTGCCGACGCGGCGCGCGCCGATACCGGCGTCGACTACGCCGACGCGCTGCGCCTGGCGCGATCCAGCGCCGGGACGGTGAATGGGGCCAGGCTCGATTTACAGGCGAAGCAATTGCAAGCCGAAGCGCTGCGCCGCATCGACGGGCCGGACGTGCGCCTGTCGGGCTTCATGGGACGGGTCTCGACCACGCTCAGCGTCGACACCGGCGCCATCGCCCAGCTGGCCAATCCGGTGCTCGACTCCCTGCCGCCCCTGCCGGCGCTGAACCTGCCGGACATCCCCCCGGCCATCAGCGTCGATCGTGTGTTCGACGTTCGTTCACTCGGGCTGAGCTCGGTCTGGCCCCTCTATACGGGCGGGCGTCTCGACGCGGTCAAGCAGATCGCCGCGGGACGGGCAGACGAAGCCGGCGCAAGCGTCAAGTCGGCGCAGGACGCGCTCGCGACCCAGCTGGCGGAACGCTATTTCGCGGTGCAGCTGGCCAGGGAGGCCAGTCGATTGCGGCGCGATGCGGCAGACGTGGCCAGGGAGCACCAGCGAATGGCGCGCAGGATGGAGGATAGCGGACTGATCGCCAAGGTCGAGCGCCTGAAAGCCGATGTTGCCGTCGACAATGCGCTGAGAGAAGCGGCCAAGGCGGACAGCGATCTGGAGATCGCGCAGCTCGCGCTGCGCCGCCTGCTCGACACGCCCGAGGCCGTGATGCCGACCACACCGTTGTTCGTCCACGAGCAAACGCCCGGCTCGCTCGCCTCGTTCATCGACGCGGCCATGGCCTTGAACGCTTCCTGGAAACAAATCGCCAGTAAGAAAAAACAGGCCGACGGGGCGCTGCAACTGCAAGGCCGCGCATTCAGCCCCAGCGTCATCGGCATCGCCAACTACAACCTCAATCGCGGCAGCTCGAGCCGCGCCAACTGGCTGGTCGGCGTGTCGGTGAGCGTGCCGCTGGTCGAACGCATCGACCGCGCGAAAATGATTTCCGCCGCCAGGATCGAACAACAGCGTGTCGACACCGCTGCCGAGCAAGCCGGACGCGATATCCCGACCCTGGCGGAAAGCCAGTGGCGATCCATGGAGGACGCGCGGCTGCGTTATCTGTCGATGGCGTCCGCGATCGCGTTGGCGGAGGAAACGCTGCGCCTGGCGCAGGTGGCTTTTCGCCATGGCCAGGCCACCTCGGCCGACGTGGCCGACGCCTCGCTCAATCACACCAAATCCGCGCTCGAGCGCGCACAGGCGGCATACGACTACGTGATCGCGCTGGCGAAGCTGCTCGGCACCGCTGGCGAGCCGGACCGCCTGGTCGTGCTGTCCCGGACGGCAACGCACACCGTCGATTTCAAGAAGGAATGATCATCATGGCAAACGCTCGCGCCCGGCGCCTGGCCATCATCGCCGCCGCCGTCGTCCTCGCTCTGCTGGGGTGGGGCGTCTATCAGGCCTTCAAGCCGGTGCGTGATCCCGTCCAGGGCCAGATAGAAGCGCAGGAAACCAATGTGTCGTCGAAGGTTCCGGGGCGGGTAAGCCGGGTCCACGTCCAGCTCGGCCAGACCGTCGCACGTGGCGACCTGCTGTTCGAGCTGGATAGCCCGGAAGTGCGGGCCAAGGTGGCGCAGGCCGAGGCCGCGCGCGATGCCGCCCGCGCGGCCAGCCTGAAGGTGCAAGCCGGCGCCCGACCACAGGAAATCGTCGCCGCGCGCGCCAACTGGGAGCGCGCGGAAGCCGGCGCCAGGCTCGCGGAACTGACGTACCAGCGTATCGCGGCGATGGTTGCAGAAGGAGTGCTTGCGCGCCAGAAACGCGACGACGCCGAGGCACAGGCGCGTTCGGCCACCGAGCTGGCAACGGCCGCCAGGGCCCAGTACGACATGGCGCGCCAGGGCGCCCGTCCGGAAGACAAGCTCGCCGCTGAAGCGCAAGTGCGCCAGGTGACCGGCGTGCTGGCCGAGACCGGCGCGGCGCTCGACGAAACGCGCATCATGGCGCCAACGCAGGGTGAAGTGACGAAGCTCGCGATCCAGGCCGGCGAGCTTGCGCCGCAGGGCTTTCCTGTCCTCACCCTGGTCGATCTCGCCGACGTCTGGGCCGTGGTGGCCGTGCGCGAAGACGAATTCAAGCCGTTTGCGCAGGGCTCGCTGCATCAGGCCGCCATTCCCGCGCTCAAGGTCAAGGCGCAGTTCAAGGTCAGTGCCGTATCCGCGTTGCCGGCGTTCGCCACCTGGCGCGCTGCGCGGCCGGGCGGCACCGACCTGCGAACGTTCGAAATCAGGCTCAGGCCGACCGCGCCGGTGCCGGGACTGCGCCCGGGCATGACGGTGGTGTTCGATCGCTGAGTATCGCCAATGACGCGCGCCGGCCAAGCCATCCAGTCATCCTTGCTGCGCGAATGGCGACGCCTGCGCGCCGATCCTTGGGACATGGCGATGCTGACGTCGATTCCGCTGACGCTTTATCTGCTGACATGGTGGATCTTTTCTGCCGGCGTGGCCCGCGACCTGCCGCTCGTGGTGCACGACCGCGACCAGTCGGCAATGTCGCGCGGCCTGATTCGCATGCTCGACGCGGCGCCCGGTTTGCGGGTGGCGCGGGCAGTGGACAGCGAAGCCGAAGCCTTGGTGATGATCCGCGCGCGTACGGCATATGGCATCGTGTCGATCCCCTCCGGCTTGCAGGAATCGGTGCGCGCCGGGAGAGGGGACAAGGTGCAGTGGGCCTACAATGCCCAGTTCGCGGCGCACGCCGGCACCATGACGCGCGACGTTCGCGCGGTGGTGGCGACACTGTCGGCCGGCATCGAGCAGCAGGGCCGCGTCGGTCGTGGCGCCGCCCCGGGCCAGGCCATGGAGCAGGTCGATCCGGTGCGCATCCGTGCGTCGACGCTGTTCAATGAACAGGGCAGCTACATTCCATCGCTGGCAATCCCCGTGGCATTCAGTCTGCTGCATATTTTCGTGACGCTCGCGGCGGTGACGGCGCTGGGCCGTGAGTTTCGCGCTTCCTCGGTGGCCGACTGGCTGGCCACCGCGGGCGGTCGGCTGGGACCGGCCCTGCTCGGCAAGATGCTGATTCCGTTCGCGGCGTTCGTCGTGCATGCGCTGCTGCTGTTCGTCCTGTTCGGCGCGGTGCTGGACTGGCCGGTGCTCGGGAGCGCGGCGGCAATCCTGTCCGGCACGGTCCTGTTCGTTACGGCCTATCTCGCGATGGCGGCCTTCCTGGTCGCTTTCACCTCGTCGCTGCGCGCAGCTTTGTCGGCCTGCGCGTTCGTGACGGCGCCCGCATTCGCATTCGCAGGCCAGGGATTTCCACTCCTGGCAATGCCCGTCAGCGCACGGGTCTGGGCCGATGCCCTGCCGCTGACGCATTACCTGAAGTTGCTGAACAATACATGGATGGCGGGGGCGCCGTTGCATGCCGGCCTCGGCACGCTCGCGATACTGCTGGCATTCACGCTCCTGCTGGGCGCCGCCGCGCACCTGCGCCTGGCCCGGCGCGTCACCCAGCCAGCCAGCTGGGGCAAGTCATGAACGCGCTCGGCGCGGCGTCGCGCGCTTTCCTGTTGACGTGGCAATCGATCTTCCGCGACAAGGCCGCGCTGCTGCTGTTCTTTATCTCCGGCATCCTGTATTCCTTTTTTTATCCGCTTCCCTACAGTACGGAAACAGTGCGCCGGGTGCCGGTCGTGATCGTCGACCAGGATCATTCAGCGCTGTCGCGCCAGCTGATCCGCTATGCCGGGGCGCACCCTTCCATCCTGGTGGCGGGCGTCACTTCGCGGCCGGACGAGGCGCAGGCACTGATCTGGGAGGGGCAGGCAGCTGGCGTGATGCGCATTCCCGCCGACTTCAGCCGCAAGTTATTGGCAGGTCTGCAGCCCGAAATCGAAGTCGGCGGCAATGGCGCCTATCCGCTGCTGAACAAGGCGGTGCTCAATGGTCTGGCGGAGGTTGCCGCCACTGCTTCGGCCGGCATCGAATCGAAACGCTTGGGCGTCGCGGTACCGTTTCCGCTACAGGCGGAGGCCTCGCGCCAGCCGTTGAGCGTCGAAGCAGTTCCCTTGTTTAACGTACGCGAGGGTTATGGCTCGTACGTGGTGCCGGGCGTCGTGGTGCTGATCATGCAGCAGACCTTCCTGCTCGGCATTGGGCTGCTGTTCGGCAGCTGGTCGAGCGGGAAATCCTTTCCCTACCCGCAGGACGTGGCGTCCTACTTCGGCGCGCTGACCGCATTTGCGCTGGTCGTCGCCCTCAACGCGATGTACTTCTTCGGCTTCGTCTTCTGGTGGCAGGATTATCCAAGGGGCGGCAACCTGGCAGGCAGCGCCTTGTTGACCTTGTTGTTCGCCTACAGCGTCGCGGCGATGGGGATGTTGATCGGGATGTTCTTTCGCACGCGCGAGCGCAGCATGCAGCTGCTGGTCGCCACCTCGTTACCGATCATGTTTCTCTCGTGCCTGACCTGGCCCGCCAGCGCCTTGCCATCACCGCTGCAGCTCCTGGCATGGCTGTTGCCATCGACCGCGGCCATCCAGGGATTCGTCGCCACCAACCAGATGGGCGCGTCGCTGGGCGAGGTACGCGCCGAGTTCGCCGGGCTGCTTGGCCTGGCGACCGTTTTCGTCGCTTTAGGCTTGCGCAAATGGACGCGCTTCGTTCCGCCGCGTTAGGATTCGTTCGTTGGCTGTTGCGTTTCTGTCGGCGTGCAGATGCGGCGGCAGCGCTCCGAGCAATACTTGACCTGTTCCCAGTCACGCTTCCATTTTTTGCGCCAGGTAAAAGGAAGTGAGCAGTGCGCGCAAATCTTGGACGGAAGATCGGATTTTTTACGCATTTTCATGGCAGTGATTGTACAGCCGTGAAGCGCGCGACACGTCAGGCCTGGGCGCCATCATCGTGAGATGGGCCCTGGACGCGCATTAGCGGCACCAGCCGATTGGCCGGTTGGCGCTCCGCGCATCGACGATCAGGCGGCAGCGCGGGAGTGCGCCAGGTGCCACGCGACTCCGGTGATGTGCCCGATGTGCCCGCGCTGCCAGAGTGGTTCTGGAAAGGGCCGACGAAGATGGACTGATTGCACCAGGCGATACGAAATCGCATCGGGGGGAGTCGCGCCCCGACGTTGGCCGGCTGCGCGCCTTCGGATGTCAGAAGCAAGAACGCCCACTTGCATGAGTGGGCGTTTAGCGGGCGGTATTCTTGGTGGCCCGGGGCGGAATCGAACCACCGACACAAGGATTTTCAATCCTCTGCTCTACCAACTGAGCTACCAGGCCAAGAGGCCGCAATTATAGCAGCGTTTGCGGCGGATAAACAATCCCGCGCCTGCCTCACCCTTTGGACGAAATCCGCTGCGCGTGATCCCGCTCCAGCGCCAGGCGCGACTCGCGCCGGCCCTTGGCTTCCTCGAAGCGGCGCAATTCATCCGGCGTCGACGGTTCCAGCGGCGGAATCGCCGCCGGCTTCTTGTCGTCGCCCACGGCCACCATGGTGAAGAAGCAGCTGTTCACATGGCGCACCACCTTGCTGCGGATGTCCTCGGCGATCACCTTGATGCCGATTTCCATCGAGCTGCGGCCCGTATAGTTCACTGCGGCCAGGAAGGTGACCAGCTCGCCCACATGGATCGGCTGGCGGAAAGTCACCTGGTCGACGCTCATCGTCACCACATAGCGGCCGGCGTAGCGGCTGGCGCAGGCGTAGGCGACCTGGTCGAGCAGCTTCAGGATGGTGCCGCCGTGTACGTTGCCGGAAAAATTGGCCGTGTCGGGCGTCATCAGCACCGTCATGCTGAGCTGGTGGGAGGGCAGGTTCATGGTCGTGTCATTACAAAAGGTATTCGGTGCTTGATGTTGCCTTAGAAACTGCTGCGCGGCAAGTTCGACCATTGGCGGAGTCCGTTTTTGAACCCGTCAAAGCACGCATATCGACATGCCAATACAATCGTAGGCATCGAATCAAGAATCGTATAGGCTCGGCAAATGAACAGCGAATTTCCCCATCACGGTGGATCGGTGCAGTGGCACCTCGGTCCCGTCATCGATGCATTGCGCACCTCGCGCGAATCCACCCACAATATCCGGCACCAGGGCAGGGTGCGCGAGCTGCCTTCACGCGATGTCGTGCGCCAGATCGTGGACGGCGTTTCCGCCGCTCTCTTCCCCACGCATTATGGCCGCCCCGACCTGAACGACGAAAGCATCGACTACTTCGTCGCCGATACGCTCAACGTGGCGCTCGACCGCTTGGCCGAGCAGGTGCGGCGCGCGCTGCGCTTTTCTCCCGAGTTCTCTTCGGAGCATGACCAGACCGCGGACGCCGTGCTGACCGAGCGCGCCCGCGCCATCACGCGCGATTTCGCGGCCAGCCTGCCCGCCGTCCGCGCGCTGCTGGTGTCCGACGTGCAGGCCGCACTGGCCGGCGACCCGGCCGCCACCTCGGTGGCCGAGATCATGCTGTGCTATCCCGGCACCATCGCCATCCTCTACCACCGCATCGCGCATTGCCTGACTCGCCTCGGCGTGCCGTTCCTGGCGCGGGTGGCGGCCGACATCGGCCACTCGCTGACCGGCATCGACATCCACCCCGGCGCGCAGATCGGCGGCAGCTTCTTCATCGACCACGGCACCGGCGTCGTCATCGGCGAAACCGCGATCCTGGGCGAGCGCGTGCGCCTGTACCAGGCCGTCACGCTCGGCGCCAAGCGCTTCCCGGTCGACGAGAGCGGCGCTCTGGTCAAAGGCACGCCGCGCCATCCGATCGTCGAGGACGACGTCGTCATCTATGCCGGCGCCACCATCCTGGGCCGCATCACGATCGGCGCCGGTTCGACCATCGGCGGCAACGTCTGGCTGACCCAGAGCGTTCCGCCGGGCAGCAATGTGTCGCAGGCGCAGATGCGTAATACCTGAATCGCCGGACCGCCGCATCGCCGGACCGCCGGATCGCCGGATCGCTGGATCGCCGGACCGCCGGACCGCCGGATCGCCTGCGCCGCTCACGCCCTTCATCGGGACCACTCCGTCGCCATCACGCTTTGCTATCATGGCGTGATGACTATCCTGCTGGTTCCCGGCTATATGCTTGATGCGACGCTGTGGGACGGCATGCGCGACCGGCTGGCCCCCTTCGGCCCGCTGGCGCATGCCGACCTGCGTCACGATTCCACCCTCGAGGACCTGGCGCGCCGCGCATTGGCCGAGGCGCCGCCGTCCTTCATCCTGATCGGCTTCTCGATGGGCGGCTACGTCGCGCGCGAGATGGTGCGCCAGGCGCCCGGGCGCGTGCGCGCGCTGGTGTTGATCGCCACGTCCACCCGGCCCGATTCCGACGCCGTCCGCCAGGGCAAGCGCACGGTGGCGCGGGCGGCGCCGTCGGTCTCGTTCGCGGGGCTGAGCCGTACCGCGATCGCCGGTTCGCTGCATCCGCGCGAGGTGGACAACGAGGCGCTGATCGAGCGCGTGCGCATGATGGGTGTGCGGCTGGGTGGCGTGGCCTTCCGCAACCAGTCGATGGTCGAGCGGCCGGGCGACCTGCACCTGCTGGGCGAGATCCGTTGTCCGACCCTGGTGGTCGCGGCCGGGCATGACCGCCTGCGCAGCCTGGAGGAAGCGCAGGAGCTGCATGCAGGGATCGCAGGGGCGCAGTTCGCGCTGGTCGAGGACAGCGGGCACATGATTCCGCTCGAAGCGCCGCAAGCATTGTGCGACGTGATCGTGCCGTGGTTGGCGCAATTGCGGGACAGCTGAATCAGGCCGGCGTGAACCTCGCGCACCAGCCGTCCAGGCCGCGGATCGCTTCTTCCTTGAGCTTGGCCTCGATCTCGATATACGGCGCGGAGAGGTAGGACGAGGGCATCGTCGCGATCAGGTCGGAATGCTGGCGGTCGTTGAAGCCTTCGCGGCCGTTCGAGATGTGCACCAGCTGGTGGGCCGGGTCGGGCCAGGTGGCGCGCGCCCTGGCCACCATCTCGGCCACGCTCGGATGCTCGTAGCTGTCCAGCTTTTCGTGGACGATGTGGTGGTGGGCGTCGAACACCATCGGCACGCCGGCGCGCACGCAGACGGCGTGGATCTCGTCGGCGCTGTAGGCATATTCGTCATTCTCCAGGCCGATGCGGCAGCGGATCGCATCCGGCAGGTCGGCAATGCGCGCGACCAGCTTGTCTTCGCGGTCGGCCTTGCCGCCGTGGATTTCCAGCAGCGCCCAGGGCGAACGCGGCTGGTCCAGCAAATCCATGATGTCGGCGTGCATCTGCAAGATCTTGACGCTGTTGGCCACCACGTCGTCCGAGTCCGAACTGAGCACCACGAACTGGTCGGGATGCATCACCAGGCGGATGCCGCGCTCGATCGCGCGCCGGCCAGAGCGGCCCAGGGTGTCCTTGAACTGCTGCAGGACGTCCAGCCCGAACGGCGTATCGGAAAACGGGAAGATCGACGAGGGCATGCGGTAGAGCGCGATGCCTTCGCGCTCGCAGTAACGCAGCGCATTGTCCAGGGTCTGGATATTGTCGCGATAAATGTCTTCCAGTAAGCGGCGCTGGCCATCTTCCGAATGCTCGAGCAGGCGCTTGCGCGTGAGCGCGCGGTAGCGCACGTCCTTCGAGACAGTGATGCAGACGAGGCCGAGTCGTGGTTGCGGGGCGGACTGGGTCATGTGTTCTGGGCCGGCGCAGCAAGACGCGGACGGGGAGGTTGATATTGAGAAGCAGTCTATCCGAAGCAGCTTCCAGGGGCGGCGCGGCGCGGCCCGCAATCCGGGTCGAAGGCGGGGCAGGCATGGCGCTCGCCCTGCGGCGACGGTGCTTGTCTCTGGCTAACGCGGCGCGCCGAACACCTGGGTCCAGTAGATGACGCCGGCCTGCCGCTCCGGCGTGACGCCATAGGCGGCGCCCATCTCGGTGTAATTGCGGTTCATGATGTTGGCGCAATGTCCGGGGCTATCGAGCCAGCCTTCGACGGCTTCGCGCGGCGAGCGCTGGCCGAAGGCAATGTTTTCGCCCACCCGACGCCAGGCATAGCCGGCGCGCAGGGCGCGGTCGGCGGCCTGGCTGCCATCCTTGCCGCGGTGGCTGAAGTAGCGCCCCGTGGCCATGTCGCGGCTATGGGCCAGTGCGGCGTCGCCCAGTGCGGGGTTCCAGCTCAGGGGCGGCGCTGCCGGGAACGCCTGCTTGCCGCAGGAGCGGGCGCTGGCGCGCGCGGCATTGACTTCATCCAGGATCGTGCGGCCTGCCTCGCGCCAGTCGGGATAGGTGACCGAGGGCAGCGGCGGCGCCGGACGCGCCAGCACCACGGTCCAGGTCGCGCCCTCGCGGTAGCTGCCGATCGCAGAGAAACGATCGCTCAGCAATACCTTGCAGTATTTCTGCGCTAGCACGTTCATGGCGGCCTGGGCATCCTCGGGACCGGTGACGTAGACCGCCTGTGCCTGCTCGGCAGCGTAGCCGGCGCGTTCCAGCGCGGATTCGATGAAGGTGCCGGCGCCGATGCGCAGTTGGGCCAGTGCCGGTTGTGGATCGAGCGCGGCGGCCGGCGCGGCGGGACGGCCGTCGCAGGCGCCAGGATTGGCGCGGTAGGCATTGACCAGTGTTGCCAACGAATCGCTGCCGCTGGCCTGGGTGGGCAGGGCATGCGCGGCAGGCAGCGCCAGCAGGGTGGCCGCCACCGTCAGCAGCGCCTGGTGCAGGGCAGGGGATTGTGGACCTGGCATCGAACTCTTCAAGGACGGCACGCCGGCAGGCGCAGCCGGCGCACGATATGGCTGGTACGTAAGATTTAGAAAGCAAGCGCGCCAGTGACGTCGGCGCGGTTTGCTGTGCTGATGCGGAAGATGGGGACGGCTACCAGGATTTCCAGATGCATTGCCGCCTTGAGCTGGTGCGGCGGCATTGACCGTGGCAAGCGGCGCGGCATCGGTTGCCGCGCTTTGTCCGGTTACTGTGCAGGTTGTTGCAATTGCGTGTGCGGCGTGCGCTCCAGCCTGGACACATCCAGTCCCTGTGCCGTCAGGCGCGTGAGCAGTGCATCGTATGCGGCCGGTTCGACCTGGGGCGTGCGCGACAGGATCCACAGGTACTCGCGCTTGGGTTCGCTGACCGCGGACAACTGGTATTTGTCGTCGAGGTCGATGACCCAGTAATCCCCCCACACCATCGGGATAAAGGACAGGATCGCCGGCGCGAAACGCACCTTGAGCTTGGGTGAGGTAGCGCCGCCGAGCTGGCGCGCCACGCCGTCGGCAACGTCAAACTTGCCCTCGGCGGTGCGGCAGCGATTGACGACTTGCACCCGTCCATCCTCGCCCAGGTTGTAGGTGGCGGTAGTGTCACCGACACATTTTTTCTGGAAATCGTTGGGGAGTTTTGCGATCTCGTACCAGACGCCCATATAGCGCGGCACCACGAGCGATTCGATCGGCTGCAACGGTCGGGCGCTATCCGCTGCCAGCGCCGGAACGGCGCACAGGGCGGACAGGACCAGGACGGCGCACGACGCGAAGAACGAAGGCTTGGCGTTCATTGGAACCTCTTGTAAATATTCGGGCTCCTAGCATAAGTGACAATGGGATTGCTGTGTCGCATGATTTGCATGCTGGCCGCATAAGAACGGCAAGCCCTGAGCAAGTTACCACCACGGCGCGCAAGCGGGTACATCCAACGTCTAGAGCGCGGACAGTGCCGGCCCATCCGGCTTGCCAAGCCAGGTGGTCGCGAACTGCTTTTGCACGGCCGCGAGCGCGGCTTCGTCACCACGCTTGCGGTACACCTCCATCAAGCCGCGCAATGCCCAGCCATTGCTTGGCGTACGCGCCAGCGAATCGCGGAATACTTTTTCGGCCGCGTCCGGCTGTCCGCTGCGCAGGAGCGCCACGCCGAGCGACTGGCGCACCGGGTAGTACCAGTAGGGCGGCTCCATATAGGGCAGCGCGTCCTGCACCGCGATCGCCTGGCGGTAGGCGTTGACTGCACGCGGCAAGTCGCCCCGCGCATCGGCGATCCGGGCCTGGGCCACCGAGCGGGCGGTCTGGACGATCTCGCGGCCGGGGATATTCCAGTCGTTCACCGGCTTGAAGTCGCCGTTCTTCTCGATCTTGCCGAGCGCGGCGACTTGTCGTGCGGCCGCATCGAAGTCGCCCTTGCGCGCATGGCCGACGGCGCGTGCGTAATGCCACATCGCCTGCACGAGCACGAATCGGGGGCCCGGGTCGGGCAGCGCGAGCAGGGTGTCCGCATCGCTGAACTGGACGTGGGCGAAGTAGGGCGCGGACTTGACCGGCTGCAGCGCGCCGATGGCGGTCAGGAGGTCGGGCGTGATCACCTTGTCGAGCTTGCCTGCGGCCTCGAGCGCCGTGCGACCGTCGCCACCCATCAGGGCCGACACCATCACGAAGTGGATATTGTGCGGGTAATAGGCGCCCCGGTAGACGGGATCGCTGGCCGCGTCGGCAAAGTAGCGTTCGTCGGTGGCGACCGCCATGACGTTCGAGCGCAGCGCTTCGCGGTACATGCCCAGCCGGTAATAGATGTGCGAGGGCATGTGCACGATGTGGCCGGCGCCCGGGATCTGGCTTGCCAGCACGCGCGCGGCGGGCAGGGCTTTCTCGGGCCGGGTCGAGGCTTCCATCGTGTGGATGTAGTAGTGGGCGGCCCCGGCATGGGTCGGGTTGCGCGCCAATACTTTTTCCAGTGTGGCGACCAGCTCGGCCGTGCGGTTCCTGGGCCGGGCGCCGCCTGCCTCCCAATAATTCCAGGGCGACAGGTCCATCAGCGATTCGGCGAACAGCACCTGGATGGTGTCGTGGGTGGGAAAGTCGCGCGCGGCCTCGGCCATGGCATCGGCATAGGCCTTGTCGAGCGCGGCGCGGTCGGCGCCGGGGGCAAGGCTGTAGCGGCGCGCCACGGCGCGGATCACGGCCTGCTCTTCGGGCCGCGTGCGCGGCGCCAGGCGGCTCGCCTCGGCCGCGGCCGCCACCGCCGGTGCGACGGCCTCGGGGAACATCGGGGCGTTGATGTTCGGGCCCAGCACCAGCGCTTCGCCCCAGTAGCACATCGCGCAGTTGGGGTCGGCGTCTTGCGCGGCGCGGAAGGCGCGCGCCGCCTCGGCATGGTTGAAGGCGAAGGTCAGGCGGATGCCCTGGTCGAAATAGGCCTGGGCGCGCTTGCTGGCGGTGGTGATCGGCACGTGCAGCTTGCCCAGGTTGTCGTACAGGGGCGGCGGCGCGGCCTTGCCCGGCTTGCCGGCGGGATTGGCGCCCGGCGTGGCCGGCGCCCGCCGGCCGGGCGTGAAGGGGCGTGTCTCGGTCTGGGCCTGCACCAGATGGGCCAGCAGGGGCGGCGCGGCGGGGCGCGCCGGCGCGCAGGTGGCGCCGGCGGCCCCGGCGAACAGCGGGTCGAAACCGGCATTGCCCGTGCCGCGCCCGGACCAGAGCGATGGCATGGCGGCGAGCGCCACTGCGCCGATCACGGCGATGGCAAGGATGATGGCTGCGGCGGCAATGCTACGCGGAACAAGGCGCGGTTTCATGATGGGCTCCTCCCGGACGGCGCCGTGTCTGCGGTGCCTGCCTTGTCCTTGGAGTCCCATTGGCCAGCCGATTTCCCCCTTCCGGATTGAGGAGGCACAAGCCGTAGCGTCGAACCATGGGTGGCGCGGCCAGTCATATCGACAACCTGCCTGTTCAAGGAGACGGATCATGACCCAGCCAGCCCAACCCTCGCCGTCGCCCCAGGCGGGTCCCGCCACTGCCGTTCCCGACCTGGCCGCGATCAAGCAGCGCCAGCAGGCCACCTGGGCCAGCGGCGACTTCGCCGTCGTCGGCGTCACCCTGCAGATCGTCGGCGAACTGCTGGCCGAGGCCGTTGACGTGCGCGCTGGCGAGCGCGTGCTTGACGTCGCCGCCGGCAACGGCAACGCCACGCTGGCCGCGGCGCGCCGCTTCGCCCGCGTCACGTCCACCGACTACGTGCCGGCGCTGCTCGAGAAGGGGCGGGCGCGCGCCGCCGCCGAGGGCCTGGCGGTCGACTTCCGCGTAGCGGACGCCGAGGCGCTGCCGTTCCCGGACGCCAGCTTCGACGTGGCGCTGTCCACCTTCGGCGTGATGTTCGCGCCCGACCAGGCGCGCGCCGCCGCCGAGATGCGGCGCGTGGTGCGGCCCGGCGGACGCATCGGCATGGCGAACTGGACGGCCGATGGCTTCATCGGCCAGCTGTTCAAGGTGGTCGGCAAGCACGTCCCGCCGCCGACCGGGCTGGCGTCGCCGCTACTGTGGGGAAACGAAGACCATCTGCGGCAGCTGTTCGGCGCCGATGCGCTCCAGGCGCGCATCACGCGCAGGATGTTCAACTTCCGCTACGCTTCGCCCACGCACTGGGTGCACGTGTTCCGCGATTACTACGGACCGCTCAACCGGGCCTTCTCCGCCCTTGCGCCATCTGCCGCCGATGCGCTCGAACAAGACCTGCTGGCCCTGATCGACCGCTTCAACACGGCCGGGCCGGATTCGATGGTGGCGCCGGCCGAATACCTCGAGATCGTGCTGACCCGCGAGGCGGAGGGCGCGCTGCACTAGGCGCCGGGCGTGCTTATACCTTGCGCACGAATTCCGTCTTGAGGCTCATGGCGCCGAAGCCGTCGATCTTGCAGTCGATGTCGTGGTCGGCATCGACCAGGCGGATATTCTTGACCTTGGTGCCTTGCTTGATCACGCCGCCCGAACCCTTTGGTTTCAGGTCCTTGATCACGGTGACGGTGTCGCCATCCTGGAGGATATTGCCTGAAGCATCTTTGTAGACCCGCACGCTGTCGGCCGCCGCGGTAGCCGCCTGGACCGGCCACTCATGGGCGCAGTCCGGGCAGACGTATTGGCCGCTGCCGTCTTCATAGGTATAGGCGGATTGGCATTGGGGGCAGGGAGGAAGGGTGTGCATGTAAACCTTGAAATATCAACGCTGGCCCAGGAGGGCTGCAATAGGGAGGGTAGTGATCGGGCGCCGCATCGCCGACACGGATGCGCGTCATCGGAAAGAAGTTGCATCATCAGGATGGCTCGGATCTTCAGACAGGCGCCGACTACCATCAGTCAGTGCGTATGATACCAGAAGGAAACATGCCGACTGCCGCCGTGGCGCGTTCAGCCGCCAGCGTCGCGGCCCCGGCATGCCGGTCCGGCACGATCATCTCCACCTCAGCTACCACGCATCTGCCGCAGCCACGCACCGGGCGACAGTCCGACCGCTCCCTTGAAGCGCCGGGTGAAATGGCTCTGGTCGGCAAACCCCGCGCTCACCGCGACCGTCGCCAGCGACATGCCGCTCAATAAGAGCTGGCGTGCATTAGCCAGCCGAACCGCGTTCAGGTAGACATGGGGTGGCACGCCGAACTGCCGTTCGAACGCACGGCTCAGGTAGACACGCGACACGCCGGCTTCGCGCGCGAGTTCGGCAATCGAGATATCGTTTCCCGCATGGGCGCGAATATAGTCGCGCACCCGGTTCAGCCGGGCCAGGCCGGCAAGCGCAGGCGCCCGCGCCGCCGCCGGGGTCTCGCCGAAGCGCAGGAGCAAGCCCATGAAGGCCTTGAGCAGTAGCGACTCCGCGCGCAGCGCTTCCTGCGCTTGTCCGGTTGCCTCTATGGCGTTGTGCAATTGTCTCGCTGCTTCCGGCGCGTGCACGACGGCATCGCGAAAATAGCTGGCAGATGGAACACCTGCCGCCCGCTCGCGCAGCACCGTCATCACGGCGGGATCGACATACAGCATGCTGTAGTCGTAGCTGTCGGTCTTGCCGCGCAAGCCATCATGCGCCTGGTCCGGGTTCAGGAAGATCACGTTGCCCGGCGCGCTGACCTGCCTGCTGCCCTGGCAATTGAAAGTCTGGACGCCGCGATAGGTCAGGCCGATCCCGAATTCAGGATGGCTGTGCCGCTCGAAAGTGTAGTCGGTGAAATGGGCTCGCATCAGTGTCACGCCCTGCACACCGGTGGGGCGGTAGCGCACCCAGTCGGTCTTCGATGCCGGTTCCGGTCCGGCTTGGTCGTGGTTCTCTGTGTCCATCGTCTGTCTGCAAGAAATGCCAGGAGTGAAACGAAAGGCGGCGCGCGACGGCGGTTGCCCTGGCGTCGCGTCAGCCGCAACGCATGATGGCAGGCTTTTTCACAGCATGCTTGTACAGCTGTAAACACGCCGACCGGAGGGCGGGCGAGGTTACATCCATCCAAGACCTGCTCGCCGGCCCCGCGCACACTGGGCGCTTTCCACTCTCCGGCAAAACCATGTACATCCATCGCGCACGCACTGCGGACATACCGAAAATCAAGGACTTGTATGAGGAAGCGATCGCCTTCCAGCGCAGTCGGGGACTGCCCTACTGGAATGCGCTGGACCTGACGGTGGTCGAGGCCGACATCGCCGCGGGAGCCCAATATCTGCTGTCGGTCGATATGCATGCCGTCGGCATCTTCAGTTTCTGTCCGCCATCGCCCATGGACGAGGATCTGTGGCAGGGTCTGCTGCCGCATGCGGCGCGTTATATCAACCGCATCATCGTCGGGCGTCTCTGGCAGGGGAGGTCTTTGTTCGGGCTGATGCTGGCCTGGAGCGAACGCGAGACGCTGCGCCTGGGATTCGACCGGCTGCGCCTGGATACCTGGGCGGATAACCAGCGCTTGGGCGACTACTATTCCCGCTTCGGCTTCGTCCACATGGGCGAGCGCACGGCGTCGAGCGGTCCGGAGCTGTCGCCACAGTACCGCGGCGTGCGCCTGGCGATCATGGAGAAACTGCTGGCGCCGCCGAGGAACGCCGATCCGCGGGCGATATGATCGCAGGTGCAGAAACAAAAAAAACGCCAACCGGTGAGGGTTGGCGCTTTTTCGATATTCTTGGTGGCCCGGGGCGGAATCGAACCACCGACACAAGGATTTTCAATCCTCTGCTCTACCAACTGAGCTACCAGGCCAAGAGAGGCATGATTATAGCCAGCGATTTTCAGTTGCGCAAGTGCTCTTGAATGCTTTGTTTGTGCCGGGCGGCATGTCGACCCTGGCTCAGCCTTCAATCCATGATGTCGCCGGCAAGGTGTGGGGTAGCATATCGCTATAATGAGCACCATGACCACGCCCACGACCTCCACCACCCGGACCGATGTTTGCATCGTCGGCAATGGCGCCATCGCCAAGACCACCGCCCTCGGCTTTGCCCAGGCCGGGCATAGCGTGACCCTGCTGGCGCCGCCCGCGCGTCCCGCGGCCGAGGCGCCATCGTCATCCTCGGCCGCGGAACGTCCCTGGGACGTGCGTGTCTACGCGCTCAACCATACGGCCCACGACCTGCTGGCCTCGCTCAAGGTCTGGGGCGCACTCGACCTGGCGCGCGTCGCCGCGGTCGATGCGATGGACGTGCATGGCGACGGCGAGGGGGGCGGCAACCTCGGTTTCGACGCCTTCGGCGCCCGGGTCGGCACCCTGGCCTGGATCGTCGAAGACCATAACCTGAACGGGGCGCTGGATGCCGCGCTCAAGTTTGCCCACAACGTGCAGCGGGTCGAGGGCCGGGCCTGCGAGCTCACCTGCAGCGACGAGGGCGCCGCGCTGCGCCTGGAAGACGGCCGCCGCCTCGAATGCGCGCTGCTGGTCGGGGCCGACGGCCGCGAATCCTGGGTCCGCGGGCAGTGCGACATCGGCGTCGACTACCGCATGTACCACCAGCGCGCCATCGTCACCAACTTCGCCTGCGAGAAGCCGCACCATGGCGTGGCCCACCAGTGGTTCACCTGCGCCGACGGCATCGTCGCCCTGCTGCCGCTGCCGGGCAACCGCGTCTCGCTGGTGTGGTCGGCGCCCGAGACCCTGGCCGACACCCTGATGGACGAGTCGCTGGGCGAACTGGCGATCCGGCTCGGCGAATACGCCGACGACAAGCTGGGCGCCCTGCGCCCCCTGCAGCCCGAGGCCGTGGCGGCGGTGCCGCTGGCGCTGGTCAAGCCGCATGCGATCGTGGCGCCGCGCGTGGCGCTGGTGGGAGACGCCGCCCACGCCGTGCACCCGCTGGCCGGGCATGGCATGAACCTGGGCTTCGGCGACGTGGTCGACCTGCTCGCCGCCGTGCGCGAGCGCGAGGAGCGGCGCGCGATCGGCGACGAACGGGTGCTGGCGCGCTATGCCCGCAAGCGCAAGGAAGACGTGGTCATGATGCAGCTGGCCACCGATGGCCTGGAGCGCCTGTTCGGGGCGAATCTGGAGCCGGTACGCGTCATGCGCAATCTTGGACTCAACTTGCTTGATAAAATGCCTGCTTTGAAGCGGCGCCTGATGGCGCATGCGATGGGCAAGTCATCAATCTGAGGAACCAAGCATGATCAAAATGAAGCTCGCCGTCCTGCTGGCGACGGCGCTGCTCGCATCGTGCGTCGATGCGCAGAACACGGTCGAGGCAAACATCAAGAAGGCGCTCGAACCGCACCTGGGCGGCGCCAAGATCGAGTCGGTCAAGGAAACGCCATACGGAGGCCTGTACGAAGTGCGGGTCGCGGGCGACATCCTGTACACCGACAAGAAGGGCGAGTTCCTCGTGATCGGCCAGGTGTATGACGTCAAGAGTTCGCGCAACCTGACGCGCGAACGCATCGACGACATCAACAAGATCAAGTTCAGCGACCTGCCGCTCGAGATGGCGCTCAAGCAGGTCAAGGGCAACGGCAAGCGCGTGATCGCGGTGTTCGAGGACCCGAACTGCGGCTACTGCAAGCGCCTGCGCCAGACGACGCTCAACGAGATCGACAACGTCACCATCTATACCTTCATGTACAACATCCTGTCCCAGGATTCGTTCACGAAGTCGAAGAACATCTGGTGCGCGCCGAACCGCAACAAGGCCTGGGATGACTGGATGATCAACGGCAAGGTGCCGCCGGCGGCGCCGGCCGCCTGCGAATCGCCGAACGACAAGGTGCTGGCGCTTGGCCAGAAGCTGCGCATTACCGGCACGCCGGCCATCTTCTTCAGCGACGGCACCCGCATCCCGGGCGCGATCGACCTGAAGTCGCTGGAAGCCAAGCTCGATTCGCTGGAAGCGAAGCCGGCAAAATAAGCCAGCCGCCGGTCATGGTTGTCGTCCAGGAGCGTTCATGCTGACCTTGAACATCAACGGAAGAGACCTGCAAGTCGACGCCGATCCCGCCACGCCCGTGCTGTGGGCGCTGCGCGACAACCTCAACCTCACCGGCACCAAGTTCGGCTGCGGCGCGGCCCTGTGCGGCGCCTGCACCGTGCACCTGGACGGCGCCCCGATCCGCGCCTGCGTCACCCCGATCGCGGCGGTCGCGGGCCAGGCGATCACGACCATCGAGGCGATGCAGGACGACCCGGTCGGCAAGGCGGTCCAGGATGCCTGGGTGCGCCACGACGTGCCGCAGTGCGGCTACTGCCAGAGCGGCCAGGTGATGAGCGCCGTCGCGCTGCTGCGCGCCAACCGGCGCCCGCTGGATGCCGACATCGACAACGCCATGAGCGGCAATCTGTGCCGCTGCGGCACCTATCAGCGGATCCGCGCGGCCATCAAGGATGCCGCCGCGGCATTGGAGGCATGACGCCATGGCGCTGACCGGCATCCTGCTGGCCGCGGGGCGGGGCCGCCGCTTCGACCCGGCCGGCATCCACAACAAGCTGTTGCAGCGCCTGCCCGGCGGCGAACTGGTGGTCGCCGCCAGCGCGCGCACGCTGCTGGCGGTGTTCGCGCGCGTGGTGGCCGTGGTGCCGCCAGATGACGGCGGGGTGGGCGACGTGCTGCGCCAGCTCGGCTGCGAAGTGACGGTGTGCCCGGACGCCGACGGCGGCATGGGCCTGTCGCTGGCGCACGCGATCCGTCATTCCCTGAATGGCCAACTTGACGGCCAGGGCTGGCTGGTGGCGCTGGGCGACATGCCCTTCGTTGCCCCATCCACCCTGCATGCGCTGGACGCTGCGATCGGGGAGGGCGCAGCCATCGCCGCGCCCCTGTTCGAGGGCCGGCGCGGCAATCCGGTCGCCTTCGGCGCCCGGCGCCGCGACGACCTGCTGGCGCTGGACGGCGACCAGGGCGCGCGGCGCCTGCTTGCCAGCAGCCCGGTGACCACGATCGACGTGCTGGACACCGGCATCCTGCGCGACATCGATTCCCCTTCCGACCTGCCGGGCTAGGCGTTTTGCTTCGCCCGATGGATTACACTATGTCCATTCGGCGCGTCCCGAGAGACCATTCAAGAAGATCATGAAAAAGCCATCGCAGAAAAAGCAGAACGCTATCCACTACACCATCGTTCCCAAGGACCTGGCCGGTCACCTGTTCAACGTCACCGTCACGGTGGCCAATCCCGATCCCGACGGCCAGGCGTTCGCGCTGCCGGCCTGGATCCCGGGCAGCTACATGATCCGCGAGTTCGCGCGCAATATCGTGCGCATCCGCGCCGAGAGCGGCGGCAATGCGGTCGTCCTCACCAAGCTCGATAAGCATTCGTGGCGCGCCGCCCCTTGCGCCGGTCCCCTGACCCTGCACTACGAGGTGTATGCCTGGGACCTGTCGGTGCGCGCCGCCCACCTCGACCAGACCCACGGTTTCTTCAACGGCACCAGCGTGTTCCTGCGCGTCGTGGGGCAGGAGTCGCTCGTCCACCAGGTCGACATCCAGCGCCCCGCCGACCCGGCCGCCAAAACCTGGCGCGTGGCCACCGCGATGCCAGAGGCGGGCGCGAAGCGCTACGGCTTCGGCATCTACGCCTGCGCCAACTACGACGAACTGATCGACCATCCGGTCGAGATGGGCGACTTCGAGCTGGCGACCTTCAAGGCCCATGGCATCCCGCACGACATCGTGATCACCGGCCGCGTGCCCAACCTCGACATGGCGCGCCTGCAGGCCGACCTGAAAGCGATCTGCGAGACCCAGATCGCCTTCTTCGAGCCGAAGACGAAGCGCGCGCCGCTCGAGCGCTACGTGTTCATGACCATGGCCGTGGGCGATGGCTATGGCGGCCTCGAACACCGCGCCTCGACCGCCCTGATCTGCGCGCGCGCCGATCTTCCGAGCCTGGCCACGCCGAAGGCGGCCGAGCCAGGCGAAGGCTATCTGCGCTTCCTGGGCCTGTGCAGCCACGAGTATTTCCACACCTGGAACGTCAAGCGCATCAAGCCGGCCGCCTTTGCCCCCTACGACCTGCAGGCCGAAAACTACACGCCGCTCCTGTGGCTGTTCGAAGGCTTCACCAGCTATTACGACGACCTGATGCTGGTGCGCGCCGGGATCATCGGCGAATCCACCTATTTCAAGCTGCAGGCCAAGACGGTCGGCGGCGTGCTGCGCGGCAGCGGGCGCCTCAAGCAGAGCGTGGCCGATTCGAGCTTCGATGCCTGGAGCAAGTACTACAGACAGGACGAGAACTCGCCGAACGCGATCATCAGCTACTACACCAAGGGTTCGCTGATCGCGCTGGCCTTCGACCTGACCATCCGCGCCAGGACCGGTGGCGCGAAATCGCTGGACGACATCATGCTGGCGTTGTGGGAGCGCTACGGACGCGACTTCTACAACGGCGCCGGCCGCGGCGTGACGGAACAGGAAGTCGAAGCGCTGTTCGACGAAGTCAGCGGACTCAAACTCAAGAACATGTTCGAGCGCTATGTGCGCGGCCTCGATGACCTGCCACTGGCCAAGCTGTACGCGCCGCTGGGCGTGAAGCTGGTCGACGAGCGCAAGGGCGGCAAGGCCTCGCTGGATGCCGGCATCGGCCGCGACCCGCTGGGCGCCAAGCTCACCCAGGTGCACGAGGGCGGCGCCGCCCACCAGGCCGGCCTGTCGGCGCTGGACGTCGTGATCGCGATCGACGGCCTGCGCGTGAACGGCAATCCGCCGAACGTCGATGCGCTGCTGGCGCGCTACCGCGTCGGCGACCGCGTCACCGTGCACGCCTTCCGCCGCGACGAGCTGATGGCCTTCGACGTCACCCTGCAGGGCGACCGCGTGCCGGGCATCAGCCTGACGCAGGCCGTGGCCGGGCGCAAGTCGGCGGCGATCAAGCGGCCGAGCGCGGTGTAATCGGCAAGCATTCCCATAACGACAAGCATACCCATGACACTGACCCGTATCGCCGCAGCCATCGCCGTTTCCACCTCGCTGGCACTGTCCGCAAGCGTCGCCCAGGCCCAGCAGGCCGCTCCACTCAAGAACGACGTCGTCGCCAAGGTCGACGCCATGTACCCGTGGCTCGACGCGGTCTATAAAGACCTGCACGCCCATCCCGAGATCGCCTTCCAGGAAGTGCGCACCGCCGGCAAGCTGGCGGCCGAAATGCGCAAGCTCGGCTTCACCGTCACCGAGAAGGTCGGCAAGACCGGCATCGTCGCGGTGCTCAAGAATGGCGCCGGCCCGACGGTCCTGGTGCGCACCGACATGGACGGCCTGCCGATGGAAGAGCGCACCGGCCTGCCGTACGCCAGCCGCGCCCGCGCCACCAGCGATGGTCGCGACACCTTCGTGATGCACAGCTGCGGCCACGACATTCACATGACCAGCTGGCTCGCCACCGCGCGCACCCTGGTCGAACTGAAATCGCAGTGGAAGGGCACCCTGGTCTTCATCGGCCAGCCGGCAGAGGAAATCGTGGCCGGCGCCAAGGCCATGCTGGACGACGGCCTGTTCAAGCGCTTCCCGAAACCGGACTACGCTTTCGCCCTGCATTCGTGGCCGCTGGCCCACGGCACCGTGGGCTTCAACGACGGCCCGGTATCGTCCAACTCGGACTGGCTCGAGATCACGTTCAAAGGCCGTGGCGGCCATGGCTCGGCGCCTGATAAAACCATCGACCCGGTGGCGATCGCGGCGCGCTTCGTGGTCGACGTCCAGACCGTGGTCAGCCGCGAGAAGGATCCCAAGGAATTCGGCGTGGTGACGGTCGGTTCGATCCAGGGCGGCACGGTCGGCAACATCATCCCCGACAGCGTACAGGTGCGCGGCACCATCCGTTCGTACAGCCCACAAGTGCGCGCCAAGCTGCTCGAAGGCGTGCGCCGCGTGGCCGAGGGTTCGGCCGCGATGGCCGGCGCGCCGAAGCCGGACATGCTGATCGGCGGCGGCGGCCAGGCCATCGTCAACAGCACCGAGCTGGTGAACAAGACCGAGGTGGTGTTCAAGGAGGCCTTCGGCGCCGACAAGGCCAAGCGCATGCCGGCCATGACCGCCAGCGAAGACTTCTCGCTGTACGCCAATGAAGGCGTGCCGTCGATGTTCTTCTTCACCGGCGTCTACGATCCGAAGGTGGTGGCGGAAGCGGAACGCGAGGACGGCAAGCCGATCGCCTTCAACCACTCGCCGTTCTATGCGCCGGTGCCGGAACCGTCGATCAAGACCGGCGCCCAGGCGATGACCCTGGCCGTGCTGAACGTGCTCGGTAAATAATCAGCCAGGCCAGTTGAAAACGGCCGGTCGCTTGCGCGCCGGCCGTTTTTATTTCTGGTTCAAGACTTGAGGCAGTCGGCGCAGCGGCCGTACAGGGTCAGCTCGTGGCTTTCGACGCTGAAGCCTTTCGGCGCCATGTGCTCGATGTCGCCGGGGCAGGCGTGCACGTCGAACACGCGCTGGCAGACGGTGCACTGGAAATGGTGGTGGTGATGTTCGGCGGCGCTGGTCGATTCGTAGCGCGCGCCTTCGCCCGGCAGGGTGACAATCTTGAGCGCGCCGTCGTCCACCAGCGACTTCAGGTTGCGATAGACGGTCGCCATGCCCAGCTGGCTGACCTGGCGGCTGGCTTCGTCCAGGATCTCCTGCGGCGAAAGCGGGCGCTGCGCATGCTCGATCGCATGCAGGATGGCGGATTTTTGACGTGTATTGCGTTGCATGGGGCCAAGGATACCTCAAAGCGTGCGACAGGACCAAAAAGGGTTGAATGCTTAATGATAATGCCTTATCATTTCAATGTTAATGATAACGGATTATCGTTATCGCAAGTCTTTGTCTCGCTGTTCAATCTTTCTCGAGGAATCACCATGTCCGACTTTTCCTGCAAGCGCACACCGCTGACCCTGGCGCTGATGCTGGCCTTCGGCGCGCCCATGGCCGTCCATGCCCAGACGACGAGCCGTGCGGCTTCGGATCCGGACAGCGTGCCGACCGTGGTCGTCTCCGCCAGCGCCCTGGGCGTGGTGGACGACGACATGATCACCCCGGTGACCTCGCTGGGCGGCAGTGAACTGGTGCGCGCCCGCGAATCGACCCTGGGCGAAACCCTGGCCCACCAGCCCGGCATCACTTCGAGCCACTTCGGCGCCGGCGCCAGCCGTCCGGTGATCCGCGGCATGGACGGCCCGCGCGTGAAGATCCTGTCCGATGGCGCCGAGATCCAGGACGCTTCGACCATCAGCCCCGATCACGCCGTCGCTTTCGAGCCGGTCCTGGCCGAGCGCATCGAAGTGCTGCGCGGCCCGTCGGCCCTGGCCTATGGCGGCGGCGCGGTGGGCGGCGTGGTCAACATCCTCGACCGCAAGATTCCGACCGCGATGCCCGAGAAGGGCCTGGAAGGCAGCGCGGAAGTACGCGCCAATTCCGCGGCGCGCGAAAAGACCGGCGCCTTCGAATTCACCACGGCCGCCGGCAGCAACCTGGCCCTGCACCTGGAAGGCGTCAAGCGCGATGCGGACGACTACCGCGTCGGCAAGGACTGGAGCGAAGGCCGCCACGTCCTGGGAAGCTACAAGGAAACCGAGACCGGCACCGTCGGCCTGTCGTGGATCGGCAAGAACGGCTATATCGGCGCCGCCTTCACCAAGGAGCGCACCGAATACGGCATCCCGGGTCACGGCCACGAGTTCGAGAGCTGCCACCCGCATGGCTCGCACCTGCACTGCGGCGGCCACGAAGAGGAAGAGGGCCATGACCATGACGAGCACGGCGAGGAAGGCCACGATCACGATCATGAGCACGAGCACGATCACGAGCACGGCGTGCCAGTGGTGAAGCTCGACAGCGAACGCTGGGACATCCGCGGCGAATACCGCAATCCGGTGGCCGGCATCGAGCGCGTACGCATGCGCGCCTCGTTCACCGATTACGTCCACGACGAGCTGGAAGAGAACGTCGTCTCGACCTCGTTCCGCAACAAGGGCCACGACGCCCGCCTGGAGGCGGTGCACGCGCCGCTGGCCGGCTGGCGCGGCGTGTTCGGCCTGCAGACCACGCGCCGCGACTTCTCGGCGATCGGAGAGGAAGCCTATGTGCCGGCGACCCTCACCAAGAAGCACGCCGCCTTCCTGACCGAGGAATACAAGCTCGATAACTGGCGCTTCGAGGCCGGCCTGCGCCACGAATGGCAGGACATCGAGGTTGATGCCCCGGGCCTGGTTGATACCGATGCGCGCGGCACTTCGGCCTCGGTCGGCGCCGTGTGGAAGTTCGCCCCGCAATACTCGCTGCGCGCCTCGCTGTCGCGCAGCCACCGCCTGCCGACCGCCGAAGAACTGTACGCCGACGGCGTGCACCTGGCCACCGCCACCTATGAAGTCGGCAACCAGAACCTGGACAAGGAAACCTCGAACAACGTCGATCTCACCCTGCGCAAGTTCGAAGGCGACACCACCTTCTCGGTCAGCGCCTTCCACAACCGCGTCGACAACTACATCTACGCGCACACGCTGGACAATCACGAAGGCTTCCAGCTGGTGGAATACGCCCAGCGCGACGCCACCTTCACCGGCCTGGAAGGAGAAATTCGCCAGAAGCTGACCCCAACGATCAGCGCGACCGTGTTCGGCGACTACGTGCGCGCCCGTTTCGACGAGGGCCAGGGCAGCCGCAACCTGCCGCGCATCCCGGCCGCGCGCCTCGGCGTCAAGCTGGACGGCGATTGGAATCAGTGGCACGGCATGGTCGAGTTCTACCGCGTGGGCAAGCAGGACAAGCTGGCCGAGTACGAGACCGAGACCGCCGGCTACAATATGCTCAACGTCGGCGCCCATTACTCGACCCGCATTGGCGGGGTGCCGACCCAGTTCTATGCGCGCCTGAACAACCTGACCGACGAACTGGCCTACAGCCACACCTCGTTCATCAAGAACGCAGCGCCGCTCACCGGGCGTAATCTGACGGCGGGCATTCGCGTCATTTTCTAAGTTTCGTTAGCCGTAGAATCGTCGTCCCCGCCTGCGCGGGGACGACGTGTTTGTTGCGGTGGATAGAACGGCGCAGGTGGTGCGCATGCAAGATGGCACCGCGCGCAATTGCTGCGCTGCGTTGAATCCTTAACGATAATCGGTTATCATTAGATTTCGCTTATGGTGCATCATTGCCACCACGGCGCATTCGACGACCAGGGATTCCCATGACTGACTTCACCGGCAAGCGCACGCCGCTCGCATTGGCATGCATGCTGGCGCTTGGCGCTCCGTTGACCGCCCACGCGCAATCGACCACCGCCCCGGCGACCGTCGTCGTGTCCGCCAGCGGGCTCGGCGTGGCCAGCGACGACATGGTCACGCCGGTGACGTCGATCGGCGGCAATGAGCTGGTGCGTACCCGCCAGTCGACCCTGGGCGAAACCCTGTCGAGCATGCCGGGCATTACCTCGAGCCACTTTGGCGCCGGCGCCAGCCGTCCGATCATCCGCGGCATGGATGGCCCGCGAGTGAAGATCCTGTCCGACGGTTCCGAGATCCAGGATGCGTCCACCATCAGCCCCGACCACGCCGTCGCCTTCGAGCCTGTCCTGGCCGAGCGCATCGAAGTGCTGCGCGGCCCGTCGGCACTGGCCTATGGCGGCGGCGCGGTCGGCGGCGTGGTGAACATCATCGACCGCAAGGTGCCGACCGCGATGCCCGCGAACGGCCTGGAAGGCAGCGCGGAAGTGCGCGCCAATTCGGCGGCGCGCGAAAAGACCGGCGCCTTCGAGTTGACCACGGCCGCGGGCGGCAACGTCGCCCTGCACGTGGAAGGCGTCAAGCGCGATGCCGACGACTACCGCGTCGGGAAGGACTGGGAAGGCGGCCGCCGCGTCCCGGGCAGCTACAAGGAAACCGAGACCGGCACCGTCGGCCTGTCCTGGGTCGGCAAGGACGGCTACCTGGGCGCGGCCTTCACCAAGGAGCGCGGCAAGTACGGCTTGCCCGGCCACGGCTTCGAGAACGAGGCGGGCGAGATCGAGGCGCCGGTCGTGGACCTGGACAGCGAACGCTGGGACGTACGCGGCGAAGTCCGCAATCCGGCGGCCGGCATCGAGCGCGTGCGCCTGCGCGCCTCGTTCACCGACTACATCCACGACGAGGTCGAGGGCAGCGCGGTCGCCACCACCTTCAAGAACAAGGGCCACGACGGCCGCCTGGAATTCGTGCATGCGCCGCTTGCGGGCTGGCACGGCGTGTTCGGCCTGCAGACCACCCGCCGCGATTTCTCGGCCATCGGCGCCGAGGCCTATGTACCGCCGACCCTGACCAAGAAGCATGCGGCCTTCCTGACCGAGGAATACAAGCTGGGCCATGTGCGCTTCGAGGCCGCCGTGCGCCACGAATGGCAGGATGTCGAAGCCGAGGTGGACAAGCCCGACAGCCACACGCGCGGCACCTCGCTGTCGGTCGGCGCGGTGTGGAAGGTTGCGCCGGAATATTCGCTGGGCACCTCGCTGTCGCACACGCACCGCCTGCCGACCGCCGAGGAATTGTTCGCGGACGGTCCGCACCTGGCCACCAACACCTATGAGATCGGCAACCCGAACCTGGTCAAGGAAACGTCGAACAACCTCGACCTGACCCTGCGCAAGTTCGCCGGCCGTACTACCTTTTCGCTCAGCGCCTTCCACAACCGCATCGGCGACTACATCTATTCGCAGACGCGCGGTGAGTTCGAGGGCCTGCAGCTGATCAATTATGCCCAACGCGACGCCACCTTCACCGGCCTGGAAGGCGAGGTTGCGCATAACCTGTCGTCGGTGTGGAAGACGACCCTGTTTGGCGACTACGTGCGTGCGCGCTTCGACGAAGGCCCGGGCAGCCGAGATATCCCGCGCACGCCGGCGCACCGCATCGGCGTCAAGCTCGAAGGCGACTGGGGCGCCTGGAATGGCCTGGCCGAACTGGTCCGCGTGGGCAAGCAGGACAGGATCGCCGATTTCGAGACCAGAACGCCCGGCTACACTACGCTGAACCTCAGCACGCACTATTCGACCCGCATCGGCGACTTGCCGGCGCAGCTGTACCTGCGCCTGAACAATGTGACCAATCGCCTGGCCTACAGCCACACCTCGTTCATCAAGGACTATGCACCGCTGACTGGCCGTAACCTGACGGCCGGCTTGCGCGTGCTGTTCTGACCGGACCCAATCCACCGGCGCCGCGGACGCTTCTCGCGGCGCCGGATCTAAAGAAAGGAACAGGGTTCATGAAATCCCTGATCAAATACGGCGATGTCGCCGGCATGGCGGCATCGATCCTGTGCCTGCTGCATTGCATGGCGATGCCGCTGGTGATCCTGGCGTTTCCGATGCTCGGGCTGGCCCACGTGCACGACACCTTCCACGACACGCTGATCGCGGCGATCACCTTGCCGGTCTTGCTGGCGCTGGTGCCCGGCTACCTGAAGCATCGCGACAAGACCACCTTGCTGGTCGGCTGCGCCGGCCTGGCGATCTTCTTGGGCGCCGTGTTCGTCGTCAGCCCGCTGTTCGGCGAAGTGGCCGAAGCGGTATGCGCCGTCATCAGCGGCTTCATGCTGCTGTATGCGCACCTGCGCAACCGCCGTCATTGCAAGCGTTGCGGCGCTCGCGCGCAGGACGCCGCCCATCCCGCGCCGGCATCCTGCCACCCTCACTGATTCAAGCTACAAGCCTGCGCGCTGCGGCCCCGCCAGCGTGCGCAGCTGGAAGCGGTAACGCTCGCCAAACAGGAAGGTCTCGGAGAACGTCATCAGGCTGGCATGTTCCGGCCCCAGGCCATCGGGTGGGGGCAGCGGACCGCTGCGGCGCAGCGACGCCAGCGCGACTTCGGAAGCGCCCTGGTCGCGCGAGCGCTGCACCTGGACGTCGGCGAGCTGGCCCGCTCGGTCGACCGTGATGTTCAGCACCACCACCGCCGGCAGCATGGGCGGCAACTCTCCCTCGAACACTCTTTCTGGATTGCGCTGCATGACGTGGCGCGCGACGTCGGCCTTGTAGGCGTCGAGCGTGCGCATTGGGGGAAGGGCGGGAATGGGTGTCAGCGGAATGGTCGCCGCCAGGGCCGGAGGCGCGGGCGCCGGTTCCCGGGTCGCCGTGCCGCATGCGGCCAGGGCCGCGAGCACGACCAGTGAGAAAAAGACGAAGATGCTGCGATGAGCGTTCTTCATGGCGGATGCAGGACTGTCGCAGGTCGCGCCGGTATTGGCGTACCTGTTCGACCCATCCGTGCATCCGGAGTTCCTCTACTGTTTCTTTACTTCAGGCGAACAGGCGCTGCAGTTCGCGGCCAGGGTTTTCCGCGCGCATGAAGGCTTCGCCGACCAGGAAGGCGTGGACATCGGCCTCGCGCATGCGCTGCACGTCGCCGGTGCCGAGGATGCCCGATTCGGTCACCACCAGGCGGTCCTTCGGGATGCGCGGCAGCAGGCCGAGCGTGGTGTCCAGGGTGACGTCGAAGGTACGCAGGTTGCGGTTGTTGATGCCCAGCAGCGGCGTCTTGAGCTTGAGCGCGGCATCGAGTTCCTCGCCGTCGTGCACTTCGACCAGTACGTCCATGCCGAGGTCCATGGCGCAGGCTTCCAGTTCCGCCATCAGGCCGTGGTCGAGCGCCGCCACGATCAACAGGATCGCATCGGCGCCCATCGCGCGCGCTTCATACACTTGATACGGGTCGACCATGAAATCCTTGCGCAGCACCGGCAGCGCACAGGCGGCGCGGGCCTGCTTCAGGTAGTCGGTCTGGCCCTGGAAGAACTGGATGTCGGTCAGCACCGACAGGCAGGCCGCGCCGTGTTCGGCATAGCTTTGCGCGATCGCGGCCGGCTGGAAGTCGGGACGCAGCACGCCTTTCGACGGCGAGGCTTTCTTGACTTCGGCGATCACGCCGGCCTGGCCCTCGGCGATTTTCGCGCGCAGGCCGGCCTCGAAACCGCGCAGGGCGGCGCGCGCTTCGTGGTCGCTTTCGACTTCGCTGCGCAGGCTGTACAGGTCGCGGTGCTTGCGCGCCGCGGCCACTTCATCGGCCTTGACGGCCAGGATCTTGTTGAGGATGTCGGACATCGATGCTCTCGCAATACGTTTAATTGACGGCGCCGAGCTGGCGCGTGACCTGGACGAACTGCTCCAGCTTGGCGATGGCGGCGCCGGAGGCGATCGCTTCGCGCGCCTTCCGCAGGCCGGCTTCGATCGAATCGGTCACGCCGGCCGCGTACAGCGCGGTGCCGGCATTCAGGGCCACGATGTCGTGCGCCGGACCCGGCTCGCCGCGCAACGCTTCCAGCACGCGCGCCTTCGACTCGTCGGCATTGCTCACCTTGAGGTTGCGGCTCGAGATCATCGACAGGCCGAAGTCTTCCGGATGGATCTCGTACTCGCGGATCTCGCCGTTTACCAGCTCACCGACCAGGGTGCCGGCACCGAGCGAGACTTCGTCCATATTGTCGCGGCCCCACACCACCACCGCATGCTCGGCGCCGAGGCGCTGCAGCACGCGCACCTGGATGCCGACCAGGTCGGGGTGGAACACGCCCATCAGGATGTTGGGCGCGCCGGCCGGATTGGTCAGCGGCCCGAGGATGTTGAAGATGCTGCGCACGCCCAGCTCGCGCCGCACCGGCGCCACGTGCTTCATCGCCGCGTGGTGATTGGGCGCGAACATGAAGCCGATGCCGGTCTGGGCGATCGACTGGGCGATCTGCTCGGGCTTCAGGTCGATGTGGGCGCCGAAGGCTTCGATCACGTCGGCGCTGCCGGACGAGGACGAGACGCTGCGCCCGCCATGCTTGGCCACGCGCGCGCCGGCGGCGGCGGCCACGAACATCGAGGCGCTCGAGATATTGAAAGTGTTGGCGCCGTCGCCGCCGGTGCCGACGATGTCGAGCAGGTGGGTGGTGTCGGCCATCGGCACCTTGGTCGAGAACTCGCGCATCACCTGGGCGGCGGCGGTGATCTCGCCGATGGTTTCCTTCTTGACGCGCAGGCCCATGGTCAGGGCCGCGACCATGGTCGGCGACATCTCGCACGCCATGATCTGGCGGAACAGATGCAGCATCTCGTCGTGGAAGATCTCGCGGTGTTCGATGCAGCGCAACAGCGCTTCTTGTGGGGTGATCGGCATGATGGTTCCAGTCGTTTAGGCGTAATAAGGGCACGGCGCCGCGAAAGTGGCGCTCACGCATGGACGCATCAGCGCGTCAGGAAGTTCTTGAACAGGGCGTGGCCGTGCTCGGACAGGATCGATTCGGGGTGGAACTGCACGCCTTCGATGTCGTAGTCCTTGTGGCGCACGCCCATGATCTCGCCGTCGTCGGTCCATGCCGTCACTTCGAGGCAGGACGGCAGCGAGGAGCGTTCGATGGCGAGTGAGTGGTAGCGGATGACAGTGAAAGGGCTGGGCAGGTCGGTGAACACGCCTTCGCCAATGTGGGCGATGCTCGAGGTCTTGCCGTGCATGACCTGCTTGGCGCGGATCACCTTGCCGCCAAACGCTTCGCCGATCGCCTGGTGGCCCAGGCACACGCCCAGGATCGGCAGCTTGCCCTTGAATTCGCGCAGGATGTCGAGCGAGATGCCGGCATCCTTCGGCGCCTTCGGGCCCGGCGAGATGCAGATGCGGTCGGGCCTCAATGCGGCGATCTGTTCGATGGTGATCTCGTCGTTGCGCACGGTGCGCACGTCTTCGCCCAGTTCGCCGAAGTACTGCACGATGTTGTAGGTGAACGAGTCGTAGTTGTCGATCATTAGCAGCATGTCAGAACTCCCCATCCAGGCCATCTTGCACTTGCTCGGCCGCGCGCAGCACGGCGCGCGCTTTCTTTTCAGTCTCTTGCCATTCCATCTCGGGGATCGAATCGGCCACGATGCCGGCCGCGGCCTGCACATACAGGTTGCCATCCTTGATCACGCCGGTGCGGATCGCGATGGCGACGTCCATCTCGCCGCCGAAGCTCAGGTAGCCGCAGGCGCCGCCGTAGATGCCGCGCTTCACGGGCTCGAGTTCGTCGATGACTTCCATCGCCCGCACCTTCGGCGCGCCCGTGAGCGTGCCGGCCGGGAAGGTCGCGCGCAGCACGTCGAGGTTCGACATGCCGTCTTTCAGCTTGCCCTCGACGTTGGAAACGATGTGCTGCACGTGCGAGTATTTTTCGATGACCATGCGGTCGGTGACTTTTACCGAGCCGGTGTCGGCGATGCGCCCGATGTCGTTGCGCGCCAGGTCGATCAGCATCACGTGCTCGGCGACTTCCTTCGGATCGTTCAGCAGCTCTTCGGCCAGCGCCGCATCCTGCTCGGGCGTCGCGCCGCGGCCGCGCGTGCCGGCGATCGGACGCAGCGTGACCTTGCGGCCGCCTTCCGGCGAGAGCTCGTTGCGCACCAGGATCTCGGGCGAGGCGCCGACGATCTGCATGTCGCCGAAGTTGTAGTAGTACATATACGGCGACGGGTTCAGCGAGCGCAGCGAGCGGTACAGCGACAGCGGCGAATCGACGTAGGGCTTGCGGATGCGCTGGCCGATCTGCACCTGCATCAGGTCGCCGGCCATCACGTATTCGTGGGCTTTCGCGACGGCCTTCAGGTAGTCTTCCTTGCCGAAGTCGCGCACTTCGGTGGTCCGCACCGAGCTCGAGGTGACCGGCGCGTCGACGCTCCGGCGCAGCATCATGCGCAAGTCTTTCAGGCGCTGGCGGCCGCGCGAATAACTTTCTGGCTGGCCCGGGTCGGCGTACACGATCAGGTACAGCTTGCCCGACAGGTTGTCGATCACGGCCAGTTCTTCGGTCACCATCAGCTGGATGTCCGGCAGGCCGAGTTCGTCGCGTGGGCAGGTATCGAGCAGCTTGCGCTCGATGTGGCGCACGGTGTCGTAGCCGAAGTAGCCGGCCAGGCCGCCGCAGAAGCGCGGCAGGCCGGGACGCAGGGCCACCTTGAAGCGCGCCTGGAATTGCTCGATGAAGTCGAGCGGGTTGCCCTCGTGCGTCTCGATCACTTCGCCGTTCTTGACGATCTCGGTGAGATTGCCGGTGGTGCGCAGCAGCGTGTGGGCCGGCAGGCCGATGAAGGAATAGCGGCCGAAGCGCTCGCCGCCCACCACCGACTCCAGCAGGAAGGTGTTCTTGCCGGTGTGCTGGGACTGGGCCAGCTTGAGGTAGAGCGTGAGCGGGGTTTCGAGGTCGGCGAAAGCTTCCGCGATCAACGGGATGCGGTTGTAGCCCTGGTTGGCCAGCGACTTGAATTCGAGTTCGGTCATGTTTTCTCCGTGCCGCCGTGTGGAAGGAGGGCGGTGGTGTGCTTCAAAAAACCTGCCGGGTTGGTATCGTGGACACTATCGCGGATACAAGCGCCGGCAGCAATCGGTACGGCTTAGTCAGCCCAGGATTGCCAGCGTCGCCAAAGCCAGGCCTCAAGGGCGCCGGTTTGGTTGACGGTGTGTTTTTTGGTGAAAAACATGTATAGATAAGTAGGTGTCTGATTAGAGAGCCGCCGAATTATGGGCGCCGATGAGGCGCGCCGCATCCAGTAGCGAATCAACTATACCATCGGATTGAATTTCTTGTACAGGGCGTCCGTGGTTATAACCATAGGGGACGGTCAACACGAAGCAGCCCGCGCCACGGGCGCTTTCGGCATCGTTGGACGAGTCGCCGATCGCCACGACCTGGCTCGGCGGCAGGTCGAGCGCGGCGCAGGCGCCAAGCATCGGCATGGCGTCGGGTTTCTTCTTCGCGAACGAGTCGCCGCCGAACACCCGCTCGAAGTAGGGCGCCAGGCCTTTCTGCTCGAGCAGGGGCAGGGTGAAGGCAACAGGCTTGTTGGTCACGCATACCAGGCGCAGGCCGAGGTCGCGCATGGCCTGCAGGCCCTCGAGCACACCGTCGAACAGCGTGCTGCGCTCGCCGTTGATGGCGAGGTAATGACGCTGGTAGCCGGCGATCGCTTCTTCATACGCGGCTTCCACGCGCGCCGCATCCCAGTCGAGCAGGAGCGCATCGCGCACCAGCTTCTCGGAACCCTTGCCGACCAGCGGCTTGATGGTGGCCTGGGTGATGGGGCCCAGGCCCAGCTCTTGGCGCATGCCGTTCAGGGCCGCCTCGAAATCGGGCACCGTGTCGAGCATGGTGCCATCGAGGTCGACGATGGCGGCCCGGATGGCTGCTGCGCCGGGCCGCATTACTTGCCCACCGTCGACACGGTTGTCAACTCAGCGCGCATGGCGTCGATCACGGCCTTGTAGTCCGGCTTGCCGAAGATGGCGGAGCCGGCGACGAAGGTGTCGGCGCCGGCGGCAGCGGCGGCGGCGATGTTCTCGGCCTTGATGCCGCCATCGACCTCCAGCATGATGTCGCGGCCCGACTCGTCGATCATGCGGCGCGCGATGGCGATCTTCTTGAGCGCTTCAGGGATGAAGGACTGGCCGCCGAAGCCCGGGTTGACCGACATGATCAGGATCATGTCGATCTTGTCCATCACGTGTTCCAGGTAGTGCATCGGCGTGGCCGGGTTGAACACCAGGCCGGCCTTGCAGCCATGGTCGCGGATCAGTTGCAGGGTGCGGTCGATGTGTTCCGACGCCTCGGGGTGGAAGGTGATGATGTTGGCGCCGGCCTTGGCGAAATCGGGGATGATGCGGTCCACCGGCTTGACCATCAGGTGCACGTCGATCGGCACGTCCACGTGGGGCGGATCGCCTGGCACACCAGCGGGCCGATGGTCAGGTTCGGGACGTAGTGGTTGTCCATCACGTCGAAGTGGATGATGTCGGCGCCGGCGGCGACGACGTTGCGCACTTCTTCGCCCAGGCGGGCGAAATCGGCGGACAGGATGCTGGGAGCGATGCGGTAGGTGGTCATGGGACGATGGGGCGGGTTTGAACAAGAAGCCGCTATTCTACGCCGGTCAAGCGCCGGGTTGGCGTCTTGCGGCCCGTTCTTCCCGCTTGCAGCGCCGGGATCGGGCCGCAGGCGGTATCATTGTTGTTGTTTGCGCCACACGGCGCGCCGGCCGCCGCTCGACGCGCAGCGGCCTTGTTAATGATCATCCAAGGAAACCCGATGCCCGCCTACGATTTCACTGTCACCGTCAGAACGCAATACCTGCCGGAGCAGTCCGACCCTGACCGGAGCCAGTTCGTGTTCAGCTACGCCATCACGATCAAGAACACCGGCAGCATTGCGGCCCAGCTCATCTCACGCCATTGGGTGATCCTTGATGCCAACAACCAGATGCAGGAAGTTCGCGGGCTGGGCGTGGTCGGCCACCAGCCGCTGCTGCAGCCGGGCGAACAGTTCGAGTACACCAGCGGCACCCAGCTCGGCACCGCCCAGGGCTCGATGCGCGGCGAATACTTCTGCGTGGCCGAGGATGGCCACCGCTTCGAGACCCCGATCCCCGAATTCGTGCTGTCGCCACCGCGTTCGCTGCACTGATCAGGGTCGGGTGTCGTCGCGTTCGTCGACCCTGCGGTCGACGTCCTTGCGGTCGACGTCCTTGCGGTCGACGTCCTTGCGGCCGGCGAACATGGTCCACCAGACGATAAATACGAGCAGGAACAGCGCCACGCCGGCTTCCACCATCAGGATCCACATTTTCGTCTCCATGCCTTTTATGTATACGACACGCCGCAGTGTACCTGCCCTGATCGCCCTCGTCTGCCTGCTGAGCGCCTGCTCGACCACGCCGCAGCCGGAGCAGCCGCCCGTCACGATGCCGCCGCCGGTGGGGCCGGTAGTAGTGCCGCCGACGCCGCCTGCCGAACAGCCGGCGCCGGCGCCCGAGCCGCCTCCACCGACGCCGCCCCTGACGCCGGTGGGTTTCGCGGCGCTGCCTGGCTGGCAGCAGGACGACGTGCGCCAGGCATGGCCGGCTTTCCAGCAGTCGTGCAGCGTGCTTGCCACGCGCGCGGCCGAATGGAAGACGCCATGCGCGGCGGCGCGCTCGGTCGACGCCGCCGATGCGGCGGCGGTGCGCCGCTTCTTCGAGACGTATTTCGTGCCCAACCAGGTGCGCAATGCCGACGGCACCGACACCGGCATGATCACCGGCTACTACGAAGCGATGCTGTACGGCTCGCGCAAGCGCGGTGGCGCTTACCAGACCCCGCTGTACCGGGTGCCGGACGACCTGATCACGGTCGACCTCGGCGGCATTTACCCCGATTTGCAGAACCGGCGACTGCGCGGGCGGCTGTCCGGCAAGACGCTGGTGCCTTATTACAGCCGCGCCGAGATCGACCGCGCGCCACTGAAGGGCAGGGAACTGCTGTGGGTGAACGATCCGGTGGAGGCCTTCTTCCTCGAGGTGCAGGGCTCGGGCCGCGTGCAGCTCGATGGCGGCGAAACGGTGCGCGTCGGCTATGCCGACCAGAATGGCCATCCATACAAGGCGATCGGGCGCTGGTTCGTGGAGCAGGGCATATTGAGCCCCGACCAGGTGTCGGCCCAGTCGATCCGCGCCTGGCTGGCGGCCAATCCGGCGCGCCGCCAGGAAGTGCTGAACGTAAACGCCAGTTATATCTTCTTCACCGAGCAGAAGGTGACGGATCCGAACGCCGGCCCGCGCGGCGCGCTGAACGTGCCGCTCACGCCGGGCCGCTCGATCGCGATCGACCGCAGCATCCTGCCGCTGGGCGCACCGGTCTGGCTGTCGACCACCATGCCCAGGGATGGCGCGCCGCTGCAGCGCCTGGTGATGGGGCAGGATGTCGGCGGCGCCATCCGCGGCGCGGTGCGGGCCGATTTCTTCTTCGGCTTCGGGCCCGAGGCAACCGAGAATGCAGGGCTGATGAAGCAGCAGGGCTCATTGTGGGTGCTGCTGCCCAGGACCGCGGCGCCGGACACGGCCCGCTAGACGTGCGTCCGGCGGATCATCTGCAGCGTATCTACCCTGACTCGACAACCCGCTCGACTTGACGTGCGCGTAAAGCGCTAGAATCGTGGAGTCGTGATTAACCAAATAAGGGTGTGAAATGGAATATGCTGACCTGTTGATCGAGAACCACGGCAAGGTCGCCGTGGTCCGCCTGAACCGTCCGAAGGCGATGAATGCGCTGAACGACAATATGATGAACGAGCTGGGCGAGGCCTTGCGCAAGTTCGACAAGGATCCGGCGATCAATGTGATCGTGCTGACGGGCAGCGAGAAGGCCTTCGCGGCGGGCGCCGACATCGCCGCCATGGCCAATTACGATTACCAGGAAACCTACGGCAATAACTATATCGGCCGTAACTGGGAGCACATCCTCGACATTCGCAAGCCGGTTATCGGCGTGGTGTCGGGCTATTGCCTGGGTGGCGGCTGCGAACTGGCGATGATGTGCGATTTCCTGATCGCCGCCGACAGCGCCAAATTCGGCCAGCCAGAGATCAAGGTCGGCGTCACCCCGGGCGCCGGCGGCACCCAGCGTCTGCCGCGCGCGATTTCCAAGTCGAAGGCGATGGACATGCTGCTCACCACGCGCATGATCGACGCGCTTGAAGCCGAGCGCACCGGTCTGGTGTCGCGCGTGTATCCGGCGGCCGAGGTGATGGAAGAGGCGATCAAGATCGCCCAGGGCATTGCCGAGATGCCGGTGTCGGTGGCGATGCAGATCAAGGATTGCGTCAACCAGGCCTACGAGACGACCCTGAGCCAGGGCGTGGCCTATGAGCGCCGTTATTTCCACGCCGGTTTCGGCACGCCTGCCCAGAAAGAAGGCATGTCGGCCTTCCTTGAAAAGCGCAAGCCGGACTTCGAAGGGCTGTAGTCGATGCGCGCGCGCAGGGTGTGGCTGGCATTGCCGGGGGCGCTGCTGGCGCTGTCCCTGGCGCTGACGAGTTGCTCGGCGCTGCCGCCGCTGGAGGGCAGAGTGGCGAGCAAGGCGTTCGCCCAGACCGACGATACCCGGCTTGGCAGGGCGCTCATGCCCCTGACGATGGCCCACCCCGGCCTGGCCGGCATCCACGCCCTCGCGGACGGGCGCGACGCCTTTATCGCGCGCGCCGTGCTGGCGCAGGCTGCCGACCGCAGCCTGGACGTCCAGTACTATATCTGGCGCGACGACACCACCGGCCGGTTGATGTTCGACGCGCTCAAGAGCGCGGCCGGGCGCGGGGTACGTGTCCGGCTTCTGCTCGACGACAACAACACTGCTGGACTCGACGGTGCGCTGGCTGCGCTCGACGCGCATCCGATGATCGAGGTGCGTCTGTTCAATCCGAACGGCATTCGGTCGATGCGGATGGCCGGCATGGTTGCCGATTTCATGCGCCTGAACCGGCGCATGCACAATAAATCGTTCACCGCGGATAACCAGGTCACGATCATTGGTGGGCGCAATGTGGGCGACGAGTATTTCGGCGCGGAGGGCGAAATCTTGTTTGCCGATCTCGACGTCATTGCCGCAGGTCCGGTCGTGCGCGCCGTGTCGGACGATTTCGACTTGTACTGGAACAGCCCGTCGGCCTACCCGCTAGCCCTGCTGGTCCCGAACGCCGTCGCGGCGCCGGCCGTGAAACCCGGTGCCGAGGCGCAAGCCTATATAGAAGCGGTCAAGCGTTCCGCCTTCCTCGAGCAATTGGTGGAGGGGCGCCTGCCGCTGGAGTGGGCGCGCACCAGGTTCGTCAGCGACGATCCGGCCAAGGTCATGGGGACGGCGGCGCCGGAAGCGAACATCGCTTTCAAACTGAGGGATATCCTGGGAGAGCCGCAGCGCAGCCTGGATCTCGTTTCGCCGTATTTCGTTCCCGGCAAGGAGGGAACCGCCGCTTTCGTCGACCTGGCCCAAAAAGGCGTCCGGACCAGGATATTGACCAATTCGCTGGAAGCGACCGACGTCTCGGCGGTGCACGCGGGCTATGCCAAATGGCGCAAGCCGCTGCTGGAGTCGGGCGTGACACTGCATGAACTGCGCAGGGAAGCGACCGACGAGCCTGCGCGCGAAAAACGCGGCAGCGGCAGCGGGATCGGCAGTTCGGACGCGAGTCTGCATGCCAAGACCTTCGGGGTGGACGGCAATCGTGTCTTCGTCGGCTCGTTCAACTTCGACCAACGCTCCATTCACCTGAATACCGAAATGGGGATGGTGATCGACAGCCCGGCCCTGGCCACGCGCCTGACCGAGACGCTGGACCGGGCCCTGCCGACACGCGCCTACGAAGTGAAGCTCGATGATCGTGGTTCGGTGATCTGGCTGGAACGGCGTGGCGATCAGGTGATCCGGCACGATAAAGAGCCCGGCACGGGCTGGTTCAAGCGGGCTGCCGTAAAGGCATTGTCCTGGCTGCCGATCGACTGGCTGTTGTAGCCGCCACACTTTCATTCGCGCCCTCTTGCGGACTCGGCAGTTGGTTTGCTATAGTTCGCCTCCGCTTCGGCACTGACCGAAAAACGCAAGCCAAATCAAACGGTTAGCGCAAATGAAGTCAACAGTGAAAACTGCGACGAAGCGAAACGAAGGGGTTGACGAGGTTTTAGGAATACAGCATAATCTCTCTCCTCTGCTGCTGACGAACAAAACGATTCGCAAATGCAGCAAGGCAGTACCGAATTCTGATCTTTAAAAATTAACAGTCGATAAGTGTGGGCGTTTGATGAAGGTGCCAGCTGACTTGTTCAGCTGATTACTTAAATTATCAAATGTTCACAAAAAGTATTAACGTTGCTTCAGCAATGAAGTGACGGTCAGTATTTTGAGTGAGCGACCTCGCTAGCAATAGCGAGTGACTCGAAAGAGTCAACAAACAGAGATTGAACTGAAGAGTTTGATCCTGGCTCAGATTGAACGCTGGCGGCATGCTTTACACATGCAAGTCGAACGGTAACAGGGAGCTTGCTCCGCTGACGAGTGGCGAACGGGTGAGTAATATATCGGAACGTACCCAGAAGTGGGGGATAACGTAGCGAAAGTTACGCTAATACCGCATACGATCCACGGATGAAAGTAGGGGACCTTCGGGCCTTATGCTTTTGGAGCGGCCGATATCTGATTAGCTAGTTGGTAGGGTAAAGGCCTACCAAGGCGACGATCAGTAGCTGGTCTGAGAGGACGACCAGCCACACTGGAACTGAGACACGGTCCAGACTCCTACGGGAGGCAGCAGTGGGGAATTTTGGACAATGGGCGCAAGCCTGATCCAGCAATGCCGCGTGAGTGAAGAAGGCCTTCGGGTTGTAAAGCTCTTTTGTCAGGGAAGAAACGGTAGAGGCTAATATCCTTTGCTAATGACGGTACCTGAAGAATAAGCACCGGCTAACTACGTGCCAGCAGCCGCGGTAATACGTAGGGTGCAAGCGTTAATCGGAATTACTGGGCGTAAAGCGTGCGCAGGCGGTTTTGTAAGTCTGACGTGAAATCCCCGGGCTCAACCTGGGAATTGCGTTGGAGACTGCAAGGCTAGAATCTGGCAGAGGGGGGTAGAATTCCACGTGTAGCAGTGAAATGCGTAGAGATGTGGAGGAACACCGATGGCGAAGGCAGCCCCCTGGGTCAAGATTGACGCTCATGCACGAAAGCGTGGGGAGCAAACAGGATTAGATACCCTGGTAGTCCACGCCCTAAACGATGTCTACTAGTTGTCGGGTTTTAATTAACTTGGTAACGCAGCTAACGCGTGAAGTAGACCGCCTGGGGAGTACGGTCGCAAGATTAAAACTCAAAGGAATTGACGGGGACCCGCACAAGCGGTGGATGATGTGGATTAATTCGATGCAACGCGAAAAACCTTACCTACCCTTGACATGTACGGAATGCCGAAGAGATTTGGCAGTGCTCGAAAGAGAACCGTAACACAGGTGCTGCATGGCTGTCGTCAGCTCGTGTCGTGAGATGTTGGGTTAAGTCCCGCAACGAGCGCAACCCTTGTCATTAGTTGCTACATTCAGTTGAGCACTCTAATGAGACTGCCGGTGACAAACCGGAGGAAGGTGGGGATGACGTCAAGTCCTCATGGCCCTTATGGGTAGGGCTTCACACGTCATACAATGGTACATACAGAGGGCCGCCAACCCGCGAGGGGGAGCTAATCCCAGAAAGTGTATCGTAGTCCGGATCGTAGTCTGCAACTCGACTACGTGAAGTTGGAATCGCTAGTAATCGCGGATCAGCATGCCGCGGTGAATACGTTCCCGGGTCTTGTACACACCGCCCGTCACACCATGGGAGCGGGTTTTACCAGAAGTAGGTAGCTTAACCGCAAGGAGGGCGCTTACCACGGTAGGATTCGTGACTGGGGTGAAGTCGTAACAAGGTAGCCGTATCGGAAGGTGCGGCTGGATCACCTCCTTTCTAGAGTAGCACCGGCAGCGAAAGCTGCATCATCAAGCGTCCACGCTTATCGACTGTTGAACAAGTAAAGAACAGTTTTATCGGGGCTGTAGCTCAGCTGGTTAGAGCACCGTGTTGATAACGCGGGGGTCGTTGGTTCGAGTCCAACCAGCCCTACCAAGTTTCAGCATGACCTCAAATGGGGGATTAGCTCAGCTGGGAGAGCACCTGCTTTGCAAGCAGGGGGTCGTCGGTTCGATCCCGTCATCCTCCACCAAAAAAGTTCAAACGTAAGTCGTCAGTAAATGACTGATGAGATTTAGGTTTGATCTTTTCGAGATCACTGTTTTTTCGTTCTTTAACAATCTGGAAGAAGTAAAGTTTTTTTAAGCGTGTGCGAAAGCACACACTTAGGGTAGTAGTAATTTGTATCAAGCAAACATAGTTGTACTCTTGATCTATGACGATCTCTGTAACTCATGCAGAGGCCAACGTTATAGGGACAAGTGAATAAGTGCACATGGTGGATGCCTTGGCGATTACAGGCGATGAAGGACGTAGTAGCTTGCGATAAGCTGCGGGGAGCTAGCAAACGAGCTTTGATCCGCAGATTTCCGAATGGGGAAACCCGGCCTTTTAGGTCATTGCATGCTGAATACATAGGCATGCAAAGCGAACGCGGCGAACTGAAACATCTAAGTAGCTGCAGGAAAAGAAATCAACCGAGATTCCCAAAGTAGTGGCGAGCGAAATGGGATGAGCCTGTATGTGATAGTCGGACTGATAGTGGAAGCCTCTGGAAAGCGGCGCCATAGTGGGTGATAGCCCCGTACACGAAATCAGATCGGTGGTACTAAGCATACGACAAGTAGGGCGGGACACGAGAAATCCTGTCTGAACATGGGGGGACCATCCTCCAAGGCTAAATACTCGTAATCGACCGATAGTGAACCAGTACCGTGAGGGAAAGGCGAAAAGAACCCCGGGAGGGGAGTGAAATAGATCCTGAAACCGTGTGCATACAAACAGTCGGAGCCTCTTCGTGGGGTGACGGCGTACCTTTTGTATAATGGGTCAGCGACTTACATTCAGTGGCGAGGTTAACCGAATAGGGGAGCCGTAGAGAAATCGAGTCCGAACAGGGCGACAGTCGCTGGGTGTAGACCCGAAACCAAGTGATCTACCCATGGCCAGGATGAAGGTGCGGTAACACGCCCTGGAGGTCCGAACCCACTAATGTTGAAAAATTAGGGGATGAGCTGTGGGTAGGGGTGAAAGGCTAAACAAACTTGGAAATAGCTGGTTCTCTCCGAAAACTATTTAGGTAGTGCCTCAAGTATCACCATCGGGGGTAGAGCACTGTTATGGCTAGGGGGTCATTGCGACTTACCAAACCATTGCAAACTCCGAATACCGATGAGTGCGAGCTTGGGAGACAGACATCGGGTGCTAACGTCCGGTGTCAAGAGGGAAACAACCCAGACCGCCAGCTAAGGTCCCAAAGATTGGCTAAGTGGAAAACGAAGTGGGAAGGCTAAAACAGTCAGGATGTTGGCTTAGAAGCAGCCACCATTTAAAGAAAGCGTAATAGCTCACTGATCGAGTCGTCCTGCGCGGAAGATGTAACGGGGCTAAGCCAGTCACCGAAGCTGCGGATATTTTTCTCTTTGCTTGCATCGAGATCAATATGGTAGGAGAGCGTTCTGTAAGCCTGCGAAGGTGTCTTGTAAAGGATGCTGGAGGTATCAGAAGTGCGAATGCTGACATGAGTAGCGATAATGCGGGTGAAAAGCCCGCACGCCGTAAGCCCAAGGTTTCCTGTTCAACGTTCATCGGAGCAGGGTGAGTCGGCCCCTAAGGCGAGGCAGAGATGCGTAGCTGATGGGAAGCAGGTTAATATTCCTGCACCGTCGTATGATGCGATGGGGGGACGGATCGCGGAAGGTTGTCTGACTGTTGGAATAGTCAGTTTTTGACTCATAGAAGGTGCTTAGGCAAATCCGGGCACGTAATTCAAGGGGTCGAGACGAGTCGCCATGTGCGACGAAGCAATCGGAAGTGGTTCCAAGAAAAGCCTCTAAGCTTCAGTCATACGAGACCGTACCGCAAACCGACACAGGTGGGCGAGATGAGTATTCTAAGGCGCTTGAGAGAACTCGGGAGAAGGAACTCGGCAAATTGGTACCGTAACTTCGGGATAAGGTACGCCCTAGTAGCTTGATTGGTTTACTCCATGAGGGCCAAAGGGTTGCAATAAAATGGTGGCTGCGACTGTTTAATAAAAACACAGCACTCTGCAAACACGAAAGTGGACGTATAGGGTGTGACGCCTGCCCGGTGCTGGAAGATTAAATGATGGGGTGCAAGCTCTTGATTGAAGTCCCAGTAAACGGCGGCCGTAACTATAACGGTCCTAAGGTAGCGAAATTCCTTGTCGGGTAAGTTCCGACCTGCACGAATGGCGTAACGATGGCCACACTGTCTCCTCCCGAGACTCAGCGAAGTTGAAATGTTTGTGATGATGCAATCTACCCGCGGCTAGACGGAAAGACCCCATGAACCTTTACTGTAGCTTTGCATTGGACTTTGAATCAATCTGTGTAGGATAGGTGGGAGGCTTTGAAGCGGGGACGCCAGTTCTCGTGGAGCCATCCTTGAAATACCACCCTGGTTCATTTGAGGTTCTAACCTTGGTCCGTTATCCGGATCGGGGACAGTGCATGGTAGGCAGTTTGACTGGGGCGGTCTCCTCCTAAAGTGTAACGGAGGAGTTCGAAGGTACGCTAGGTACGGTCGGACATCGTGCTAATAGTGCAATGGCATAAGCGTGCTTAACTGCGAGACCGACAAGTCGAGCAGGTACGAAAGTAGGACATAGTGATCCGGTGGTTCTGTATGGAAGGGCCATCGCTCAACGGATAAAAGGTACTCTGGGGATAACAGGCTGATTCCTCCCAAGAGTTCATATCGACGGGGGAGTTTGGCACCTCGATGTCGGCTCATCACATCCTGGGGCTGTAGCCGGTCCCAAGGGTATGGCTGTTCGCCATTTAAAGTGGTACGTGAGCTGGGTTTAAAACGTCGTGAGACAGTTTGGTCCCTATCTGCCGTGGGCGTTGGAAATTTGAAGGGGGCTGCTCCTAGTACGAGAGGACCGGAGTGGACGAACCTCTGGTGTACCGGTTGTCACGCCAGTGGCATTGCCGGGTAGCTAAGTTCGGAAGAGATAACCGCTGAAAGCATCTAAGCGGGAAACTTGCCTTGAGATGAGATTTCCCGGAGCCTTGAGCTCCTTGAAGGGTCGTTCGAGACCAGGACGTTGATAGGCTGGGTGTGGAAGTGCAGTAATGCATTAAGCTAACCAGTACTAATTGCCCGTACGGCTTGTCCCTATAACCTTGGTAGTCCAAGGTCGAGTACAACTGCTCGATACAAAGCTACAACCCAACAATACTTCTTCCAGATTCAGAGCAGGCGCGAATTGTCGCGACTGCTCGTACAAGTCATGCCTGATGACCATAGCAAGTCGGTCCCACCCCTTCCCATCCCGAACAGGACCGTGAAACGACTTTGCGCCGATGATAGTGCTGCAACCAGTGTGAAAGTAGGTTATCGTCAGGCTAGTTATATGAAAAACCCCACCGAGTGATCTCGGTGGGGTTTTTTGCTTTTGGGATGAAGAATCACACTCCGTTGTTTAAGCCCCAAATTTCGCTGCCATAACAGCTCATTGCGCATAAAAAACTATGCTTTCCGTCTGGAATCAATCGTGCGCGGCAGATAGTTTTCTATAATTCTTTGTTACCTGATTAATTGTTCTTGTCGGCATGACAAGCCGGCAGGGGCTTCTTTTGCCTCATCATTTTAAAAAGAATTTTATGCGATCACTTTCGGCACTTAGCACGCGGGTCAAGCTCGGTCTCGGGTTTGGCCTTGTTGGGATCTTGATCATTGTCCTGGCCATTTTTGCGTGGCGTGAATTAGGAAATGTTGGCAATGAACTTACCGCGCAGAACACGATGCGTACAAACCAGCTCGAGCGTTTATACGAGCTGCGCGAATCGCTCGCCCAGACTGGCCTTGCCGCACGCAATGCCTACATCTTCCCGGACGCCACTGACGCTATGCGTGAACTCGACCTCCTGGACAAACATAAAGCCAGGTATCTTGAAGAATTACACGCCTTGGAACCACTGTTTGTAGGAAATGCCGACTTTGCGAAGATGCGCGATGGACTGCGGCAGATGGCGCAAGAGCTGAACCGCCCGCGGCGTTATCGCGCTGCCGGGGAAATGGCCGAGTACGGTACCTTCCTGGTCAACGAATGCAGCCCACTGCGTCGCCAAAACGTACTCGATATCGATCGGGTCATCACCGCGGTGCAGCAACATGTCGCAGACGGTTCGGCCCAGGCGCAGGAATCCATCGCTTCGGCAAAAACCACGATCATCGCGGTCACGCTCGCCGCGGTCGTCCTGAGCGTGCTGGTCGGTAGCGCGATCACGGCACATCTGTTGCGCCAGCTGGGCGGCGAGCCGATTGAAGTCAACCGTATCGCGTCGGCTATCGCTTCGGGGGACCTGACCGTTGACGTCGCCGTCCGTCCCGACGACGACGCCAGCGTCATGCATGCCATCCGTGAAATGCAGACCAGCTTGCAAAACATTGTGGCTCAGGTCCGCGGCGGTACGGACATGATCGCGACCGCTTCCAGCGAGATCAGCGCCGGCAACGACGATCTGTCGATGCGAACTGAAGAGCAGGCAAATTCGCTAGGCCGTACCGCGGATTCGATGAAAGAGCTCACCGCTGTCGTCGAACAGAATACCGCCTACGCCCGCCATGCCAACACGCTTGCCGCATCGGCCAGTGTTGTCGCGAGCAAGGGAGGGACCGTCGTTTCGGCCGTGGTCAACACCATGCAGGATATCAATGCATCGGCACGCCAGATCAAGGACATCATCAGTGTGATCGACGCAATCGCTTTCCAGACCAATATCCTGGCATTGAATGCCGCTGTCGAAGCGGCGCGTGCTGGCGAGCAAGGGCGTGGGTTTGCCGTGGTGGCAAGCGAAGTACGTAATCTGGCGCAGCGTTCGGCCACTGCTGCCAAGGAGATCTCGGCACTGATCGGCGAATCCGTTGCCAAGGTGGATGCGGGTTCCAAGCTGGTGGAGCAGGCTGGCGCCACCATGGACGATATCGTGACCAGTGTGAAGGAAGTCACCGGCATCATCGCTGAGATCACTGCCGCAAGCGAAGCCCAGCATGCCGGCATCCAGCAAGTGAACCATGCGGTCGGACAAATGGATGAGGCAACGCAGCAGAATGCTGCGCTGGTCGAACAGGCCGCCGCCTCCGCCGCGGCGCTCAAGGAGCAGGCCGCGAAACTGCTGCGCACCGTGCGCGTGTTCCGCATCGGCACCGAGGGCAACCAGTTGCGGATCGCGGGCTGACCTGTTGATCCAACAGGCGCCGCTCAGGCGGCGCTGTCGTTCAGGCTCTTGCGCAGGTCCACCAACTGGTCGCGCAAGGCCGACGCTTCGTCGACCGAGCACTGGGTCGCACACAATACCGCCGGCATCACGCTGGCGGCTTCCTTCCTCAAAGCATTGCCCTCTTCGGTCAGGCTGATGATCACCTGGCGTTCGTCGCTGCGCGCGCGATTACGCTGTACCAATCCCTGGGCTTCCATACGCTTGAGCAAGGGGGTCAAGGTCGCGGAATCCAGGAACAGGCGCTCGCCGATGTCGGATACGGTCAGCTGATCTTGTTCCCACAAAACCATCATCACGAGATATTGCGGGTAGGTGAGCCCAAGCTTGGGCAGCAAGCCGCGGTAGACCCGCATCATTGCCAGTGAGGTCGAGTACAGGGCGAAGCACAGTTGCTCGTCGAGCATGGGCGTCGCAGGGGAGGTGGGAATCTTGGGGTTCATGCTTCCAATATAGGTCGCGCACTAGATAATTGCAAGCGATTATCTGAAAAAATGGGCGCCGTGCCGATGCATCAATGATGCCGTATGTGTGGGCGCACACATATCGCCATCTCTGCAATACGTTGCATTGTCGGATCCTCGCCTGAATGACAGTATCAGGCAAGAGGATGCGAGGAACCGTCTACCTCTGGATTCGCCCGGACTTCTATGATGAGTGACATTGTACTGAATGGAGCACCCATGAAATCGATCGACAGTATTTATATCAAGGGACAATTCGTCACCCCGCATGGCACCGAGCGATTCACCCTGATTGACCCTGTCACCGAGCAGGAAGCGGCGCAAGTCACCCTGGCCGATGAGGTCGACGCGGAAAACGCGATCGCCGCGGCAACAGCCACTTATCACGAGCTTGCTGGGTCGTCGCGCGAACAGCGCATGGGCTGGCTCGCCCGCCTGCATGAGGTAGTGGCCGCCGCCGAAGAGGAATTGATTGCGATGATGATCGAGGAATATGGCGGGCCGCACGGTATCTCCGTCGCCACCTCCAAGCGGGCTGCAGCCTCGTTCGACCAGGCGCGCACGCTGCTGGCTGATTACCCGTTCGAACGCCAGGTCGCCAGCGCACGGGTGCGTATGGAGCCGCTCGGTGTCGTTGGCCTGATCACGCCCTGGAATGCGAACTACGGCATGATCTGCAGCAAACTCGCGATGGCGATCGCCGCCGGCAGTACGGCCGTGATCAAGCCGAGCGAACTGAGCGCGCGCCAGACTGAAGTGCTGACCCGCGTCCTACACCGGGCTGAAGTGCCGGCCGGCCTGTTCAACGTCCTGACCGGACGTGGCGACGTCGTCGGCGCCGCCTTCGTGCGCCACCCGGGTATCGCAAAGATCTCGTTCACCGGTTCCACCGCGGTCGGCAAGTCGATCGCGCGCGGCTCCGCCGACACGCTCAAGCGCGTCACGTTGGAACTGGGCGGCAAGTCGCCCACGATCCTGCTCGACGATGCCGACTTCGACAAGGCGATGCCTTTCATTGCGGCGGCCGCAACCATGAACAGCGGCCAGGCCTGCCTGGCGGGCACGCGCCTACTGGTGCCGCGCGCACGATTGGCGGAAGTCGAGCAGGCCATTGTTGCTGCATTCCTGGCGTTGAAAGTGGGCGATCCGCGCGATCCGTCGACCCGGATCGGACCGATGGTCAGTTCCACCCAGTATCAACGGGTGCAAGCTTATATCCGCAAGGGAATCGAGGAGGGCGCCACCTTGCTGTTGGGCGGCACGGGCTTGCCCGATGGCCTGGAGCGCGGCTATTTCGTGCGGCCTACGGTTTTCAGTAATGTCCGCAACGACATGACCATCGCAAAGGAAGAGATCTTCGGACCGGTGCTGTCCGTGATTGCCTATGACGATGAGGAAGACGCCATCGCGATCGCCAACGACACGATCTATGGCTTGCATGCCTATGTGTTCTCCGGAGACTTGGCGCGTGCGAACCGTGTTGCGCGTCGCATCGAGGCGGGCCGGGTCTTCATCAATGGCCTGTACGATGAGCCGATGGCGCCGTTCGGTGGGTTCAAGCAGTCGGGGCTGGGGCGTGAATTCGGCATCTTCGGTCTGGAGGAATATCTCGAGCCAAAGACCCTGCTCGGCTATGAGCAGTCGCTCTGAGCGCGCGCTGCTTGGGCAGTTGCTGGAGACGGTCATCCGCCGCTTCGCCGGGGCGGACGACATCGATGACCTGTCGACGGCGCTGCCCTGGCTGGGGCTGATCCGGCGCCGGGGACCGACGGCGATCGGTCGCGGGATGCTGGAACCGTCGATGTGCCTGATGCTGCAGGGCGAGAAGCAGATGCTGGTCGGTGAGCGCGTACTGCGCTACGGCGCAGGCTGCTACGTGCAGGCGGGCATGACGATTCCCGTCTCTGGCCAGGTCTTGCGTGCCAGCGAAGCGGAACCGTATTACGGCATCCGGGTCGATCTCGATCCCAAAGAGCTTGCCTCCTTCCTGCTCGAAATGCAGGTCCCGATGCCGTCCCAGCGGAATGACCCGCCGCTCGTCAGCGTCGAGATCGCGGGCGCAGCCTTGCTGGAAGCGTTCGAGCGCTTGTTGAGGCTCCTCGACCGGCCGACGGATCTGCCCGTGCTCGCGCGTTTGCTCAAGCAGGAAATCATGTATCACCTGGTGACTGGGCCGGGCGGGCCCACGCTGACCCAGGGATTGATGGGAAGCCACCGTGAGTTTGCCGTGAACAAGGCGATCAGCTGGATCCGCGAGCATTACGACGCACCCTTGAAAATCGCGGAGCTGGCCGAGGCCGTGCACTTGAGTCCGTCGGTTCTTCATCGCCGCTTCAAGGCGGCGACGATCATGAGTCCGCTCCAATACCAGAAGCAGATAAGGCTGTTGGAGGCGCGCAAGCTCTTGATGAGCGGCGGCGTCGAGGCCGCCAATGTCGCCTTCCAGGTGGGGTATGAAAGTCCATCGCAGTTCAGCCGCGAGTACCGCCGCCTGTTCGGCGCGTCGCCGCTGCAGGACGCGGAACAACTGCGCGGCGTGGCGCCGTCGCCATGATTTCTCGCTGCAGAACAATATTATTGCTGAGCACTTGCGCAACCGGGTAGGGCTTTGCTATAGTTCGCGTCCGCTTCGGCGCCGACCGAAAAATGTTAACGTAATCAAGTGGTTACGGTGGCAAGGTCGACAGAGAAATCTGAGACGAAGCGAAATGAGGGGTTGACGAAAAACGAAAAACACTTCATACTCTCTTTCCTCTGCTGCTGACGAACAAAACGATTCGAAGCGACAGCAGATGAAGCAGTAACCGAATTCTGATCTTTAAAAATTAACAGTCGATAAGTGTGGGCGTTTGATGAAGGTGCCAGCTGACTTGTTCAGCTGATTACTTAAATTATCAAATGTTCACAAAAAGTATTAACGTTGTCTCAGCAATGGGATGACGGTCAGTATTTTGAGTGAGCGACTCCGCAGCAATGCGGATGACTCGAAAGAGTCAACAAACAGAGATTGAACTGAAGAGTTTGATCCTGGCTCAGATTGAACGCTGGCGGCATGCTTTACACATGCAAGTCGAACGGTAACAGGGAGCTTGCTCCGCTGACGAGTGGCGAACGGGTGAGTAATATATCGGAACGTACCCAGAAGTGGGGGATAACGTAGCGAAAGTTACGCTAATACCGCATACGATCCACGGATGAAAGTAGGGGACCTTCGGGCCTTATGCTTTTGGAGCGGCCGATATCTGATTAGCTAGTTGGTAGGGTAAAGGCCTACCAAGGCGACGATCAGTAGCTGGTCTGAGAGGACGACCAGCCACACTGGAACTGAGACACGGTCCAGACTCCTACGGGAGGCAGCAGTGGGGAATTTTGGACAATGGGCGCAAGCCTGATCCAGCAATGCCGCGTGAGTGAAGAAGGCCTTCGGGTTGTAAAGCTCTTTTGTCAGGGAAGAAACGGTAGAGGCTAATATCCTTTGCTAATGACGGTACCTGAAGAATAAGCACCGGCTAACTACGTGCCAGCAGCCGCGGTAATACGTAGGGTGCAAGCGTTAATCGGAATTACTGGGCGTAAAGCGTGCGCAGGCGGTTTTGTAAGTCTGACGTGAAATCCCCGGGCTCAACCTGGGAATTGCGTTGGAGACTGCAAGGCTAGAATCTGGCAGAGGGGGGTAGAATTCCACGTGTAGCAGTGAAATGCGTAGAGATGTGGAGGAACACCGATGGCGAAGGCAGCCCCCTGGGTCAAGATTGACGCTCATGCACGAAAGCGTGGGGAGCAAACAGGATTAGATACCCTGGTAGTCCACGCCCTAAACGATGTCTACTAGTTGTCGGGTTTTAATTAACTTGGTAACGCAGCTAACGCGTGAAGTAGACCGCCTGGGGAGTACGGTCGCAAGATTAAAACTCAAAGGAATTGACGGGGACCCGCACAAGCGGTGGATGATGTGGATTAATTCGATGCAACGCGAAAAACCTTACCTACCCTTGACATGTACGGAATGCCGAAGAGATTTGGCAGTGCTCGAAAGAGAACCGTAACACAGGTGCTGCATGGCTGTCGTCAGCTCGTGTCGTGAGATGTTGGGTTAAGTCCCGCAACGAGCGCAACCCTTGTCATTAGTTGCTACATTCAGTTGAGCACTCTAATGAGACTGCCGGTGACAAACCGGAGGAAGGTGGGGATGACGTCAAGTCCTCATGGCCCTTATGGGTAGGGCTTCACACGTCATACAATGGTACATACAGAGGGCCGCCAACCCGCGAGGGGGAGCTAATCCCAGAAAGTGTATCGTAGTCCGGATCGTAGTCTGCAACTCGACTACGTGAAGTTGGAATCGCTAGTAATCGCGGATCAGCATGCCGCGGTGAATACGTTCCCGGGTCTTGTACACACCGCCCGTCACACCATGGGAGCGGGTTTTACCAGAAGTAGGTAGCTTAACCGCAAGGAGGGCGCTTACCACGGTAGGATTCGTGACTGGGGTGAAGTCGTAACAAGGTAGCCGTATCGGAAGGTGCGGCTGGATCACCTCCTTTCTAGAGTAGCACCGGCAGCGAAAGCTGCATCATCAAGCGTCCACGCTTATCGACTGTTGAACAAGTAAAGAACAGTTTTATCGGGGCTGTAGCTCAGCTGGTTAGAGCACCGTGTTGATAACGCGGGGGTCGTTGGTTCGAGTCCAACCAGCCCTACCAAGTTTCAGCATGACCTCAAATGGGGGATTAGCTCAGCTGGGAGAGCACCTGCTTTGCAAGCAGGGGGTCGTCGGTTCGATCCCGTCATCCTCCACCAAAAAAGTTCAAACGTAAGTCGTCAGTAAATGACTGATGAGATTTAGGTTTGATCTTTTCGAGATCACTGTTTTTTCGTTCTTTAACAATCTGGAAGAAGTAAAGTTTTTTTAAGCGTGTGCGAAAGCACACACTTAGGGTAGTAGTAATTTGTATCAAGCAAACATAGTTGTACTCTTGATCTATGACGATCTCTGTAACTCATGCAGAGGCCAACGTTATAGGGACAAGTGAATAAGTGCACATGGTGGATGCCTTGGCGATTACAGGCGATGAAGGACGTAGTAGCTTGCGATAAGCTGCGGGGAGCTAGCAAACGAGCTTTGATCCGCAGATTTCCGAATGGGGAAACCCGGCCTTTTAGGTCATTGCATGCTGAATACATAGGCATGCAAAGCGAACGCGGCGAACTGAAACATCTAAGTAGCTGCAGGAAAAGAAATCAACCGAGATTCCCAAAGTAGTGGCGAGCGAAATGGGATGAGCCTGTATGTGATAGTCGGACTGATAGTGGAAGCCTCTGGAAAGCGGCGCCATAGTGGGTGATAGCCCCGTACACGAAATCAGATCGGTGGTACTAAGCATACGACAAGTAGGGCGGGACACGAGAAATCCTGTCTGAACATGGGGGGACCATCCTCCAAGGCTAAATACTCGTAATCGACCGATAGTGAACCAGTACCGTGAGGGAAAGGCGAAAAGAACCCCGGGAGGGGAGTGAAATAGATCCTGAAACCGTGTGCATACAAACAGTCGGAGCCTCTTCGTGGGGTGACGGCGTACCTTTTGTATAATGGGTCAGCGACTTACATTCAGTGGCGAGGTTAACCGAATAGGGGAGCCGTAGAGAAATCGAGTCCGAACAGGGCGACAGTCGCTGGGTGTAGACCCGAAACCAAGTGATCTACCCATGGCCAGGATGAAGGTGCGGTAACACGCCCTGGAGGTCCGAACCCACTAATGTTGAAAAATTAGGGGATGAGCTGTGGGTAGGGGTGAAAGGCTAAACAAACTTGGAAATAGCTGGTTCTCTCCGAAAACTATTTAGGTAGTGCCTCAAGTATCACCATCGGGGGTAGAGCACTGTTATGGCTAGGGGGTCATTGCGACTTACCAAACCATTGCAAACTCCGAATACCGATGAGTGCGAGCTTGGGAGACAGACATCGGGTGCTAACGTCCGGTGTCAAGAGGGAAACAACCCAGACCGCCAGCTAAGGTCCCAAAGATTGGCTAAGTGGAAAACGAAGTGGGAAGGCTAAAACAGTCAGGATGTTGGCTTAGAAGCAGCCACCATTTAAAGAAAGCGTAATAGCTCACTGATCGAGTCGTCCTGCGCGGAAGATGTAACGGGGCTAAGCCAGTCACCGAAGCTGCGGATATCCGTAAGGATATGGTAGGAGAGCGTTCTGTAAGCCTGCGAAGGTGTCTTGTAAAGGATGCTGGAGGTATCAGAAGTGCGAATGCTGACATGAGTAGCGATAATGCGGGTGAAAAGCCCGCACGCCGTAAGCCCAAGGTTTCCTGTTCAACGTTCATCGGAGCAGGGTGAGTCGGCCCCTAAGGCGAGGCAGAGATGCGTAGCTGATGGGAAGCAGGTTAATATTCCTGCACCGTCGTATGATGCGATGGGGGGACGGATCGCGGAAGGTTGTCTGACTGTTGGAATAGTCAGTTTTTGACTCATAGAAGGTGCTTAGGCAAATCCGGGCACGTAATTCAAGGGGTCGAGACGAGTTGCCATGTGCGACGAAGCAATCGGAAGTGGTTCCAAGAAAAGCCTCTAAGCTTCAGTCATACGAGACCGTACCGCAAACCGACACAGGTGGGCGAGATGAGTATTCTAAGGCGCTTGAGAGAACTCGGGAGAAGGAACTCGGCAAATTGGTACCGTAACTTCGGGATAAGGTACGCCCTAGTAGCTTGATTGGTTTACTCCATGAGGGCCAAAGGGTTGCAATAAAATGGTGGCTGCGACTGTTTAATAAAAACACAGCACTCTGCAAACACGAAAGTGGACGTATAGGGTGTGACGCCTGCCCGGTGCTGGAAGATTAAATGATGGGGTGCAAGCTCTTGATTGAAGTCCCAGTAAACGGCGGCCGTAACTATAACGGTCCTAAGGTAGCGAAATTCCTTGTCGGGTAAGTTCCGACCTGCACGAATGGCGTAACGATGGCCACACTGTCTCCTCCCGAGACTCAGCGAAGTTGAAATGTTTGTGATGATGCAATCTACCCGCGGCTAGACGGAAAGACCCCATGAACCTTTACTGTAGCTTTGCATTGGACTTTGAATCAATCTGTGTAGGATAGGTGGGAGGCTTTGAAGCGGGGACGCCAGTTCTCGTGGAGCCATCCTTGAAATACCACCCTGGTTCATTTGAGGTTCTAACCTTGGTCCGTTATCCGGATCGGGGACAGTGCATGGTAGGCAGTTTGACTGGGGCGGTCTCCTCCTAAAGTGTAACGGAGGAGTTCGAAGGTACGCTAGGTACGGTCGGACATCGTGCTAATAGTGCAATGGCATAAGCGTGCTTAACTGCGAGACCGACAAGTCGAGCAGGTACGAAAGTAGGACATAGTGATCCGGTGGTTCTGTATGGAAGGGCCATCGCTCAACGGATAAAAGGTACTCTGGGGATAACAGGCTGATTCCTCCCAAGAGTTCATATCGACGGGGGAGTTTGGCACCTCGATGTCGGCTCATCACATCCTGGGGCTGTAGCCGGTCCCAAGGGTATGGCTGTTCGCCATTTAAAGTGGTACGTGAGCTGGGTTTAAAACGTCGTGAGACAGTTTGGTCCCTATCTGCCGTGGGCGTTGGAAATTTGAAGGGGGCTGCTCCTAGTACGAGAGGACCGGAGTGGACGAACCTCTGGTGTACCGGTTGTCACGCCAGTGGCATTGCCGGGTAGCTAAGTTCGGAAGAGATAACCGCTGAAAGCATCTAAGCGGGAAACTTGCCTTGAGATGAGATTTCCCGGAGCCTTGAGCTCCTTGAAGGGTCGTTCGAGACCAGGACGTTGATAGGCTGGGTGTGGAAGTGCAGTAATGCATTAAGCTAACCAGTACTAATTGCCCGTACGGCTTGTCCCTATAACCTTGGTAGTCCGAGGTTGGAGTACAACTGCTCGATACAAAGCTACAACCCAACAATACTTCTTCCAGATTCAGAGCAGGCGCGAACTGTCGCGACTGCTCGTACAAGTCATGCCTGATGACCATAGCAAGTCGGTCCCACCCCTTCCCATCCCGAACAGGACCGTGAAACGACTTTGCGCCGATGATAGTGCTGCAACCAGTGTGAAAGTAGGTTATCGTCAGGCTAGTTATAGAGAAAAAGCCCGCTCAGTTGAACTGAGCGGGCTTTTTTGCTTTCAGTTTCCTAGGTCGATCAGTTTCTCCAGCAACCCTTCCACTGAATTAGCAATCCGCTCCAGACTCGCATCACGCAGTTGCGCCGTGTCGACGACATGCTCGGTACGCGAACCAGCCCATTGTAGCAGCGCGCTGCAAGCTTCCGGATGATCGAAGAGTCCGTGCAGATAGGTCCCCAGGATTTGGCCATCCCAAGATACGGCGCCTTCATTCCTGCCTTCGATGATAAAGGCTGGCAGCTCCAGGCCCGCACCATGCGACACACCCATATGAATCTCATATCCACTGACTCGCTGGGCGGCTTGGTGCGAAGCAAACGCACACACGCCCTCCACCCTGGTCAGCCTCTTTTCGCGCGTCAGCTCGGTCTCGATATCCAGCATGCCTAGGCCCGACGATACCCCGGGCGCCCCTTCGACCCCATGCGGATCATTCACCGTCCTCCCAAGCATCTGGAACCCGCCACACACGCCGATCACCTTGCCGCCATAGCGCAAATGACGCGCAATCTGCGCACGCCAGCCCTCCGCTTCCAGCCAGGCCAGGTCGCCGCGCGTGTTCTTGCTCCCTGGAAGAACGATCAGATCCGCGCCAGGAATCGTCTCTCCCTGCCGCACGAAGCGCAGGTCGACGTCCGGATGCGCGCGCAGCGCATCGAAATCCGTGTGATTGCTCATGCGCGGCAGGCTGGGAACGACGACGCGAAATGCGCCCTTGTTCGTCTGCGTCGCCTGCACCGCATCCTCGGCATCGAGGAACAGCCCGTGCAGATAGGGCAGCACCGCCAGCACCGGCTTGCCGGTCTGGCTTTCGAGCCATTCCAGGCCCGGCTCGAGCAGCTTGATGTCGCCGCGGAAGCGGTTGATGACGAAGCCGATGACACGATCGCGTTCCGACTGCGACAAGCAGGAGAGTGTGCCTACCAGGTGCGCGAACACGCCGCCGCGATCGATGTCGGCCACCAGGATCACCGGGCAATCGACCGCCTCGGCAAACCCCATGTTCGCGATGTCGCGATCGCGCAGGTTGATCTCGGCCGGGCTGCCGGCGCCTTCGACGATCACCGTCTCGTACTGGGCCAGCAGCCGTGCATGCGACTCAAGTACCGCACCCATCGCCACCGGCTTGTACTGATGATAGTCGCGCGCATTCATGTCGGCCCGCACCTGGCCATGGATGATGACCTGGGCGCCGACGTCGCTCGAGGGCTTGAGCAGCACCGGGTTCATGTCGGTGTGCGGCTCGATGCCGGCGGCGATCGCCTGCAGCGCCTGCGCGCGGCCGATCTCGCCGCCATCGCGCGTCACCGCGCTGTTGAGCGCCATGTTCTGCGGCTTGAATGGCGCGACCCGGACGCCGCGCCGCTTGAGCAGGCGGCACAGCGCCGCGACCACCGTGCTCTTGCCGGCGTCTGACGTCGTGCCCTGCACCATCAGGGTCCGGTAGGGAAAGCCGCTCATTTCGAACGACGCTGGCGCGCCTGCTCGAGCACCTCGCACAGCGCGGCCGTGCCCTGGACCATGCGCGGCCCCGCGCGATTGAGCAGGTGGCCGTCCAGCGTGAACAGATTATTGCTGCGCACCGCGGCCAGTGTGCCATACGGCTTCCAGAGCTCGACACCACCATAGTTCTTTTCGGCGGTGGCGATGATCGCTTCCGGATTGGCCTGCAATACGCTCTCGATCGAGACGATCGGCGCCGTCACTGTCAGTTTGTCGAAGATGTTCTCGCCGCCGCACAGCTTCATCGCATCGGTGAGGATGTGCTTTCCGCTGAGCGTATACAGCGGACGGTCCCACACCTGGTAGAAGGTGCGCACAGGAGAACGGTTCGCATACTTCGTGCGCAGCCCGGCCAGCTGCTCGCGCAACTGTGTCGCGGTCGCCTTGGCCGCCGCATCGGTGCCCAGCAACTGGCCCAGACGCAGCACGGCGTCGGGAATGCCGTCCAGGGTTTGCGGGTCGCTCTGGAATACCGGGATGCCCAGCCGGCGCACCATCTCGATCTGCCGCTCCGAACTGTTGTGGCGCCAGGCCACGATCAGGTCGGGCTTCAGCGAGATCAGGAGCTCCATGTCGATCTCGCGATTCGAGCCGATGCGCGGGATGCGCCTGGCCGCTTCGGGATAGTCGCTGTAGTTCACCGCGCCGACGATCTGGCCGCCGCCGCCGGCCGCGAACAGCAGCTCGGTGACGCTGGGCGCCATCGACACCACCCGCAGCGCCGGCTTGGCGACGGTGACCGCCAATCCCGCATCGTCCTTGACCGTGATCGCGGCATGGGCCTGGGCCTGGGCCGCCAGGCCAGCGGCGGCCAGGCCGGCCAGCAGCATCGTTTTCTTCATTGCTTGCTCCATTCTTGAAGTGCTTGTTCGAGGCGCCGCCATTCATTCTCGCTGGCGGGCAGGCCGACCCGGATGCCGCGCGCCGCATCGCGGAACAGCCGGCACCAGATGCCGCGCGCGGCCATGTGTTCATGAAAGGCTTCGGGTCGCGCCTCGGGCCACCAGCGAAACAGCGGCGTGCCGCTGCTCGCGATGTCGTGCTCCCGCAGCAGGCGCTCCATTCGTGCACCGGCCTGCGCCAGGCGCTCTTGCGTATCCTGCTGCCAGCCCGTGTCGGCCAGCGCCTGCAGCGCGATTTCCTGCGCGGGACCGCTGACGGCCCACGGCCCGAGCAGGTCGGCCAGGTCCGCCAGCACGCGCTCGTGCGCCGCGACGAATCCCAGCCGCAGTCCCGCCAACCCGAAGAACTTGCCGATCGAGCGCAGCACGATCAATCCCGGCCGCGCTGCGTGCGGCGTCACGCTCAGCGCGGGCGCCGTATCGCCGAAGGCTTCGTCGACCACCAGCCAGCCATCGCGCGCATGCAGCCGCGCCGCCCAGTCGAGCAGGAGTTCGGGTTCAATGGTCTCGCCGGTCGGATTGTTGGGATTGACGACAACGACGACATCGCTGGTGTCGACCGCCGCGTCCAGTTCCGCATAAGACACCAGCCGCCGCGCGTGGCCGTGCAGGTTCCAGTGATATGCGTGTTCCGCATACGACGGCGCCGACACCGCGACGCGCGAAGGTGGACGCAGGCGCGGCAGCGCCTGGATCGCCGCCTGCGTGCCGGCCACCGGCAGCAGTTGCGGCGCGCCGTAATAGGCGCAGGCTGCCGCAAGGAATGCAGGATCTGGCTCCGGCAGGCGTTGCCAGGCCGCGCTCGACGGCGCCGGCGCCGGATAGCCATGCGGGTTGATACCGGTCGACAGGTCGACCCAGTCGTCGCGGCCATAGTGACGCGCCGCGTCGCGCAGATTGCCGCCGTGTTCAAGCATATGACGCTCCGACAGCCATCAGGCAGACCACCCCGGCCCACAACAATGTCGTGCGCAGCACCAACCGCCAGGCGCGCAGGATGTCGCTCGCGCAGGCCGCAGGCCCAAGACCCAGTGGCGGCCGCTGTTCGACTTCGCCATCGTAGACGGCGGCGCCACCCAGCGACACGCCCAGGGCGCCGGCGCCGCTGGCCATCACCGGCCCGGCGTTCGGGCTGCTCCAGGCCGGGGCCTGGGTGCGCCAGCATTGCCAGGCGCGCGCGCGGCCGCTGCCCGCCAGCAGTACGTACGACAGCGCGGTCAGGCGCGCCGGTACATAGTTCAATGCATCGTCGATGCGCGCCGCGCAGCGGCCGAACAGGTTGAAGCGTTCGCTGCGATATCCCCACATCGCATCGAGCGTGTTCGCCAGGCGGAACAGCACCGCGCCCGGCCCGCCCAGCAGGATGAACCAGAACAGCGTGCCGAACACGGCGTCGTTGCCGTTCTCGAGCAGCGATTCGGCGCTGGCCTTGGCCAGGTCGGATTCGTCGGCGTGCGCCGTGTCGCGGCTGACGATGCGCGCCGTGAGCGCACGCGCCTGCGCCAGGTCGCCGGCGCACAGCGCCGAATGGATCGGCAGCGTATGGTCGCGCAAGCTGCGCAGGCCGATACAGACATAGAGCAGCACCGCATGCAGCCACAGGCCGGCGAGGTCGGTCAGCGCCAGGAACAGCAGGCTCAGTGGCAGGACGGCAAGCGTCCATGCCAGGCATCCGCGCACCAGGCGCGACTGCCCACGATTGAGACTGCGTTCGACCAAGTTGACCAGCTTGCCGAAGCCGACCAGCGGATGCCAGCGCCGGGTCTCGCCCAGCAGCAGGTCGAGCGCGATGCCGACGACGAGCAACATCGCGATGGTGGAGAGCGACAGGCCAGTCAGCACTGGGGACCTTTCAGGACAAGCGGCAGGCCGGCCGCCACCAGCACGGCGCGATCGGCGCGCGCCGCCACCGCCTGGTTCAGGCGGCCGGCTTCATCGGCGAAGCTGCGCGAGATCGCGCCCCAGGGCACGATGCCCATGCCGACTTCGTTCGACACCAGGATCAGGTCGCCGGGCAGCCCCTCGTTCAGCTGGTCGAGCAGCGCCGTGCGCTCATGGTGGAAGCATGCCGGCAAATCGACCGCGCCCACCTCGGGATAGTCGCGGCCGTCGCAGAACATCAGGTTGCTGAGCCAGAGCGTCAGGCAGTCGACCATCACCAGGCGCTGCGGCGCGCACCAGTCGCATAGCGCCTGCGCCAGCGCCAGTTCTTCTTCGACCGTTCGCCACTCGGCCGGGCGCCGCTCGCGGTGATGGGCGATGCGCGCGGCCATCTCGCCGTCGCCGGCGCGCGAGGTGGCGATATAGACGACCTCCTTGCCCGATTCGCGCGCGATGCGTTCGGCGTAGGCGCTCTTGCCCGAGCGCGCCCCGCCAAAGACCAGGGTCACGCTCACGGCTGCGCTCCGAACAGGACCGCCACCGCGCGCGGATTGGACGGGAAGTAGCCGTGGAAGTAGGACGCGAACAGCGAGCCGACCCGGTAGGCGGCTTCGCCTCGCGTGCCGGTCCTTTGCTTCACTGTGTAGTCCTGTGGCGTCACCGGAGAATCCAGCAATGAATAGTGGAAGGTATGGCCGCGGATATCGCCCTGCGGCGTCGGCATCGCATGCATGCCCAGTCCCCCCAGGCGCTTCTGCATCCTGACTTCGCCGGCGAGCAGCCCGGCCATCTCGAAGCGGCGCCCTTCGCCGTCGGTCAAACCATCGGCAAGCGCCATCATGCCGCCGCATTCGGCGACGATCGGCACGCCACGCGCGTGCACATCACGGATCGAGTCGCGCCAGCGCCGGGCGGCCTGCAGCTGGGCGCCGTGCAGCTCGGGATAACCGCCCGGCAGATACACTGCGTCGGCGTCCTCCGGCACCGCCTCGTCGGACAGCGGCGCGAAATACCTGATGTGCGCACCGAGCTGCTCGAGCAGGTCGATATTCGCCGGGTAGACGAAGACGAATGCCGGATCGCGTGCGATGGCGATCGTGCGTCCCGCCAGTAATGGCGCCACCGGCGCCGGTACGGTAGAACCAGGACTCATGACAGGCAGCGCATCCCACGCCGCCTCATCGAAATCGATGCTGTCGGCCAGCGCATCCAGGATGCGGTCCAGCTCCTCGACCTCGCCCGGCACGACCAGGCCCAGGTGACGCTCGGGCAGCGGCTCGTCCTGGCGCGCCAGGGTGCCGATCAGCGGGATGTCGCGCAGCGATTCCTTCACCATCGCCGCATGGCCGCTGCTGGCGACGCGGTTGGCGATCACGCCGGCCATCTCGACGGGGCCGTAGTCGCGCAGGCCCTGCGCCACCGCGCCGGCAGTCTGCGCCATCGCCGAGGCGTCCAGCACCGCCAGCACCGGAATCCCGAACTCGCGCGACAGGTCCGCCGCCGAGGGAGATCCGTCGTACAGGCCCATCACGCCCTCGACCAGGATCGCGTCCGCCTCATGCGCGGCAGCGGTCAGGCGCTGGCGGCAGGCATCGACGCCCACCATCCACAGGTCGAGGTTGTGGACCGGCGCGCCGCAGGCGCGTTCGAGCAGCATCGGGTCGATGAAATCGGGGCCGCACTTGAACACCCGCACGCGCTTGCCCATGCGGACCAGCCGCCGCGCCAGCGCGGCCGTTACCGTCGTCTTGCCCTGGCCGGACGACATCGCGGCCACCAGGACGATGCGGGCGCCCGTCACCATTCGGTCCCCGCCTGGGCCGCGATGCCGGCCTTGAACGCGTGCTTGACCACGTTCATCTCGGTGACGGTATCGGCCACCGCGATCAGTTCCGGCGGCGCGCCGCGGCCGGTGATCACCACGTGCTGCATCACCGGCCGGTCGAGCAGGTCGGCGATCACGGTGTGCACGTCGAGGTATTTGTATTTCAGGGCGATGTTCAGTTCATCCAGCACCACCATGCCGATCGCGGGATCGGACAGGAACTGCCGGGCCAGCACCCAGGCCTCCTCGGCCTTGGCGATGTCGCGCTCGCGGTTCTGCGTTTCCCAGGTATAGCCTTCGCCCATCGCATGGAAGCTCACTTCGTCGGGGAAGCGGCGCAGGAAGGTTTCTTCGCCGGTCGACAGGGCGCCCTTGATGAACTGGACCACGCCCACCTTCATGCCGTGGCCGAGCGCGCGCGCCACCATCCCGAAGGCGCTCGAGCTCTTGCCCTTGCCGTTGCCGGTATTGACGATGACGATGCCGATTTCCTTGTCGGCCGAGGCGATTTTTGCGTCGATGACCGCCTTTTTGCGCTCCATGCGGGCGCGGTGGCGTTCGTTCAGGGCGGCGGTCTGTTCTGGAGTCATGTCGGTCATGCGGGGCCCTCCTTGGGGATGAAGATGCGGCGGCCTTCGTGTTCGATCATGTCGATCGGATGGCCGAGGTAGTCGCCCAGCAGCGCCGGGCGCATGATCTGGTCGTTGGCGCCGGCCGTCCAGCGGCCGTCGCCCATCAGTAGCAGCGCGTGGGTAGAAATGCGACTGGCCAGGTTGAGGTCGTGGCCGATCATGACCACGGTCCGGCCCTGCTCGCGGCACAGGCGGGCCAGCAGGCCCATCACGCTCACCTGGTGCGCCAGGTCGAGCGCATTGGCCGGCTCGTCGAGCAGCAGCAGCGGCGTCTGCTGCGCCAGCAGGGCGGCGATCGCCACGCGCTGGCGCTCGCCGCCGGACAGGGTGCGCACGTCGCGCGCGGCCAGGTCGTCCACTTCCATCGACGCCAGGGCCATCAGAGCAGCCTGATGGTCGTCGCTGCCCTCCCAGTAGCGGTTGGCGTGGTAAGGGTGGCGCGCCGACAGCACGCTTTCCAGCACGGTATAGGCAAACGCGTCGTGGCGCGACTGGGCCAGGAAGGCGCGCTCGCGCGCCAGTTCGGTCAGCGGCCAGGCCGCCATGGCGCGGCCGTTGACGTGTACCGATCCGCCGTTCGGCTGCTGCAGCCCGGCCAGCGTGCGCAGCAAGGTGCTCTTGCCGGCGCCGTTGCGGCCGATGATGCTCCAGCATTCGCCGGCGCGCGCGGTCCAGTCGAGGTCCCGCACCAGGGTGCGCTGGCCGATGGACAGCAGCAGGTCGTGGGTGGAGATCGAGTTCATTTGCGCAGGCGGTGCAACTGGTAGAGGAAGACCGGCGCGCCGATCATCGCCGTGATGGCGCCGACCGGCAGCTGCTGCGGCGCGATGATGGTGCGTGCCAGCGTATCGCACAGCACCAGGAAGGCGCCGCCTGCCAGCACCACGGCCGGGATCAGCACCCGGTGGTCGGGCCCGAAGGCGAAGCGGCAGGCATGCGGCACGATCAGCCCGACGAAGCCGATCGAGCCGGCGCTGGTGACCGCGCTCGCGGTGAGCAGGGCCGAGACGAAGAACAGGCCTTTGCGCAGCGCGCCGACGCGCACGCCCAGCGTCACCGCATTCTCTGCGTGCAGCGCGACCATGTTCATGGCGCGCGCATTGCGCATGGCGAACAGCAGGCAGCCGGCCAGCACCAGCCAGGGCGCCAGGCGCAGCGGCGCGCCGGCCAGGTCGCCGATCAGCCAGAAGATCATGCTGCGCAAGCGCCCCTCGGGCGCGATCGACAGCATCAGCGTGACCACCGAGCCGCACAGGGCCGAGACGATCACGCCGGTCAGCAACAGCATCGAGGCACCGCCCTCGGCCGCCTGGCCACTGCGAAGGTCGCGCCGGGCCAGCAGATACAGCAGCATGGCGACGCCGATGGCGCCGGCCAGCGCGGCGGCATCAACCATCAGTGTCGAGGCCATCAGCAGCAGCGCCAGCAGGGCGCCGACCGAGGCGCCGGACGAGACGCCCAGCACATACGGATCGGCCAGGGGATTGCGCAGCAGCGCCTGCATCATGAGGCCGGCCAGGGCCAGCGCGCCGCCGGTCGCGAACGCCACCAGCGCGCGGCTGGCGCGCAGCTCGAGCAGGGAAGCGGAGAGCGAATCGGGCTGGCCGCTCGCGAGCTGGCGCAGGGCGTCGGGAATCTCGTCGAGCGGCACCCGGATCGAACCGGTCATGCCCGCGAACAGCAGGGTGGCAATGGAAAACGCCAGCATGGCGCCAACGATGAGCGTGGCGCGCTGATGTAGCGGCGGGACGGATGCTTGCATGCTGGCCCTGTCGATTGATCGGTTGCCCGCGGCCTGGTTGCCGCGGGCAGGGGGTTATAGCTTAATGGATGCCGTAGCGCAGGGCAGCAAACCAGGTGCGGCCGCTGGTGCCGTAGTTACGCGCGATCTCGTACTGCTTGTCGGCGACGTTGTCCAGTCGCATCAGCAGCGACCAGTCGGGCGTGAACTGCCAGGTCGTGTACAGGTTGAGCAGCCCGTAGCCGCCGAGGCGACGGTTGTTGGCGGCGTCGTCGAAGCGCTCGCCCGATACCGTCAGCTCGGCGCCGGCCTTGAGCGTGCCCATCGTGTAGTCGGCGCCGAAGCTGGCGTGCTTCTTCGCACGGCGCTGCAGCTGCTTGCCGGTGGTCTCGTCGCGCGGATCCTGCCAGTCGAGGCTGGCGCGCAGGTCGACGCCCATCAGGCGGGTGCTGCCGGCCAGCGAGAAGCCTTCGAGCAGGCCTTCGTTGACGTTGTAGGCGCAGCTGCGGTTGATGCCGTCCGGGCACGGGGTGCTCGACACGATCATGTCGGTCAGGCGGTTGTGGAAGTAGGTCGCATCCAGCTGGTAGCCGTTGCCGTCGTAGCGCAGGCCCACTTCGCGGTTGCGGCCTTTCTCGGGCTTGTTGGTTTCCAGGCCGTAGCCGGGGAAGTACAGCTCGTTGAAGGTCGGGGCGCGGAAACTCGTGCCGACGCTGGCGGTGGCGCGCAGGCCGTTGCCGAAGTCGTAGCCATAGCCGGCGGCGCCAGTGTTCTTGCTGCCGTAGACCGAGCGGTCGTGGCGCGCGCTGACGTCGATCAGGTGCTGGCCGCGCTTGGCCGAGTAGGCGGCCGCATACGAATTGGTGATGCGCGAGCGGCGCATCGACGGCACTTCTTCCTTGCGGTGCGTGTACAGCAGTTGCAGCGTGTCGCGGCCGATGGCGATGTCGTTCTGCCAGCTGAACTCGTCCTGCTGGGTGTCGATCTGGCTGGCGCCGGACGGCGTCGCGTTGGTGAAGTTGCCCGACTTGTCCTCCGAGCGCGCGTACTGCAGCGTGCTGTGCCAGTTTGGCAGGATCTGGTTGCGCATGAAGACCGCGGCGGTATTCAGGTCGTTGTCGCTGTGGACGTCGTAGTTGGCGGTGCCGCTGTCGTACTGGCTGAACAGGCGGCTGACCAGGAACTGGGCGCCGATCTCGTGGCCTGGCGCGAGCGCCATCGTCACGCGGCCGTTGGCGTTGCGGCGGCGGTAGCCGTCTTCGTCAGGATTGTAGCCCGAGGCGCCCGGGCGGGTGGACGAGAAGCCGTCCGAATCCTCGTAGCCGGCGCCGAACGCATAGCTGACGGCGTTCGGGCCGCCGCTGCTGCCGTAGATGCCGGCGTCCGCCTGGCGGGTGGCGTTGCTGCCCACGCCGAGCGAACCGGTGACGACCGGGGCGCCTTCGCCCTCGCGGGTGAAGATCTGGATCACGCCGGCGATGGCGTCGGCGCCATACAGGGTGCTGAGCGGACCGTAGACGATCTCGATGCGGTCGATGGCGCCCAGCGGGATGGCGTTCCAGCTGGCCGTGCCGGTGGTCGCCGAACCGAAGCGCACGCCGTCGACCAGGACCACGGACTGGTTGGCGTTGGCGCCGCGAATGAAGACACTGGTAGTGGTGCCGGCCGCGCCGTTGCGCGAGATCTCGATGCCGCGCTGGCGGCGCAGGATGTCGGCCACCGAGCCGGCGCCCGAGCGCGCGATTTCCCCGGCATCGATGACGGTGGTGTCGGCGATGACGTCGGCGGCGCGCTGGGCGGTGCGGGTAGCGGTGACGACGACGGTGTCGGCTGCCGGAATGGCGTCCGGCGAAGGAGCAGGTGAAGGTGCGTCAGCGAAAGCGGCGGACGAGATGACGGCGAGGGCGAGCGAGACCGCGGCGGCTTGCCGGGTTACTGGAAAATTCATGAACTGTTTCTTATAAAGGACAACCAGCCGACGTCCCCGTAGGCCAGATTGAACGGCATCGCACGAGGCGACGCCACCTTTTGGCCGGTATCCGGGCTGACAAGTATGGCCGTCCGACCTTCCCATGCATGCGCACAGTGGTATGAGGGGACGGTTTGCCGCATGGCTCGGGGAGAGCATGCGGCACTTGCTTACCGTTGCGGGGGCAGCACACGTTGGCCCTTGAATAGAGCTTCGTGTTTCCCGTTTAACTGCGACTGCGAACGCAGGCGCGAGCACCAAAACGCCCTCATTATAAGGTGTCGTCGGAGGTGTTGTCAGGTTTCCAGCATCATCACTTCACCGTAGTCGATCCGGTGTGGCGCCTGGGCGGCGCGCAGCGCGGCCTCGACCAGGGTGCCGCCGAGGTGCAACGAATGCAGCAGTCGCATGGTGCCGGCGTGGCAGATGATCAGGGCCTGCGCATGTCCTTCGCGTCGCATGTCGGCATCGAAACCGGCCACGCGCGCAGCCACGTCCATCACGCTTTCGCCGCCGCCGGGATGGTAGTGCAGCAGGTCGGCGCTCCAGTCGTCGATCTCGCTGCGGGGGATGTCGTCCCAGCTGCGCATTTCCCAGGCGCCGAAGTCCATCTCGGCCAGGCGCACGTCGAAGGCTGGCGCTGGCGAGAGCCGCTGCGCCAGGACGGCGCTGCGGGCGAGTGGACTGGCGTAGACCGGCATCGCGCCGGGCAGTCCCTGGTTCGCCAATGCTGTCAGCACCCGTTCGACGTCGGCTTCGCTCGCCGTGAGGTCGCTGCGGCCGTAGCAGTGCCCGGCCGGCACCTCGGGCCGTGGATGGCGCACCAGGTAAATACGCATCAGGCCAGCGCGCCGCGGCCGAGCGTGGCGAGTACCGCGATATAGATGGCTACCTCGGCCAGCTGCTGCACGGCGCCGAGGCAGTCGCCCGTATAGCCGCCGAGCCGGCGCGTGAACTTGCGCGCCAGCCAGCGCGTGGCCAGCATGGCCGCCAGCACCGAGGCGACGATTGCGGCCAGGTCGAGCAAGCCGAAGGCCAGCAGGACAAGCGCGGGCAGCATCACGGTGAGCGTGGCGATGCCGAATTCCCGGTCGCTCATGCGTACCGCCAGCGGCTTGGCCTTGCCCTCGGCGCGGGCGTATTCCATCTGCCAGATCAGGGACGTGGCGGCCAGTCGCGAGAGCGGGTGGGCCAGCAGCAGGGCGGCGATGGCGCTGGCCGGCGGCAGGCTGGCAACTGCGGCCAGCTTCGCGCCGAGCATGCACACGATGCCGATCGCGCCGTAGGCGCCGACGCGCGAATCCTTCATGATCTCGAGCGCGCGTTCCTTGGTCATGCCGCCGCCCAGGCCATCGCAGGTATCGGCGAAGCCGTCTTCATGGAATGCGCCGGTAACGTAGATCGTCGCGGCGGTGGACAGCACGGCCGCCACCGCCGCCGGCAACCACTGCGCGGCCACTAGATAGACCGCCGCACCGATGGCGCCCACCACCACGCCCACCAGCGGGAAGTAGCGCGACGCGTGGTTCAGCCAGGCCGGTTCGAAGCCCACCCAGCGCGGAATCGGCAGCCGCGTGAAGAATTGCAGCGCGATGAAGAACAGGCGCAGCTGGTGCGTCATGCCGAGCGTTCGCTGACTTGCGCCGAGGCGAAGGTGGCCATCTCGTTCAGGAAGTTGGCGCTGGCGTGCAGCAGGGGTAGGGCGAGCGCGCTGCCGGTGCCTTCGCCCAGGCGCAGGCCGAGGTCGAGCAGCGGGCGGGCGCCGAGCTCCTCGAGCAGCAGGGCGTGGCCATGCTCACCCGAGCAGTGCGAGAACACGCAGTAGTCGAGGATGTCCGGCTGCAGGCGCGCCGCCACCAGCAGCGCGCTGCTGACGATGAAGCCGTCGATCAGCAGCACCTTGCGCAGCTCGGCCGCCTTGAGCATGGCGCCGGTCATCATCGCGATCTCGAAGCCGCCGAAGGTGGCCAGCACCTCGAGCGGCTGGACGGCGTGGGCGTGAAGGGCCACGCTCGCCGCAACGACGTCGGCCTTGTGGCGGACGCCGTCCGGCGTGAGGCCGGTGCCGGCGCCGACGCAGCGCGCCAGCGGCCGCCCTGTCAGCTTGTGCATGAGGGCCGCGGCGGAGGTCGTGTTACCAATGCCCATCTCGCCGAAGCCGACCACGGTGCCGGGCAGGTCGCGCACCAGCGCCATGCCGTGTTCGAGCGCCGTTGCGCACTCTTGCGCCGTCATGGCGGGTTCGAGCGCGAAGTTGCGGGTGCCGTTGGCGACCTTGCGATGCACGAGGCCCGCGCGGTCACCGAAATCGTGGTTCACGCCGGCGTCGACCACGTGCAGCGCGCAGCCATTCTGGCGCGCGAACACATTGATGGCGGCGCCGTTGCCCAGGAAGTTCTCGACCATTTGCCAGGTGACGTCTTGGGGGAAGGCGGAGATGCCTTCGGCCACGACGCCGTGGTCGGCGGCGAATACCAGGATCGCGGGCTGGGCGATGGTGATCCTGGTTGAGCGTTGTATCAGGCCCAGCTGGCCGGCAAGCGATTCCAGTCGCCCCAGGCTTCCGAGCGGCTTGGTCTTGTTATTGATGGCGTCCGCCAGGGACTGGGAGAGGGCGGCGTCGGCGATAGGGGCGATCTTAGGAATCATATAGGGGTCTGTAAGAGAAGGTCGCTGAATGCGGCGGCTAAGATATCACAATCGTAAACCTTGCAAGCCGGCCTTCGGCTTGCTATAGTCTCGCTCCTCGACGCAGACGCCACCTCACGGTAGCGAAAGCGAAGAGAAAAAAGGGGTTGACGAAAAATGAGAAACACTTCATACTCTCGCCTCTCTGCTGCTGACGAACACAACGCTTCGAAGCAAAATGCAGAAAGCAGCACCGAATTCTGATCTTTAAAAATTAACAGTCGATAAGTGTGGGCGTTTGATGAGGGTGCCAAGAGCTTCGGTTCTTGATTACTTAAATTATCAAATGTTCACAAAAAGTATTAACGTTGCTTCAGCAATGAAGTAACGGTCAGTATTTTGAGTGAGCGACCTCGCTAGCAATAGCGAGTGACTCGAAAGAGTCAACAAACAGAGATTGAACTGAAGAGTTTGATCCTGGCTCAGATTGAACGCTGGCGGCATGCTTTACACATGCAAGTCGAACGGTAACAGGGAGCTTGCTCCGCTGACGAGTGGCGAACGGGTGAGTAATATATCGGAACGTACCCAGAAGTGGGGGATAACGTAGCGAAAGTTACGCTAATACCGCATACGATCCACGGATGAAAGTAGGGGACCTTCGGGCCTTATGCTTTTGGAGCGGCCGATATCTGATTAGCTAGTTGGTAGGGTAAAGGCCTACCAAGGCGACGATCAGTAGCTGGTCTGAGAGGACGACCAGCCACACTGGAACTGAGACACGGTCCAGACTCCTACGGGAGGCAGCAGTGGGGAATTTTGGACAATGGGCGCAAGCCTGATCCAGCAATGCCGCGTGAGTGAAGAAGGCCTTCGGGTTGTAAAGCTCTTTTGTCAGGGAAGAAACGGTAGAGGCTAATATCCTTTGCTAATGACGGTACCTGAAGAATAAGCACCGGCTAACTACGTGCCAGCAGCCGCGGTAATACGTAGGGTGCAAGCGTTAATCGGAATTACTGGGCGTAAAGCGTGCGCAGGCGGTTTTGTAAGTCTGACGTGAAATCCCCGGGCTCAACCTGGGAATTGCGTTGGAGACTGCAAGGCTAGAATCTGGCAGAGGGGGGTAGAATTCCACGTGTAGCAGTGAAATGCGTAGAGATGTGGAGGAACACCGATGGCGAAGGCAGCCCCCTGGGTCAAGATTGACGCTCATGCACGAAAGCGTGGGGAGCAAACAGGATTAGATACCCTGGTAGTCCACGCCCTAAACGATGTCTACTAGTTGTCGGGTTTTAATTAACTTGGTAACGCAGCTAACGCGTGAAGTAGACCGCCTGGGGAGTACGGTCGCAAGATTAAAACTCAAAGGAATTGACGGGGACCCGCACAAGCGGTGGATGATGTGGATTAATTCGATGCAACGCGAAAAACCTTACCTACCCTTGACATGTACGGAAGACCGAAGAGATTTGGTTGTGCTCGAAAGAGAACCGTAACACAGGTGCTGCATGGCTGTCGTCAGCTCGTGTCGTGAGATGTTGGGTTAAGTCCCGCAACGAGCGCAACCCTTGTCATTAGTTGCTACATTCAGTTGAGCACTCTAATGAGACTGCCGGTGACAAACCGGAGGAAGGTGGGGATGACGTCAAGTCCTCATGGCCCTTATGGGTAGGGCTTCACACGTCATACAATGGTACATACAGAGGGCCGCCAACCCGCGAGGGGGAGCTAATCCCAGAAAGTGTATCGTAGTCCGGATCGTAGTCTGCAACTCGACTACGTGAAGTTGGAATCGCTAGTAATCGCGGATCAGCATGCCGCGGTGAATACGTTCCCGGGTCTTGTACACACCGCCCGTCACACCATGGGAGCGGGTTTTACCAGAAGTAGGTAGCTTAACCGCAAGGAGGGCGCTTACCACGGTAGGATTCGTGACTGGGGTGAAGTCGTAACAAGGTAGCCGTATCGGAAGGTGCGGCTGGATCACCTCCTTTCTAGAGTAGCACCGGCGGCGAAAGCTGCATCATCAAGCGTCCACGCTTATCGACTGTTGAACAAGTAAAGAACAGTTTTATCGGGGCTGTAGCTCAGCTGGTTAGAGCACCGTGTTGATAACGCGGGGGTCGTTGGTTCGAGTCCAACCAGCCCTACCACGTTTCTCGGGGGATTAGCTCAGCTGGGAGAGCACCTGCTTTGCAAGCAGGGGGTCGTCGGTTCGATCCCGTCATCCTCCACCATTGACCTGGTTTGAAAGTTCAAACGTAAGCTCAGTAGCTTAGGTTTGATCTTTTAGCGATCACTGTTTTTTCGTTCTTTAACAATCTGGAAGAAGTAAAGTTTTTTTAAGCGTGTGCGAAAGCACACACTTAGGGTAGTAGTAATTTGTATCAAGCAAACATAGTTGTACTCTTGAATCCTGTGACGATCTCTGTAACTCATGCAGAGGCCAACGTTATAGGGACAAGTGAATAAGTGCACATGGTGGATGCCTTGGCGATTACAGGCGATGAAGGACGTAGTAGCTTGCGATAAGCTGCGGGGAGCTAGCAAACGAGCTTTGATCCGCAGATTTCCGAATGGGGAAACCCGGCCTTTTAGGTCATTGCATACTGAATACATAGGTATGCAAAGCGAACGCGGCGAACTGAAACATCTAAGTAGCTGCAGGAAAAGAAATCAACCGAGATTCCCAAAGTAGTGGCGAGCGAAATGGGATGAGCCTGTATGTGATAGTCGGACTGATAGTGGAAGCCTCTGGAAAGTGGCGCCATAGTGGGTGATAGCCCCGTACACGAAATCAGACCGGTGGTACTAAGCATACGACAAGTAGGGCGGGACACGAGAAATCCTGTCTGAACATGGGGGGACCATCCTCCAAGGCTAAATACTCGTAATCGACCGATAGTGAACCAGTACCGTGAGGGAAAGGCGAAAAGAACCCCGGGAGGGGAGTGAAATAGATCCTGAAACCGTGTGCATACAAACAGTCGGAGCCTCTTCGTGGGGTGACGGCGTACCTTTTGTATAATGGGTCAGCGACTTACATTCAGTGGCGAGGTTAACCGGATAGGGGAGCCGTAGAGAAATCGAGTCCGAACAGGGCGACAGTCGCTGGGTGTAGACCCGAAACCAAGTGATCTACCCATGGCCAGGATGAAGGTGCGGTAACACGCCCTGGAGGTCCGAACCCACTAATGTTGAAAAATTAGGGGATGAGCTGTGGGTAGGGGTGAAAGGCTAAACAAACTTGGAAATAGCTGGTTCTCTCCGAAAACTATTTAGGTAGTGCCTCAAGTATCACCATCGGGGGTAGAGCACTGTTATGGCTAGGGGGTCATTGCGACTTACCAAACCATTGCAAACTCCGAATACCGATGAGTGCGAGCTTGGGAGACAGACATCGGGTGCTAACGTCCGGTGTCAAGAGGGAAACAACCCAGACCGCCAGCTAAGGTCCCAAAGATTGGCTAAGTGGAAAACGAAGTGGGAAGGCTAAAACAGTCAGGATGTTGGCTTAGAAGCAGCCACCATTTAAAGAAAGCGTAATAGCTCACTGATCGAGTCGTCCTGCGCGGAAGATGTAACGGGGCTAAGCCAGTCACCGAAGCTGCGGATATCCGTAAGGATATGGTAGGAGAGCGTTCTGTAAGCCTGCGAAGGTGTCTTGTAAAGGATGCTGGAGGTATCAGAAGTGCGAATGCTGACATGAGTAGCGATAATGCGGGTGAAAAGCCCGCACGCCGTAAGCCCAAGGTTTCCTGTTCAACGTTCATCGGAGCAGGGTGAGTCGGCCCCTAAGGCGAGGCAGAGATGCGTAGCTGATGGGAAGCAGGTTAATATTCCTGCACCGTCGTATGATGCGATGGGGGGACGGATCGCGGAAGGTTGTCTGACTGTTGGAATAGTCAGTTTTTGACTCATAGAAGGTGCTTAGGCAAATCCGGGCACGTAATTCAAGGGGTCGAGACGAGTTGCCATGTGCGACGAAGCAATCGGAAGTGGTTCCAAGAAAAGCCTCTAAGCTTCAGTCATACGAGACCGTACCGCAAACCGACACAGGTGGGCGAGATGAGTATTCTAAGGCGCTTGAGAGAACTCGGGAGAAGGAACTCGGCAAATTGGTACCGTAACTTCGGGATAAGGTACGCCCTAGTAGCTTGATTGGTTTACTCCATGAGGGCCAAAGGGTTGCAATAAAATGGTGGCTGCGACTGTTTAATAAAAACACAGCACTCTGCAAACACGAAAGTGGACGTATAGGGTGTGACGCCTGCCCGGTGCTGGAAGATTAAATGATGGGGTGCAAGCTCTTGATTGAAGTCCCAGTAAACGGCGGCCGTAACTATAACGGTCCTAAGGTAGCGAAATTCCTTGTCGGGTAAGTTCCGACCTGCACGAATGGCGTAACGATGGCCACACTGTCTCCTCCCGAGACTCAGCGAAGTTGAAATGTTTGTGATGATGCAATCTACCCGCGGCTAGACGGAAAGACCCCATGAACCTTTACTGTAGCTTTGCATTGGACTTTGAATCAATCTGTGTAGGATAGGTGGGAGGCTTTGAAGCGGGGACGCCAGTTCTCGTGGAGCCATCCTTGAAATACCACCCTGGTTCATTTGAGGTTCTAACCTTGGTCCGTTATCCGGATCGGGGACAGTGCATGGTAGGCAGTTTGACTGGGGCGGTCTCCTCCTAAAGTGTAACGGAGGAGTTCGAAGGTACGCTAGGTACGGTCGGACATCGTGCTAATAGTGCAATGGCATAAGCGTGCTTAACTGCGAGACCGACAAGTCGAGCAGGTACGAAAGTAGGACATAGTGATCCGGTGGTTCTGTATGGAAGGGCCATCGCTCAACGGATAAAAGGTACTCTGGGGATAACAGGCTGATTCCTCCCAAGAGTTCATATCGACGGGGGAGTTTGGCACCTCGATGTCGGCTCATCACATCCTGGGGCTGTAGCCGGTCCCAAGGGTATGGCTGTTCGCCATTTAAAGTGGTACGTGAGCTGGGTTTAAAACGTCGTGAGACAGTTTGGTCCCTATCTGCCGTGGGCGTTGGAAATTTGAAGGGGGCTGCTCCTAGTACGAGAGGACCGGAGTGGACGAACCTCTGGTGTACCGGTTGTCACGCCAGTGGCATTGCCGGGTAGCTAAGTTCGGAAGAGATAACCGCTGAAAGCATCTAAGCGGGAAACTTGCCTTGAGATGAGATTTCCCGGAGCCTTGAGCTCCTTGAAGGGTCGTTCGAGACCAGGACGTTGATAGGCTGGGTGTGGAAGTGCAGTAATGCATTAAGCTAACCAGTACTAATTGCCCGTACGGCTTGTCCCTATAACCTTGGTAGTCCGAGGTTGGAGTACAACTGCTCGATACAAAGCTACAACCCAACAATACTTCTTCCAGATTCAGAGCAGGCGCGAACTGTCGCGACTGCTCGTACAAGTCATGCCTGATGACCATAGCAAGTCGGTCCCACCCCTTCCCATCCCGAACAGGACCGTGAAACGACTTTGCGCCGATGATAGTGCTGCAACCAGTGTGAAAGTAGGTTATCGTCAGGCTAGTTATATAGAAAAACCCCGCTCAGAAATGCTCTGAGCGGGGTTTTTTGCATTCTGGCTTGCAGTCCAGATCGCGCTTTCGCCAATCTGTCGGGCCAATACGCGGTTCATCGCTTACCCGACAAGACAGATCGGGTGTCGTGAAAGAATGGAGCTATCCAAACTCGAGCGATTCCAATCCCATGTCCCCACAATCGAAATCCGCTCGCAACAACGTCCTTTCTATCTTCTTTCTACTAGGCTGCCTGTCGACGTCGGGATGGGTATCTGCCGCACCCGCCGCAGCCAGCATCGACACGATCGCGGGCCGACAGATCGAATCGCTGACCATCAAGAACCCGGATGCGCACGTCAGCATCGTCTTCGAAAACGGCTTGCGGGCAACAGTGAGTGGATGGGACAAGGTCATCGAGTCGCTGGCACCGGATGCGTCGATCTTCGCCTATAACCGCCCTGGCTACGGAAACAGCCAGGAAACCGGAACGGCGCGCGATGGCGGAACGATCGTCGAGGAACTCAGGCAAACCCTGAAGCAAAAAGGCCTGGCGCCTCCATACATCCTCGTCGGTCACTCGCTCGGTGGCTTGTACATGCAGCTGTTCGCCAAGCGCTATCCCCAGGAAGTCAGCGGCCTCGTGCTGGTCGATCCACTCCAGCCCGGTGTCGTCAAGAAATCCGATGAATTCCCATTCTGGACTCGCGGTGCCAAGCAGCTGTTCTTCTCGAGCACCGTCAACAAGGAAATCGACGCCATTCACCAGACCAGCGAGCAGGTGCTGTCGCTGGACCCCATCGACGACAAGCCGATCGTCATACTCATCAACAAGCCGAAGGGCGCCACCGCGGTCGGCGTGGATTTCGGCGCCTTCAACAAAGACCAGAAGACCAGGGCGTCCGTGAACGGCATGTATCCGAAAGCGAAAAGGATCATCCTCGATTCCGATCACCAGGTGCAGCGCCAGAACCCCGCCGAAGTGGTGGGCGCGATCAGGGACATCATCGCGAAACAGACCCCAGGCATATAAGGCAGCAAGATAGTTGCATCCAGGGCGTAGGGCGAATCCCACAGCCCACCGAAACGTTCTCTGATACTTCCCCCGTCCTTGCACGCGCATTATCGAAGTTCTTGTTCAGCAAAGCGGAGGATCGCGATGAAGTCGAAAGAGAAGGTCAAGGGCGGAGACAACCGTGCACGCGGTAGCGCAAAACCAAAAACCTTGATGGTTGCCGAGGGCAGCCTGCAGTCCCGGGCGCCCGGTTACGTGATGCCGGGTGGGCTCGACACGCCGTTCCCGAAAGGGAACACGGGATCCATGCAATCGGATTCGACCGGACGCGGCCAACGCGCCGGTGCCGGTTCGCAGACCGGCGGATGGAGCGCCCGGCAGCAGGCCCAGCGCATGCAGGCGCGCGGCGAGCAGGACCGCCTCGGCGAGTCGCGGCAATCCGGTGGCGGCATGGAGCAAAACCAATTGTCTTCGGTTTCCGACAGCAAACGCAAAGGCTGACACATCAGGACCTTGAACGTCCACGAACACCACCGACCCGGGCCTTGCCCGGGTTTTTTGTTATCGCCTTCAAGGACATGGTGCGCCAGGCCACTGCCAACCCACGCGAATCTGGTGCACAATGCCTCTTACGACATTGTCATTTCATCCATAGGAGAAGCATGAACGAACAGGTCGCACGCAACGTCGTGCTGGTGCGCTCGATCGAGTATGCCGATGTTGCGCACACGGTCCTGAGCGACGACGACCGCATGTACGCCACCCGCAGCGCGCGCGAGCTCGCTGCCTGGCAGGCGGCCGACAGCCATATGGCGGTCAACCAGCATCACTTCCTGCAGCAGCGCGCGGAACAGATCCTCAAGCGCCTCGGCGAACGCACGCCGGCCTTCGGCGCCTTTGCCCGGCGCGCTCCCGGCATGGGCGGCATCTGGATCGCGTTGCCATTCCTCGCCTTCGTGCTCGGCGCCGCGCTCGACCGCATCGCCGACCCGCACCGCATCGACCTTCTGTCGGCGCCGCTGCTGGCGATCGTCGGCTGGAACCTGCTCGTCTATCTCGGCCTGCTGGTCTGGGCCATCGTGCCCGCCGCGCGCCGGCGCAAGAGCGGCACGCCGTTGCTGCGCCGCCTGAGCGTCGGCAAGGCGGTCGCGCCGCGCAAGCTGCCCACCGCACTGGCTGAAGGCGTCGCCCACTACCTGGCCGATTGGGCCGTGCTGAGCGAGCCGCTCACGCGCGCGCGCCTGGCCCGCACCTTCCACCTGGCGGCGGCCGGCTTCGCGCTCGGCGCCGTCGCCTCGCTGTATGCGCGCGGCCTGCTCACCGAATACGTCACCGGATGGGAGAGCACCTTCCTCGATGCGCAGCAGGTGCACACGCTGCTGTCATGGCTGTTCACGCCGGCGCTGACCGTATTCCCATTCCTGCAGGGATTCACGCTGGCCGAGATCGAGCAGCTGCGCTTCGGCGGCGCCGCCGGCTTGCCGGTAGGGGATCGCTGGGTCCACCTGTACGGCGCGACCTTGCTGCTGCTGGTGATCCTGCCGCGCCTGGTGCTGGCACTGGTCGCGGGCATGCGTGCGCGCTACCTGAAGCGCAACTTCCCGATCGATCTCGACCAGCCTTATTACCGCAAGCTCGCCGACACCATCGGCGCCGGCAGCCCGGCCGTGTTGCGCGTGATCCCCTACAGCTACACGCTCGACGAACCGCGTGACCGTGGCCTGTGGGCGATCGCCGCCGCGGCCCTGGGCGGCCAGACGCGGGTGCAGTTGCTGCCGCCGGTCGGCTATGGCGTCGAACTCAAGGACGCCTTGCGCGACACGACCCTGAAGGAGGCCGGCATCACCGTGACCACGGTGCTGTTCAGCCTTGCCGCCACGCCCGAGCAGGAAAACCACGGCGCGCTGCTCGACTATCTGGTCAAGCGGGTGCCGCGCGGCGTGGCCGTGCTGCTCGACGAGTCGCCGCTGCTCGAGCGCATCGGCGAACAGGTGGGCAGCGAGCGCGTCGCCGAACGCCACGCCCTGTGGCGCCAGTTCTGCAGCTTCCACGGCACATCGGCCCATGTGGTCAATCTGCTCCAGCCCGACAAGCACCCGCTTGAACTGGGCGCGGGCCTCGCTTTGCCGGAGCTGCGATGATCACGCCCGCAAAAATCCAGTTCGCGCTGGTCTCGCACACCAATAACGGCAAGACCACGCTGGCGCGCACCCTGGTCGGGATGGACGTCGGCGAGATCCGCGACGCCGCCCACGTGACCCAGATCTCGGAGGGCTATCCGCTCCTGAGCACCGAAGAGGGCGACTCGCTCGTGCTGTGGGATACGCCGGGCTTCGGCGACTCGGTGCGCCTGCACAAGCGTCTCGCGCTGGCCGGCAATCCGATCGGCTGGTTCCTGCGCGAGGTATTCGACCGCTACCGCGACCGCCCGTTCTGGCTCAGCCAGCAGGCGCTGCGCGCGGCCAGGGAAGAGGCGGACGTCGTGCTCTATCTGGTCAACTCGTCTGAATCGCCACAGGATGCCGGCTACTTGCCGTCCGAGATGAAGATCCTCGAGTGGCTCGGCAAGCCCGTGGTCGTGCTGCTCAACCAGGTCGGCCCACCGCGTCCGGCACACGAGGAACAGGCCGAACCCAAGCGCTGGAAGCAGCACCTCGCGCAGTATCAGGTGGTGAAGGAAGTGCTGCCGCTGGACGCCTTCGCCCGCTGCTGGGTGCATGAGCACGTGTTCTATGAATCGGTGGCGGGCCTGATCGAAGAAGAGAAGCGCCCCGCCTATGCGCGCCTGCTGGCCGCGTGGGCCGAGCGTAACCGCGTGCGCTATGCGAGCGCGCTGAACATGAGCGCCGAGCAGATCGCGGCGGCGGCGCGCGACAGCGAACCGCTGGGCGAAGAACGCACCGGCATGCTGCGCACCGCATTGAAAGCGGTCGGCATCGGCAAGGACGAGCAGCGGCGCCAGGATCTCGCGATGGCCGCGCTGGTGCAGCGCCTGAACGACGGCATCAACCATGCGACCGCACGCATGCTGTCGCTGTACCGCATCGATCCCGGACAAGCGGTGAACGTGAACGCACGCGTGCGCGAGAACTTCGCGGTGCGCGCGCCGGTGGACAAGGCGCAGGCCGGGCTGCTCGGCGCGGTGGTGTCAGGCGCGGCCACCGGTTTGTCGGCCGATGCGATGGCGGGCGGCCTGACCCTGGGCGCCGGCGCGCTGATCGGCGCGATCGCCGGCGGCATCACGGCGGCCGGCGCGGCCTGGGGTTTCAACCAGGGCACGGACCGCAACCAGGCCAACGTCAAGTTCGCCAATCCTTTCCTGCAGACGCTGCTGACGGGCGCCGTGCTGCGCTACCTGGCGGTGGCGCACTTCGGACGAGGACGAGGCAATTATGTGGAGAGCGAGGCGCCGCCGTTCTGGCAGGCCGAGGCCGAGCAGGCGCTGAACGGCGTCGGCATCCATGGCGATCGCCTGTGGCAGGCGGTGCGCGAAGCGCCGGACCTGGGCGCCGCCACCAGGCTGGTCGAGGCGGTACTGGTGCCGGCGGTGACGGCGACGCTCGAGCGCCTGTATCCCGACGTCGCGTTCCCGGGCGCGCCGGCGCAGGCAGCGCCGGCGGCGCCGACATTGGACAAGGACGCAATTACTGGAACTGGTACTGCGCGCTGACGCCCAGGATCCAGTTGCGGCCGGGGGCCGCTTCGTAATAGCGCCGGTTGGTGTCGCCCACGATGACGGAGCCGACGTAGTCGCGGTCGAACAGGTTGTTCAGGCGCGCGAACTGGCGCAGTTTCCAACCGCCCAGCTGCTGGCTCGCCTGCACGCGGGCGTTGACGATCGCATAGCCAGGCGCCGGCGTGGCGCTATTGGTGTCTTCCGCGTACACGCGGCTGTTGGCGACGGTTTCGAGCGCCGCGCCGTAGCGGCCAGCCGCTTCCTTCCAGCCGAATTCACCGTAGAAGCTGGTCTTCGGCAGGCCGGGCAGGCGGCTGCCTGTCGGCACCGCGCCAAAGGCCTCGTCGTACACCGCGTGCAGCATGCTCAGGGCCAGGCGTGCATTCCAGCCGGCGCCGAGTTCGGCGTCCACCGACAGCTCGCCGCCCTGGCGCAGGGTGGCGCTGGCGTTGCGGTAGCTGGTGCGTCCGCCGGACGAGGCGTCGACGACCAGCTCGTCCTTCGTCTTCACCTGGAACACCGCGGCGTTGACGCGCACGCCGCTGGCGACCATGGCTTTCACGCCCGCTTCCAGGTGCGTGCCGATGGCCGGTTCGAGCGCGAAGTTGAAGCCGCCGCCGGTGCCCGAATAAAACGATTCGTTCATGGTCGGCGTCTCGAAGCCGCGCGCCGCGCTGGCATACACGTTCAGGGTCGGCGAGACTTTATACAGCACGCCCACCAGCGGCGTCGTGTGGCGGAAGTCGGTGCCGCCACTGTCGTCGCCGTTGGACAGATAGCGGTCCTTGACGTCGAAGTCCACGCGGCTATGGCGCACGCCGCCGCTCAGCACCCAGCGGTCGCGCTCCCATTCCAGCTGCACGTAAGGGTCGACGCTGGTCACTTCGTTCTGTTCGTCGCGGCGCAGGTTGCCCTTCACGCCGAAGGTATTGCCGACGAAGTTCTCGAAGCCCTGCCGCGCGTCCTTCGAACGCGCCAGTTCCAGGCCGGCCGTGGCGCGCATCGTGCCGCCGGCGACCTGGCGCACCGCGCGCCAGTTGGCGTCGATGCCGTAGAAGTCGCGGTCGAAGTCGATCACGCCGCCCGAGTGGCTGCTCGGCGCCTGGAAGCCGCGCGAGAACGACTGGTACTGGATGACGCGGCGGTTGCCGCCGTAGGCGGTCACCTGCAGGCGGTCGGCGCCAAACGTCTGTTCATAGGTCGCGCCGAACTGCTGGTGGTCGATGCTCTTGCGCGTGTCGTAGCGATCGGCCAGCGTGCGCTGGGGCGTCTGCGTATCGGTGGTGTCGATCTCGCCCGCGCGCGGGTCGCGCTGATAGGTGGCCCAGGTGACGCCGAGCGGATCTTGCGTGTCGTCCTGCCGCAGGCCGCTGGCGGTCAGCACCAGGCGGCTGGTCGACGAGGGTTCGACGACCAGCTTGGCGTAGGCCTGCTTGCGCGTTGCGGCGCTGTGGTCGCGGTAGCCGTCGGTCTCGAAGCGCGAGGCATCGAGCAGGTAGCCGATGCCGCCGCTGCGGCCGGAGGCATTGGTGTCGAACTTGCGCTGGCCATAGCTGCCGCCGGTGAAGCTGGCTTCGACCGTGGGCGTATCGGTCGGTTCGCGTGTAAAGAGCTGGACCACGCCGCCGGAGTGGTTGCCATACAAGGCGGACATCGGGCCGCGCAATACTTCGATGCGCTCGGCGAGATCCAGGTTGAAGGTCGCGGCCTGGCCCTGGCCATCGGGCATGGTGGCCGGGATGCCGTCCGCCACCAGGCGCACGCCGCGCACGCCGAAGGCGGAGCGGGTGCCGAAGCCGCGCGACGAGATCTGCAAGTCTTGCGCATAGTTCTCGCGATTGCGCACCACGATGCCCGGTACGGCGACCAGGGCTTCGGACGCGTTGACGCGTAGCTGGGTGTCGCCGATCTGCGCCGCGTCGACCACGTCGACCGCGGCCGGCAGGTCGAAGCTCGTGTGCTCGGCGCGGGTGCCGCTGACCACGACCACGTTCATCGGGTCGCGAATCTCTTCGGCGAGGACCGCCAGGGGCCAGCAGGCGCAGACGGCGGCGATCGCCGTACGGCGCAAGACGGTGGGCTTCATTATTTCTCCATGAGTGCGTAGCAAGCGCGAGACGGTAGGGGTCTTGCCAATCAGCCAAGGAATATACCTTGCGAGGGCGTATTACGTGCGCACGCAAACACTTCAGCAAACTGAGGGCTGACTGAAATGCCTGAAAACATGTTTCCAGCGGGTCTTGCGGAACCCCTTCAAGGTTTGCTATAGTTCGCCTCCGCTTCGGCATGGCCGAAAAATGTTAACGTAATCAAGTGGTTACGGTAGCAATATCGGCAGAGAAATCTGAGACGAAGCGAAATGAGGGGTTGACGGAAAACGAAAAACACTTCATACTCTCTTTCCTCTGCTGCTGACGAACACAACGATTCGAAGCAAACAGCAGAGATGCAGTACCGAATAAAGTTCTTTAAAAATTAACAGTCGATAAGTGTGGGCGTTTGATGAAGGTGCCAAGAACTTCGGTTCTTGATTACTTAAATTATCAAATGTTCACAAAAAGTATTAACGTTGTCTCAGCAATGGGATGACGGTCAGTATTTTGAGTGAGCGACTCCGCAGCAATGCGGATGACTCGAAAGAGTCAACAAACAGAGATTGAACTGAAGAGTTTGATCCTGGCTCAGATTGAACGCTGGCGGCATGCTTTACACATGCAAGTCGAACGGTAACAGGGAGCTTGCTCCGCTGACGAGTGGCGAACGGGTGAGTAATATATCGGAACGTACCCAGAAGTGGGGGATAACGTAGCGAAAGTTACGCTAATACCGCATACGATCCACGGATGAAAGTAGGGGACCTTCGGGCCTTATGCTTTTGGAGCGGCCGATATCTGATTAGCTAGTTGGTAGGGTAAAGGCCTACCAAGGCGACGATCAGTAGCTGGTCTGAGAGGACGACCAGCCACACTGGAACTGAGACACGGTCCAGACTCCTACGGGAGGCAGCAGTGGGGAATTTTGGACAATGGGCGCAAGCCTGATCCAGCAATGCCGCGTGAGTGAAGAAGGCCTTCGGGTTGTAAAGCTCTTTTGTCAGGGAAGAAACGGTAGAGGCTAATATCCTTTGCTAATGACGGTACCTGAAGAATAAGCACCGGCTAACTACGTGCCAGCAGCCGCGGTAATACGTAGGGTGCAAGCGTTAATCGGAATTACTGGGCGTAAAGCGTGCGCAGGCGGTTTTGTAAGTCTGACGTGAAATCCCCGGGCTCAACCTGGGAATTGCGTTGGAGACTGCAAGGCTAGAATCTGGCAGAGGGGGGGTAGAATTCCACGTGTAGCAGTGAAATGCGTAGAGATGTGGAGGAACACCGATGGCGAAGGCAGCCCCCTGGGTCAAGATTGACGCTCATGCACGAAAGCGTGGGGAGCAAACAGGATTAGATACCCTGGTAGTCCACGCCCTAAACGATGTCTACTAGTTGTCGGGTTTTAATTAACTTGGTAACGCAGCTAACGCGTGAAGTAGACCGCCTGGGGAGTACGGTCGCAAGATTAAAACTCAAAGGAATTGACGGGGACCCGCACAAGCGGTGGATGATGTGGATTAATTCGATGCAACGCGAAAAACCTTACCTACCCTTGACATGTACGGAATGCCGAAGAGATTTGGCAGTGCTCGAAAGAGAACCGTAACACAGGTGCTGCATGGCTGTCGTCAGCTCGTGTCGTGAGATGTTGGGTTAAGTCCCGCAACGAGCGCAACCCTTGTCATTAGTTGCTACATTCAGTTGAGCACTCTAATGAGACTGCCGGTGACAAACCGGAGGAAGGTGGGGATGACGTCAAGTCCTCATGGCCCTTATGGGTAGGGCTTCACACGTCATACAATGGTACATACAGAGGGCCGCCAACCCGCGAGGGGGAGCTAATCCCAGAAAGTGTATCGTAGTCCGGATCGTAGTCTGCAACTCGACTACGTGAAGTTGGAATCGCTAGTAATCGCGGATCAGCATGCCGCGGTGAATACGTTCCCGGGTCTTGTACACACCGCCCGTCACACCATGGGAGCGGGTTTTACCAGAAGTAGGTAGCTTAACCGCAAGGAGGGCGCTTACCACGGTAGGATTCGTGACTGGGGTGAAGTCGTAACAAGGTAGCCGTATCGGAAGGTGCGGCTGGATCACCTCCTTTCTAGAGTAGCACCGGCAGCGAAAGCTGCATCATCAAGCGTCCACGCTTATCGACTGTTGAACAAGTAAAGAACAGTTTTATCGGGGCTGTAGCTCAGCTGGTTAGAGCACCGTGTTGATAACGCGGGGGTCGTTGGTTCGAGTCCAACCAGCCCTACCAAGTTTCAGCATGACCTCAAATGGGGGATTAGCTCAGCTGGGAGAGCACCTGCTTTGCAAGCAGGGGGTCGTCGGTTCGATCCCGTCATCCTCCACCAAAAAAGTTCAAACGTAAGTCGTCAGTAAATGACTGATGAGATTTAGGTTTGATCTTTTCGAGATCACTGTTTTTTCGTTCTTTAACAATCTGGAAGAAGTAAAGTTTTTTTAAGCGTGTGCGAAAGCACACACTTAGGGTAGTAGTAATTTGTATCAAGCAAACATAGTTGTACTCTTGATCTATGACGATCTCTGTAACTCATGCAGAGGCCAACGTTATAGGGACAAGTGAATAAGTGCACATGGTGGATGCCTTGGCGATTACAGGCGATGAAGGACGTAGTAGCTTGCGATAAGCTGCGGGGAGCTAGCAAACGAGCTTTGATCCGCAGATTTCCGAATGGGGAAACCCGGCCTTTTAGGTCATTGCATGCTGAATACATAGGCATGCAAAGCGAACGCGGCGAACTGAAACATCTAAGTAGCTGCAGGAAAAGAAATCAACCGAGATTCCCAAAGTAGTGGCGAGCGAAATGGGATGAGCCTGTATGTGATAGTCGGACTGATAGTGGAAGCCTCTGGAAAGCGGCGCCATAGTGGGTGATAGCCCCGTACACGAAATCAGATCGGTGGTACTAAGCATACGACAAGTAGGGCGGGACACGAGAAATCCTGTCTGAACATGGGGGGACCATCCTCCAAGGCTAAATACTCGTAATCGACCGATAGTGAACCAGTACCGTGAGGGAAAGGCGAAAAGAACCCCGGGAGGGGAGTGAAATAGATCCTGAAACCGTGTGCATACAAACAGTCGGAGCCTCTTCGTGGGGTGACGGCGTACCTTTTGTATAATGGGTCAGCGACTTACATTCAGTGGCGAGGTTAACCGAATAGGGGAGCCGTAGAGAAATCGAGTCCGAACAGGGCGACAGTCGCTGGGTGTAGACCCGAAACCAAGTGATCTACCCATGGCCAGGATGAAGGTGCGGTAACACGCCCTGGAGGTCCGAACCCACTAATGTTGAAAAATTAGGGGATGAGCTGTGGGTAGGGGTGAAAGGCTAAACAAACTTGGAAATAGCTGGTTCTCTCCGAAAACTATTTAGGTAGTGCCTCAAGTATCACCATCGGGGGTAGAGCACTGTTATGGCTAGGGGGTCATTGCGACTTACCAAACCATTGCAAACTCCGAATACCGATGAGTGCGAGCTTGGGAGACAGACATCGGGTGCTAACGTCCGGTGTCAAGAGGGAAACAACCCAGACCGCCAGCTAAGGTCCCAAAGATTGGCTAAGTGGAAAACGAAGTGGGAAGGCTAAAACAGTCAGGATGTTGGCTTAGAAGCAGCCACCATTTAAAGAAAGCGTAATAGCTCACTGATCGAGTCGTCCTGCGCGGAAGATGTAACGGGGCTAAGCCAGTCACCGAAGCTGCGGATATCCGTAAGGATATGGTAGGAGAGCGTTCTGTAAGCCTGCGAAGGTGTCTTGTAAAGGATGCTGGAGGTATCAGAAGTGCGAATGCTGACATGAGTAGCGATAATGCGGGTGAAAAGCCCGCACGCCGTAAGCCCAAGGTTTCCTGTTCAACGTTCATCGGAGCAGGGTGAGTCGGCCCCTAAGGCGAGGCAGAGATGCGTAGCTGATGGGAAGCAGGTTAATATTCCTGCACCGTCGTATGATGCGATGGGGGGACGGATCGCGGAAGGTTGTCTGACTGTTGGAATAGTCAGTTTTTGACTCATAGAAGGTGCTTAGGCAAATCCGGGCACGTAATTCAAGGGGTCGAGACGAGTTGCCATGTGCGACGAAGCAATCGGAAGTGGTTCCAAGAAAAGCCTCTAAGCTTCAGTCATACGAGACCGTACCGCAAACCGACACAGGTGGGCGAGATGAGTATTCTAAGGCGCTTGAGAGAACTCGGGAGAAGGAACTCGGCAAATTGGTACCGTAACTTCGGGATAAGGTACGCCCTAGTAGCTTGATTGGTTTACTCCATGAGGGCCAAAGGGTTGCAATAAAATGGTGGCTGCGACTGTTTAATAAAAACACAGCACTCTGCAAACACGAAAGTGGACGTATAGGGTGTGACGCCTGCCCGGTGCTGGAAGATTAAATGATGGGGTGCAAGCTCTTGATTGAAGTCCCAGTAAACGGCGGCCGTAACTATAACGGTCCTAAGGTAGCGAAATTCCTTGTCGGGTAAGTTCCGACCTGCACGAATGGCGTAACGATGGCCACACTGTCTCCTCCCGAGACTCAGCGAAGTTGAAATGTTTGTGATGATGCAATCTACCCGCGGCTAGACGGAAAGACCCCATGAACCTTTACTGTAGCTTTGCATTGGACTTTGAATCAATCTGTGTAGGATAGGTGGGAGGCTTTGAAGCGGGGACGCCAGTTCTCGTGGAGCCATCCTTGAAATACCACCCTGGTTCATTTGAGGTTCTAACCTTGGTCCGTTATCCGGATCGGGGACAGTGCATGGTAGGCAGTTTGACTGGGGCGGTCTCCTCCTAAAGTGTAACGGAGGAGTTCGAAGGTACGCTAGGTACGGTCGGACATCGTGCTAATAGTGCAATGGCATAAGCGTGCTTAACTGCGAGACCGACAAGTCGAGCAGGTACGAAAGTAGGACATAGTGATCCGGTGGTTCTGTATGGAAGGGCCATCGCTCAACGGATAAAAGGTACTCTGGGGATAACAGGCTGATTCCTCCCAAGAGTTCATATCGACGGGGGAGTTTGGCACCTCGATGTCGGCTCATCACATCCTGGGGCTGTAGCCGGTCCCAAGGGTATGGCTGTTCGCCATTTAAAGTGGTACGTGAGCTGGGTTTAAAACGTCGTGAGACAGTTTGGTCCCTATCTGCCGTGGGCGTTGGAAATTTGAAGGGGGCTGCTCCTAGTACGAGAGGACCGGAGTGGACGAACCTCTGGTGTACCGGTTGTCACGCCAGTGGCATTGCCGGGTAGCTAAGTTCGGAAGAGATAACCGCTGAAAGCATCTAAGCGGGAAACTTGCCTTGAGATGAGATTTCCCGGAGCCTTGAGCTCCTTGAAGGGTCGTTCGAGACCAGGACGTTGATAGGCTGGGTGTGGAAGTGCAGTAATGCATTAAGCTAACCAGTACTAATTGCCCGTACGGCTTGTCCCTATAACCTTGGTAGTCCAAGGTCGAGTACAACTGCTCGATACAAAGCTACAACCCAACAATACTTCTTCCAGATTCAGAGCAGGCGCGAATTGTCGCGACTGCTCGTACAAGTCATGCCTGATGACCATAGCAAGTCGGTCCCACCCCTTCCCATCCCGAACAGGACCGTGAAACGACTTTGCGCCGATGATAGTGCTGCAACCAGTGTGAAAGTAGGTTATCGTCAGGCTAGTTATATGAAAAACCCCGCTCAGAAATGTTCTGAGCGGGGTTTTTTGCTTTCTGTCGCGGAAAAACGTCGTGAATCCACGGAGATGGATTACTCATAGGATAGCTGGGCGCGCGGATGACAGAGCCATCCACGCTATGGCGCGATCAGGTATCGGATCGGCCTCGGCCAGCCTCAGACCGCGAGAATGTCAAACACCCCACAAGATATCGGTCTTGTTATCCCGCGCCGAGCGCATCATTTCCAGCAGCGGATACATCCGTGCCGAGAAGGTGACCACCTCGATCGGTTGATGTTCGTGGTCATCTTCATCGCGATGGTGCGCGTGGACATCTTGCGCCACCTGCTCGGTCACCTGGTGCTTGCGGCTCTCTTCGATCTCGGCCTCAAGGCGCGGGATCACTTGTTCTGCTTCTGCCGCGGTGATGACACCGCGTTCCGGTTCCTTGTGCAACAGGTCGAGGATGCGCTTGGCATGCTCCTGGTACATCAAGACCTCTGGGTAGGATCTGCATTTAAAAGTAATCAACATGGCTATCTCTTGGTTTTGTTAGTGTCTGAACGATAGCACGACTGACGCAAGCTCACAGTGCGCGCGCTCGCACAACTCAGGCATGTTTTGCCCTCAGGATCCAGGCGACCCCAAGCACGACGACAGCCAGCGCACCGCTCCCCATCACTGCCAGCATGCTCGCATCCGACAAAGGCGTGCGCGTCGCCCCGGCCAGGAACCAGCCCAGCGCTCCCCAGGCCAGGTTGTTCAATAGCTCGAGCATATTCATCACGAACCCACCCTTGCCGCGGCCCTTGAAATTGCTGCGCACCCCAGGCCGGCCGCACCAGAACACGATCAACCCGGCGCCCAGCACGGCGCCGCACACCACGAAACAGACGATCAGCCCCGCAGCCGGCGTACGAACGGTCAGCCACAGCAGCGGGGCCGCCACCAGTGCGAGCACCGGCATGACGGCGGCCGCCAGTTTGGCGCGCCGGACCGTGCGCATCGACGCGGGCGAGACCAGCAGCAGGTCCGGCGCATCCTCGGCGGACAGCGCGATCCAGGCCAGCGCGCCGGTCAGCGAGCCGCACAGCAGCGTCAGCCCGGCGCCCAGCGCCTGCACCTGCACGTCGGTGCGCTGAAAAATGAGGAAGAACAGCGGCAGCAGGAACAGCAGCTGCAGCAGCACCTGCGACAGCAGATGCGGATCGCGCACGATCAGGCGCCACTCTTTGACGACGACGGTATGGAACAGGCTGCGGCCGAAGTGGTGACGCTGGAGCGTGGTGGGCGCCGTTCCCGCACGCGTCTCGGACGCCGCCAGTTGCAGGCCATGCGTAAAGAAACGATGCGTAAGCCGCGCCGTCAGCACGAATACCACGGTAGCCAGCGCCGCCAGCAGCAGTATCGGCAGCGGTTCACCCAGCATGGCGCGTGCCGGCAGCAGCAACAGGTGATCTTCCACGCCGTCCTGGCGCAACAGGCTGTCCAGCATCCCGCGCACGCGGCCCTGGACATCCCTGGACGACAGCGCATGCAGCTGGGATACGATGACGAACAGGGCTCCGGCCAGCGCCCCGATCACCTGGGCCACCACGCGGGTGCGGCGCGCACCGAGCACCCGCACCAGGCCGAGCGTGAGCAGCATCGCAAGGCAGCTGCACAGCACCGCGACCGAGACCACGCCCGGATAGATGCCGAGCCAGCGCCACTGCCCCTGCAGCAGGCCGGCATGGGCGAACGGCGCCAGGAAGAACAGGTACACGGCGGCGGTGCTGGCCGCCACGCCGGCCAGGCGCACGGTAAAAATGCTGTGCGAGGGCAGGGGCGACGACAGCAGCAGATCGAGGTCGCTGCGCTCGAACAGCACCAGCACGCTCGACTTGATCGCCGACGACAGCATGAAGGCCGCGCCGCCCGCCAGCACGGCCGAGATGGCGAACAGGATGCGCGGATCGTCGCCCTGGCTGCCGGCCAGGGCGCGCACGGTCACCCATGCCAGCAGGTGCAGGGCGGCCCAGCCGACCAGCGCCAGGCCGATCGCCGCATTGGCGGGCCGCCGCTTGCCGGCGCCTTCCTTGCCGCCCGAGGCATTGAACCAGGCCAGCCGCAGCTCGTGCCGCAGCAGCCAGCCGACGCTGCCCGGCGCCGCCCTCATGGCGCGGCCGTCAGCTGCAGGAATACGTCTTCCAGGCTGCCGCCCTGGGTGCGGACACGCAGCTCGTCCAGCGTGCCCTCGGCGATCAGGCGGCCCTGGCGGATGATCCCGATGCGCTGCGCCAGCCGCTCCGCCACTTCGAGGATGTGCGTGGTCAGGATCACCGTGCCGCCCTTGGCGACGTGGGCCAGGAGCAGGTCCTTCACCTGGCGCGCCGCGACCGCGTCCAGGCCGGTCAGCGGTTCGTCGAGGATCAACAGCTCCGGTTCGTGGATCAGGGCTCCGGCCAGGGCCAGCTTCTGCTTCATCCCGCGCGAGAATCCTTCAGTCAGCTCGTGCGCATGCCGGCTCAGGTCGAGCCAGTCGAGCAGCTCGCGTGCGCGCGCCTCGGCTTCCCTGGCGCGCACGCCCCATAGCCCGGCCACGAATTCCAGGTACTCGAAGGGCTTGAGCTTCCCGTACAACATCGGCTCGTCCGGCAGGTAGGCCATCCTGGCCTTGGCCGCCGCCGGTGCGCCGGCCAGGTCGATGCCGAGAACCTCGATGCTGCCGGCGTCCGGCGCCAGCAGGCCGGTCACCAGCCTCAGCGTGGTGGTCTTGCCGGCGCCGTTGGGGCCGAGCAGGGCATAGAACTCGCCGCGCCGCACCACCAGGTCGAGTCCATCGACGGCGGGACGGTCGAAATCCTTGCGCAGGCCGGCCAGGCGCAAGGCGGCAGGATGGGCGTCCATGGCTGGCCTCACTGGGCTGAAAACGACGACAGGAACTGCTCGACCTGCTCCGTCGGCGCGGCATCGGCGGGGCCGAGCACGATGACCTGGTAGAAGCGCTCGCCGCGCGCCTCGAAGCGGCCATGCAGGCGCATCGGCTTGCCGTTGGCGGCGCCCGTCGCCTCCACGCGCAAGCCTTCCTGCGGCGCCGGCGCCGCATCCTCGCCGGCGCCGATATTGCGCAGCAGGGCCTGGCGCATCGCCGGAAGTGCAGCGCGGGCGTGTGCGGCATCGGGCGCCGTGGCGGCGCCGACGGCGAAGGTGGCGCCGTCGACTTCGGCCGCCGTCATGGTCATCTCCACCCGCAAGCCGTCGAGGTCCACCGCGCGCGTAAAGGTGGCAGGCTTGGCCGGGAACAGGATCTTGTAGCGGCCTTCCTGGCTCGCGTGTTCGCGCCAGTTATAGGTGGGATTGCAGCCGGCCAGCAGGCTTGCCGCCAGCAGGGCCGGGACGAGGATGCGCAAGCGCATTCGGAGAGGATTGGTTGGTCGCATGGCACGATAGTAGCAGCAGCGCCTCCCTCCTTTGCCGTTTTTTGGGGAGAGGCGGGAGCGGTATTCTTTGGACCTGGCGGCATGGCCGGATGTCCTGAATCGGGGGATTTACGTCCGCTCCCGAGGGGAAACTTCTGAGACCATTCGCCGAACAAACCAAGTCCAGGGGAATGGCCATCCGCGCCCAGCTCGAGAGCGGCATCAACTTCGGCATCTCGGCCGCTTTGTGGGGCAAGGCGACGGTGGCGGAAGGACTCATCCAGCAGTCGAACTTCCACGACGTGCGGGTCATGCGCATCAACGAGGCGCCCGCCGCCGAGAGCCATATCGTGGCCAGCCGCGGAGCGCCGGGCGGGCCGGTCTGCATCGAAAGATGGAGGACGTCGGGCCGCCCGGCGCGTCTTGGCGTATTATTTTCTCTGTCGCGCATTCTAGGATCATCATGAAACGCAGAATCGGATTCCTGCTGTCGCCCGGCTTCCAGGCGCTCGACCTGATGGCCACCACCGTATTCGAGATCGCCAACGGTCTCGACGGGGGGCCGTTCTATGACATGACCATGCTGTCGGAGCACGGCGGCGTGCTCGCCAGCTCGTCCGGCGTCGGCGTGTTCACCGAAGCCTTCGACCGGCGCGACTACGACACCCTGATCGTGGCAGGCATCATGACCCCGGTCGGCTTCAGGTCGAGCGCGCCCTTCCTGAACTTCCTGCGCGAAGCCAGCGCGGCCTCGCGCCGCACCGCCAGCATCTGCACCGGCGCCTTCATCCTGGCCGAGGCCGGGCTGATCGACGGCCGCCGCGCGACCACCCACTGGGCGCTGGCGCGCGACCTGCAGCGCGCCTGTCCAAAGTCGCGCATCGAGGAAGACCGCATCTACATCAACGACGGCCGCGTGTGGACCTCGGCCGGCATGACCGCCTGCATCGACCTGTGCCTGGCGATGGTGGAGGAAGACCTGGGCAAGGACGCGTCGAAGCACATCGCGCGCCACATGGTGGTCTACCACCGCCGCAGCGGCGGCCAGTCGCAATTCTCGGCCCTGCTCGAGCTGGAGCCGAAATCGGACCGCATCCAGCAGGCGCTCACCTATGCCAAGAGCCACCTGCGGCGGCCGCTGTCGGTCGACGAGCTGGCCGAGGCGGCCAACCTGAGCACGCGCCAGTTCAGCCGCACCTTCCGCCTTGAGACCGGGCAATCGCCGGCGCGCGCGATCGAAGTGCTGCGGGTCGAGGCGGCGCGCGCCATGATCGAGACCAGCAACCACTCAATCGACGTGGTCGCGCGCGAGACCGGCTTCGCCGACCCCGAGCGCATGCGGCGCGCCTTCCTGCGCGCCTTCGGCCAGCCGCCGCAGGCGATCAAGCGCGCGGCGCGCGAGCAGGCGCTGGCCTAGCGGTCTACCCGGCCGGCACGGGCAGTACGCGGGCTTCGCGCTGGGCGCCATGCTTGGCGGCCTGGCCGTGACGCGCTGGTCGGCCGGACAGGTGGGCTGGGTTGGCAGCGGCTTCGAGGTGCTCGCCGTGATGCTGACGTTGGCCGCCGGCGGCCGCGCCGCCGCGCCCAAGTGACTTCAGTCGTCGCGCAGCGCGCGCCGATACCCGATCGCCTCGGCCACGTGCTTCGACCTCACCTCATCCACGTCCGCCAGGTCGGCGATCGTGCGCGCCACCTTGAGCACGCGGTGGTAGGCCCGCGCCGACCAGTGCAGGTGCCGGGCCGCGTCGTGCAGCAGCCGGCGCCCGGCCTCATCGGGCGCGCAATGGCGATCGATCTCGCCCGGCCCCAGCCCGCTGTTGGTCCGTCCCTGGCGCGCGAGCTGGCGCGCATGGGCTTGCGCCACGCGTTGCGCGATGCTCGCACTCGATTCGCCATCGGCCTGCGCGCCCATGCCTTCCAGCGCCATGGCCATCACCGGCAGCTGGATGTCGATGCGGTCGAGCAGAGGCCCCGATATGCGCCCCTGGTAGCGCAGCACGGCGTCCGGCGTGCAGCGGCACTTGCCGCTGGCATGGCCCAGCCAGCCACAGGGGCAGGGATTCATCGCCGCGATCAGCTGGAAGCGCGCCGGGAAGTCGGCCTGGTGGGCCGCGCGCGAGATCGTGATCGATCCCGATTCCAGCGGTTCGCGCAGCACTTCCAGTACGCGCCGCTCGAACTCGGGCAGCTCGTCGAGGAACAGCACCCCATGATGGGCCAGCGACACCTCGCCCGGCCGCGGCAGGTTGCCGCCGCCGACCAGGGCCACGCCGGACGTCGTGTGATGCGGACTGCGAAACGGCCGCTGGCGCCAGCGTTCGGGCGCGAAGCCGCCGGCCAGCGACTGTACGGCGGCCGATTCGAGCGCCTCGGCTTCGCTCATCGGCGGCAGCAGGCCGGGCAGGCGCGCCGCCAGCATGCTCTTGCCGGCGCCTGGCGGGCCGACCAGCAGGACGGAGTGCGCTCCGGCCGCCGCCACCTCGAGCGCGCGCTTGGCGTGCTGCTGGCCCTTGACCTCGGCGAAGTCGGGATAGGAAGGCAGCCGCGCCATGCCGGGGCCATGATGGCGCGCCAGCTTCGGCGCGTCGGGCGCGTTGGCGAAGTGGGCGCAGACCTCGAGCAAGGTGCGCGCCGGAAGGATTGCGGCCGCCTCGACCAGCGCCGCTTCGTCGGCGTTGGCCAGCGGCAGGATGAAGGCGCGCATGTCATCATCACCGTCACGCGCCATCGCGAACGCCATCGCCAGCGCGCCGCGCACCGGGCGTAATTCACCCGACAGCGACAGTTCGCCGGCGAATTCGTAGCGGTGCAGCGCATCGTGGCGGATCTGGCGCGAGGCGGCAAGGATGCCCAGCGCGATGGGCAGGTCGAAACGGCCGGACTCTTTCGGCAGGTCGGCCGGCGCCAGGTTGATCGTGATGCGGCGCGCCGGGAGGTCGAAGCCGGAATTCTGCAGCGCGGCGCGTACACGGTCCTTGGCTTCGCGCACCTCGGTATCGGGCAGGCCGACGATCGCGATGCCAGGCAGGCCGTTGGCAAGGTGGACTTCGACATTGACTGCGGGCGCTTCCATGCCGGCCAGGGCGCGGCTTCTCAGGACGGCCAGGCTCATCGATTTTCCTTTTCTCGTGCTCCGGGACGCTTTATCGTAAAGCGTTCGGCACGCGAGCTGTTGAGAGCGAACATGGCGCGGCGCCGCCGCCGGGGGCGAGCACCGCGCATGGCGCCTGGGTCAGCGCGCGTCGACCAGCACGGCGCGCGCGCGCGATGGGGCCGTGGCGCCCTCCATCACCAGGATGCCCCGGCCCGCCGGCGTATCCGTGCCCTCGGACATGCCATAGGCCTTGACGGGGCCGATGACGGCGCCGCCCGCCGCGCCGTTCGCATCGGTCATGAAGTTGGCGGCAGGTTTGTCCATCCCGGCAAGATAGACGCTGTACCCCGTCGTTGGCTTGAGCTTGAACAGCGACACTTCCAGCGAGTCGACGATCCCGAGGTTGCGGACCACGGCAAAGCCACGGCCGCTGCCTTGCATCGCCTGCAGCGACACGTTGACGGGATCGTCGTTGAGTCGCGGCGAGAGGTTGGGAGCCGAGTTCGGCAGGCCGACCCCGGCGAGGTAGACCAGGGCCTGGGGCGCCTGGCCGCCGGCCATGCGGGCGATCACCTTGTTGCTTGCCGTATCGATGACATCGACCCCGTCGCCGTTTTCCAGCCCCACGTACAGCCGGCTGGAGTCGGTGGACGTCCAGATGCCGTGTGGCAGGGCGCCGGTCGGTATGGTGGCGAGCAGCTTCGCCTGGCGCCCGGTACTGAACACCTTGACGGCGTTCTCGCCGCCGACCGTCACGTAGGCCAGCACGTCGCGGCCGACGGTCGCGAAGGCGAGGTGATTGGTGATGAAGCCGGTGTCGACCGTTCCCGTCACCTCGAGCGTGCGGGTATCGATACGGGTGACCTTGCCGACGTCCTTGTGCGTCATCCAGATTTCCCGGTGGTCGGGCGTGAACTGCAGGAACGGCGAGAACGGGCTGGCCACCGGGATGCGCTTCACGACCCGGCGCGACTTGACGTCGATCACGTCGACTTGCGGCGTGAAGCTCGAGACCACGAACGCCAGCTTGCCATCCGGATGAAACTGCACCATGCCCGGCCCGGGCGCGGTCTGGATGCGTCCGGTCTCCCTGAAGGTTCCGGGGTCGATGACCGATATATAGTCTTCGCCGCGCACCACTACCCAGGCTTCCTTGCCGTCGGCAGTAAAGAAGCCTTCATGGGGCGAGCGGCCGAGATAGGTCTTGCCCTTGACCTGGTTGGTCGCGGTGTCGATGAAGATGGCGGAGTTGGAGCCGTTGGAGACGACCAGCAGTGTCTTGTGGTCCGGCGAGAAACCCAGCCCATGTACGTTGATTTCGCCCTTGTACAAAGGCGAAAGGACATCGGGCCGGCGATTGCCGAGGCGTATCTGGCCGAGCAGGCGGTTGCTCGAAGGATCGAACACCGAGACCGTGTTGGTGTTCTGGTCCGCGGTATAGACGCGGTCCGTCGCTGCAGGCGCGGCATGGCACGCCGCGGCCGCGCTCATGGCGATCGCGGTCGCGGCGAGAAAATGGCATCGAATCATGGTTGTCCTTCCTTGTTCTGGTTGTGCAGCAGCCAGGCGCGCATCAGGTTGATCTCGTTCTGCTGCTCCGCGATGATCCCGAGCGCCAGGTTGCGCAAGGCCGGGTCGTGCGTGTGCAGGAGGACTGCCTTGGCCATGTCGACGGCGCCCTGGTGATGGGGAATCATCATCGTGATGAAGTCGTGCTCCGCCCGGCCATTCATCGGCGCCCGGCGCATGCCATCGTCCATCACCGCCATCGCATCTGCCATCAGCTGGTCGAAAGACCGGGTGCCGGCCGCCTGGAAGGCCGGTGCGCCGGCGGTGGCCGGTACGCCATGGCCATGGTGCGCGTCCTGGGCGGCGACGTTCGTGCAGCTGGCTGCAAGCAAGATTGCAAGGGTGCGCATCGTGTTCAGCCCTGGTAGATGGGGTTGGGAAGAACCCAGATGCGCACCTTCCCGACGGCCGTGCCTGCGGGGGCGATCGTCTCGAGATCGAGCACGGCTTCCCGGGTGCGGGTGTTGAAGTTCCAACCGATGCGTTGATCGTCCAGCACGAAATGCACGGTCTCGCCGTCATATACGTTGATGTTACGGGTATCGGCTTTTACCTTGACGAGGCGGCCGGGTGATTCAGGGGTCGCAGGGCTGCCGTAGTCCGACGCCGATGGCGCGGCGGCGCAGACCTGGGCGGCAAAACCGAGGGAAACAAGCAGGGCGATGGTTTTCATGGCGGTTCCTTTTCGTGGTGGGCAGCTTGCAGCTGCGATGGAAACCAGCTTAATGGCCTGGTCCTGACACCGGCATGACGCCATCATTACAATTAAGTAATCCACGACCCGGCGAAGAGCGCGCACAATATCGCCAAGGAGAACAGTTCGGATGCGCATACTGATTGTGGAAGACGAGCCCAAGACCGGGGACTACCTGCACAAGGGGCTGCAGGAGTCCGGCTTCACGGTCGACGTGGCGCGCAACGGCGTGGACGGCCTCAACCTGGCGCTCGAGCTCGATTACGAGCTGGTCGTCCTCGACGTGATGCTGCCGCGAATGGATGGCTGGACCGTGCTGCGTCGCCTGCGCGAGCGCAAGGATATCCCCGTCCTGTTCCTGACCGCCCGCGACGATGTTCCCGACCGTGTCCACGGACTCGAACTTGGCGCCGACGACTATCTCGTCAAGCCGTTCGACTTCACCGAGCTGCTCGCGCGGATACGCACCCTGCTGCGGCGCGGCCCGGTGCGTGAGGCGACATTCATCCGGCTGGCCGACCTGGAGATCGACGTGGTGCGCCATCGCGTCGCGCGCGCCGGCCAGCGCATCGACCTCACGCCCAAGGAATTCGCGCTGCTGCATCTGCTGGCCAGGCGACAGGGCGAGGTCATGTCGCGCTCCCAGATCGCGTCCCAGGTGTGGGACATGAATTTCGACTCCGACACCAATGTCGTCGACGTCGCGATCCGCCGCTTGCGCGCCAAGATCGACGACATGTGGCCGGACAAGCTGGTGCATACCGTGCGTGGCATGGGGTATGTCATGGAGCTGCGCGCGTGAGGCGGCAACGGCTATCGATCGCGCTGCGTCTGGCATTGCTGTTTTCCGCGATCGCCGTCATCATCCTGGTCGTGATCGGGGCCTACTTGTACCGCACCCTGGCTACCCAGATGCTGCTGCGCGACGACACCGACCTGCTGAACAAGGCCGCGGTGCTGCGGCACCTGCTCTCGGGCGAGCCATCGGCGGCCACGCTGCGGGCGGCGCCGGGAAGGGTGCTGAGCACGGTGTACGGCGAAGGCGTTTCCTTGCGTATCGAGGATGCGCGGGGCCGCCCGCTGGCGTACAGCGGGCATTCGCCGCACGCACGCGGAACGCCGCCGGCGGTTCCGCTCGGGCAGGCGCCGCGCGTGATGGACATCCGCGAACTGACGACCGCCACGGGACGGGCGCGCAGCCTCACGCTGATGGCGGCCACCGCCGATGGCGCGCCGCTGCGGGTGTCGATCGCGCGCGAGCGCTCCGAGCGTCTGCTGGTGCTCAGGCGCTACGCGGGCGATCTGGTCGGCGCGCTGGTGGCCGGGGCCGCGATCATGACCCTGTTCGCATTCGCCATCGTGCGCCACGGACTGCGTCCGCTCCAGCAGGTCACGGCGCAAACCGACGAGATCAGTGCGCATCGCCTGAACCAGCGCCTGCCGGTCGACACCGTGCCGGTCGAGTTGCAGGGCCTGAGCATCGCCTTCAATGCGATGCTCGACCGTATCGAAGAGGGCATGCAGCGCCTCGCCGTGTTCGGCGCGGATCTCGCGCACGATATGCGCACCCCCGTCAACACGCTGATGGTGGAAACCCAGGTCGCCCTGTCGCGCTCGAGATCGGCCGAGGAATACCAGGCGCTGATGGCGTCGAACCTCGAAGAGTACGAGCGCCTCGCCCGCATGATCGAAAACACGCTGTTCCTGGCGCGCGCCGAAAATGCCCAGCTGAAGCTGGAGCAGCGCAGCCTGGATACCCGTGCCGAGCTGTCGCGGATACGTGACTATTTCGAGGGACTGGCCGACGAGTCGGGTGTGGCGCTGACGCTGGACGCGCGCGGCGCGACGACCGCGGTGCGGGCCGAGCCGATCCTGTTCCAGCGTGCCGTCGGCAATCTGCTGTCCAATGCGATCGCTCACACCGCCAGGGGCGGCGCCGTGAGCATCCTGGCAACGTCGCAGGACACCTGCACCGTGATTTCGGTCAGCAATACGGGGGCGGGCATCCCTGCCGACCAGATCGACAGGATATTCGACCGCTACTATCGCGGCGACCAGGCGCGCTCGGTGGAAGGCGCGTCCGCCGGCCTGGGCCTGGCGATCGTGCGTGCGATCATGCTGTTGCATGATGGAAAAGCGGTTGTTGACTGTACCCAGGCGGGATGGACGACTTTCACCCTGCACTTCCCCAACACGCCCGTGCAACACACATGAGGGATGGTTTGCCCGCATGGTCGCCACGGCCATGACGGCGCCGTCTCCCGGTCCGGTGCATTCGCCGTCACGCGCATGTCCATGGAATCGTCGTCCATTCCCGTATTTCGACAGCTTGTCACAAAATCCTGACATTGCATTTCATTAACGTTACATTATCCGGAAGGGATTACCTGCCACATCAACCGCCTCCTGGAGTGACCGCCGATGTTATCGATCAAGCAGCTCAACAAGACCTATGCCAATGGCGTCAAAGCCATCAACGATGTCAGCCTCGAGATCCCGAACGGCATGTTCGGCCTGCTCGGGCCGAATGGCGCCGGCAAGTCCTCCTTGATGCGCACCATCGCCACCTTGCAGGATCCCGACAGCGGGAGCATCCACTTCCACGGCCTCGACGTCCTGGCCGATAAAGAGGGGCTGCGCCGCCAGCTAGGCTATCTGCCGCAGGACTTCGGCGTCTATCCGAAGGTCAGCGCCGAAAAGCTGCTGAACCACTTCGCCGTCCTGAAAGGCCTGACCGCGAAGGGCGAGCGCAAGGAGATCGTCGAAGCCCTGCTGCACCAGACCAATCTGTGGGAGGCGAGGAAGCGCGGCCTGGGCACCTATTCGGGCGGCATGCGCCAGCGCTTCGGCATCGCCCAGGCGCTGCTCGGCGCACCGCGCCTGGTGATCGTCGACGAGCCGACCGCCGGCCTCGATCCCGACGAGCGCAATCGCTTCCTGAACCTGCTGGCCAAGATCGGCGAGGAGGTGGTGGTCATCCTGTCGACCCACATCGTCGAGGACGTGACCGACCTGTGCCCGCGCATGGCCATGATCGCCAAAGGCACGGTGCTGCTGCAGGGCGAGCCCCAGGCCGCGATCGACACCCTGAAAAGCCGCGTGTGGCGCCGCACCGTCAGCCAGGAAGCCCTGCCCGAATACCAGCAACGCTTCAACGTGCTGTCCACCCGCCTGGTGGCGGGCCGGCCGCAGATCAACGTGTATGCCGAGTCGCAGCCGGACGATGGTTTCGTCAGCGTCGAGCCGGACCTGGAAGACGTCTACTTCCTGCAGATCCGCAATGCCGGCCGCGCGGCCGGCCAGGCTGCGCCGGTGACGGCGTGAGGAGGGCGGCATGCTGAAAGAATTCTTCAAGTTCGAGCTGGACTTCCAGCTGCGCCAGCCCCTGCTGTGGGTATGCGCGCTGGTCTTCGGCGCGCTGGCCTTCGGCGCCACCACCAGCGACGCGATCCAGGTCGGCGGCAGCATCGGCAACGTCAACCGCAATGCGCCGGTCGTAGTCGCACAACTGCTGGGCTTCTTCAGCCTGATGTCGATGTTCGTCGTCACCATCTTCATCGCCGGCGGGGTGCTGCGCGACGGCGAGATCGGCATTTCCGACATGCTGTTTGCCACGCCGATGAAAAAGCACGACTACCTGGTCGGCCGCTTTGCCGCCGGCCTGGTGGCGTGCCTCCTCATCTTCGCCATGATCGTGCTCGGTTCGATGCTCGGTCCCATGATGCCCTGGATCGACGCCCAGCGCGTCGGCCCGTTCCCCGGCGCGGCCTACCTGTGGGCGCTGGGCGTGCTGGTCGTGCCCAATCTGTTCTTCATCGGCGCCCTGCTGATGCTGCTGGCCGCCACCACCCGTTCGATCATGATGGTGTACGTCGGCGTGATGGCTTTCTTCGTGCTCTGGATCGTCGCAGGCAGCTTCACCTCGGACATCGACAACGAGTGGATCGCCGTGCTGGCCGATCCCTTCGGCATGCGCGCGCTCGCCCGCGCCACGCGCTACTTCTCGAGCGCCGAATCGAATGCCGGCCTGCCTGATATTGGCGGCTACATGCTGGCCAACCGCCTGCTGTGGAGCGCCGTCGCCCTGGTGCTGGTCGGCCTGACCCTGGCCCTGTTCAAGCCGCAGCGCGCCGGGACCGGCAAGCGCCTGTTCGGCAAGGCCAAGGCGCAGGCCCTGCCTTCCGTCGTGCAGGTAGCGGTCGCCCTCCCGCGCGTCGCGCCACGCTTCACCCGCGCCACGCGCTGGGCCCAGTGCTGGCACATCTTCGCCTTCGATGCCATCGCGGTGTTCAAGAGCGTGCCCTTTCTCGTCCTGCTGCTGTTCGGCGTGCTGAACATGGTAGGCAGCTCGAGCCAGCTCGACGCGCTGTTCGGCACCGACGTCTACCCGCGCACGCACCTGATGATCGAGCTGCTGAACGGGTCGTTCAACTTCCTCCTGATTATCATCCTGACCTTCTATGCGGGCGAGCTGATCTTCAAGGAACGCCAGGCCAGGATCGCCGACGTGAGCGACGCCATGCCGATGCCAGACTGGGCGCCGCTGGTTGCCAAGAGCCTGGCGCTGGTGGGCGTGGTGCTGGTCTTCCTGTTCGCCGGGATCCTGACCGCGATCGCCATCCAGCTGTTCCGGGGCGGGGCTCCGGTGGAATTCGGGGTGTACGTCAAGGGCGTGTTCATGGCCGGCCTGCCGTTCGTGCTGATGGCGCTGATCGCCATCGTGCTGCAGGTCGTGACCAACAACAAATTTCTTGGCTACCTGCTGGTGATCGTCCTCCTGATCGCGCAGATCGTCCTGTCCGTGATGCACCTCGATCACAACCTGTACAACATCGCGCTGCTGCCGGACACGCCGTATTCGGACATGAACGGCTTCGGCCATTTCGTCACCGGCTGGGCCTGGTTCGCGCTGTACTGGACGCTGTTCTGCCTGGCGGCGCTGATCGTGGCCCAGGCCTTCTGGGTGCGCGGCCTGTCGGTCGAGTGGCGTGCGCGCGTGCGCCAGGCGGGCCGCCGCCTGAAAGGCGGCGCGGGCGTGACGCTGGCGCTGTGCACGATCGCCTTCGCCCTGGTCGGCGGCTGGATCTTCCACAACACCGTGACCCTGGGCCGCTATGAAGCGAAGAACGTGAGCATGGACAAGCAGGCCCGGTACGAGAAGAACTACCGCCAGTACAAGGACCTGCCGCATCCGAAGATCATCGACGTGCGCGCCGCGGTCGACATCTATCCCGAGCAGCGCCGCGTGACGGTCAAGGGCAGCTACGTCCTGGAGAACAAGACCGACCAGCCGCTCGATACCCTGCGCCTGCAGTTCAACCCCGACGTCGTCACCACCCTGGGCAAGCTGCCGCCGCACCAGGTGGTGCTGGACGATGCGGAATCGGGCTTCAGGATCCTGAAGCTGGCCGAACCACTGGCGCCGGGCGCGCGCCTGCCGCTCCACTTCACGGTCGATGCGCATCGGCAGGGTTTCTCGAACTCGGGTGAGGCCGACACCTTCAACCTGAACGGCACCTTCTTCAACAACCACGAGTTCTTCCCGATGCTCGGCTACCAGTCCGACTACGAGCTGAAGGACCGCAACGAGCGCCGCAAACGCGGGCTGGGCGAGCCGCAGCGCATGCCCAAGCTCGAGGACGAGGCCGCGCGCGCCGATTCCCTGTTCGGGGGCGGCGCGGACTGGATCGGCTTCGAGACCACGGTGTCGACCAGCGGCGACCAGATCGCGCTGGCGCCGGGCTACCTGCAAAGGTCGTGGAAGGAGAACGGCCGCAACTACTATCACTACAAGATGGACCAGAAGATGATGCCGTTCTTCGCCTACCTGTCGGCGCGCTGGCAAGTGAAGAAGGGCGAGTGGAACGGCATCCCGATCGAGATCTACCACGACGCCAAGCACGGCTACAACGTGGACCGGATGATCGAGGCCACCCGCAAGTCGCTGGACTACTTCACGACCGAGTTCACGCCTTACCAGCACAAGCAGGTGCGCATCCTGGAGTTCCCCAACTACCAGACCTTCGCCCAGTCGTTCGCCAATACCATCCCGTTCTCGGAGTCGATCGGCTTCATCGCCGACCTGCGCGACAAGGAAGACATCGACTACGTGTTTTACGTGACGGCCCACGAGATGGCGCACCAGTGGTGGGGCCACCAGGTCACGGCTGCCAACGTGCAGGGTTCGAGCATGCTGATCGAATCGCTGTCGCAGTACTCGGCGCTGATGGTGATGGAAAAGGAGTACGGACGCCACCAGATGCGCCGCTTCCTGCGCTATGAACTGGATCGCTACCTGCGTTCGCGCGGCGGTGAGGTGATCGAAGAGCTGCCGCTCATGCGCGTGGAAAACCAGGACTACATCCACTACCGCAAGGGCAGCCTGATCTTCTACCGCCTGCGCGACGAGATCGGCGAACAGGCGTTGAACCGCGCGCTCAAGCGCTTCCTCGAAGACAAGGGTTATCAAGAGTCGCCGTTCACCACCTCGAAGGAGCTGCTCGACTATATCCGCGCGGAGGCGCCCGCCGACAAGCACGCCCTGATCTCGGACATGTTCGAAAAAATCGTGTTCTACGATAACCGCGTGATGGAAGCGTCAGCGAAGAAGCGCCCGGACGGCCAGTGGGACGTGACGATGAAGCTGCACCTGGCCAAGATGGAAGCCGACGGCAAGGGCAAGGAAACCGCGCGCGCCTACGACGAGCCGGTGGAGATCGGCGTGTTCGCCCGCGCCAAGGGAGCCAGGGAAGCCGACGAAAAAGCGCTGCTGCTGGAAAAGCGGGTGCTGTCCGGCGACAATCCGGTGGTGACGGTCACGGTGAAGGAGCAGCCGTTCGAGGTGGGCGTCGATCCCTACAACAAGATGATCGACCGCGTGTCGCGCGACAACCGCAAGGAGGTCAGCGTCGAATGACGCCGGGCGCCCAGGCCACCGCAGCGGCCTGGGCGCTGATTGACTCACTCACTCACCCACTCATTCATTCAGTCACGTTTGACTTTATAGCGCGCGAAGTGCTTCCACGTTCCATCCGGCTGGCCGGATTCGAGCGAGAACTGCCAGGACCCGGCGGCCGGATCGTAGCGCCAGGTATTGCGGAACGGTCCGGTCGCGTAGGGTATGACGAACTGGATGGTATCGCCGTCGATCTGCCCCGTCCCGTGCGGGATCGAGTACTTTGGTCCGAAGCTGTCCATCCAGTGCGCGATGACGGTCTTGCTGGCGGCATCGTAGCCGATATAGACGACGGCCTCGTACTGGGCCGGCACCTGCACATCCTTCATCCGCAGCGCGGTGAACGTGCCTTGCAGCGCGGGTTCCGCCGTCATCCGGTAGGTCACCGGCTTGCCGCGCACGTCGCCGGACATGCGCCAGTCGCCATCGAGCTGGCGCAACAGCGGAACGGGCGAAGCGGCGGCGCTGGCTGCTGGCGCCTGTGCCCAGGCCAGTGCAGGAAGGCCAAGCGCCGCGCAAACGGCGGCGCGCGTGAAGAGGTGCAGAGGTGTCGTCATGATGGGCGCGGTGGTGGGAACGGCATCCAGTATAAACAGCAGTGACGCGCCAGAGTTCGTCGGCCAGCCAGGACGATGTCCGGACCCCGATTTTATCCGTACCGCATGCACCGTTCGATTGGCGGGGACGTCGCATGAAAGCGGCGATGGCGGCATACTGGCGCTTGTTCATCTCCATTCCTCTGCCTCACGATGAAACGCTTCACGGCCATCCTGTTGATCATCGCACCGCTGTTCGCGCATGCCGAACCGGCCCCCGCCGCGCGCCAGGAAATCGCCCACCTGATCGGCTACCTGACCGCATCGGGCTGCAGCTTCCAGCGCAATGGCAACTGGCACGACGCCGCGCAAGCGGCAAAACACCTCCAGCGCAAATACGACTATCTGCTCAAGCGCGACCTGGTCGCTTCAAGCGAGGATTTCATCGCGCGCGCCGCCAGCGAAAGCAGCCTCAGCGGCAAGCCCTACCAGGTTCGCTGCGGCGGCAATGCGCCGGTCGCCAGCGCCGCCTGGCTCGGGGCCGCGCTGGCGAAGTACCGCGCTGCGCGTCCATCCCGCTGAGTTGCGCGTCCGGTGAATTCGTCCCGACCGCCACGCTTGCCATGCAGGCTATCTTCGCTATCCCCGCTGCATTGACGCATGGACGCCTTTCGTGTAAGGATTTGTTCTATATTAAATAACAAAAAATACTTGAGCGCGCAAGCGGGACCGGCCGCCACGGAAAGGGCCGGATCCCGACGAGAGGGAATGCAATGCTGGCTAAGAGCTTGGCACGTTGGGTGCCGGTGTTGCTATTGGGGGTGTGCGGTGGCGCCGCACAGGCTGTCCACACCGACCCGATTGCACTGCTGGTGCACCAGAAGCGCTATGCAGAGGCGAGCAGTGCGATCAAGGCCAGGCTGGCGCGCGATGACACCGACGCGACGGCACTGGCGGCGTCGGTCGACCTGAGCATCGCCCGGGGCGAGACGGACGACTTGCCTCGGGCGCGTATTGATGCCGAACGCTGCGTCGAGGCCAATCCGGACAGCAGCGTCTGCGCCGAAGCGCTGGGGAACGTCATGCTGGCGCAGTCGCGCGCCGGCGGCCTGGTCGCGTTCGTGCGCAATGCGCATGCGACGCGCGACACCCTGGAGCGCGCGATCCGCTTCGATCCGATGAATTACCGCGCCCGCGTGACGCTGATGGTCTTTTATCTCGATGCGCCATTCTTCCTGGGAGGCAGCGAGGTGCGCGCGCGCGAACTGGCCACCGAAACGTGGCGCCTCGACCCCGACCTGACCCGCCTGATGCGCGCCATGTGCGCATTCGACGAGGGAAAGCTGGACGAGGCCGAGCAACACATCCTGGCGGCCGACCCGACGCGCTATGAGCTGGTGCAGGGCAGCCAGCGCGAGCTGCTGCTGACCCTGGCCAGCGCCCACCTCGACGCCGGCCGCTATGCGCAGAGCGGCCGGCTGTTCGAGGAACTGAGCCGCCGCCTGCCGTCCAGCGAGCATGGGCCCTACGGACTGGCGCAGGTGGCGCGCGCCCAGGGACGGCTGGCCGAAGCGGCGCTGCAGCTGGAGAGGGCGGCGGCGATCGCCCCCAGGCCCTATGTCTACAAGACGCTGGGCGAAGTCTACGAAGCGCGCCACGACCGGCCGCGCGCGATCGCGGCCTACCGGGCGGCGCTGGCGGGCGTCCCACCGCTCGCGCGGCGCGAGCGGAAGCAGGTGACGGCGCACCTGGCGCAGCTGAAGCGGCGCTGATGCCTACCCGGCAGACCGCATTTCACCCGGCGATCAGCGGATTCTTGGTGACCGCCACCGCCAGGATGTAGGCGAAGCAGGCCAGCGCGCCGACGAAGGCCAGGGCGCGCACCTGGCGCGTGCGGCCGCGCCTGAGCGCCACCGTGCCCAGGCCGATGTAGACGACCAGCGCCACCAGCTTGGCGGTCAGCCACGGCGCCTGGCCCGGGTACTGGCTGCTCCATACCGCCAGGCCGATGGCGCTGCCCAGCAGCAGCGTGTCGATCACGTGCGGCGCGATCCTGACCCAGCGCCGCTGCAGGTGGCGCGATTCGGCCAGCATCCACAGGCCGCGGACAAGAAACAGCGCGCCGCTCAGGACGGCGAAGGTCATGTGGACGTGCTTGAGGGCGTAGTAACTCATCATGAGGCCGGGACTGGTTGCGACCCCGGCAGTATGCCTGAGCCGGCCCCGCGAACGCCTCTTTTCAAAGGCCCGGTCAGCCGCACTCGCCGACGTAGTGGCACGACTCGCAGCGCGAGCAGCCATCGACCTTGCGCAGCGCCAGCGCGCCGCATTCCGGACATTTGGCGCCGTTCAGGACGGGCAGTGGCTCGGGCGGCGTCTCGGCCTGCAAGCGCGGCCCCAGCTCTGGCATGGCGTCGTGCATGCGCCGTTCGAAGCTGCGCGCGAGCGCCTCCACCGGCACCTGGTTGCCCTGCTCGTCGAGGAAGCCGCGCCGGATCAGCATGCGCTGCAGCATGAAGGCGATCGCCGCGACTTCGGAGTCGTGGTACACCGGCACCTGCACGCCATCGTCGCGCACGATATGGCCACAGCGTACCGGGCCTTTTTCCCACACCACCTCGCGCATGTCGGCCAGCGCCCGCGCGATCGGGCCGCCGGCGCGCGCCACCATCGACAGCAGCCGCATCGAGGCCGTGATCCACTGGTGGCCGCCGGTGCGCTGGTTGGCCGGCATGAAGAATTCAAAGGGACGCTCGACCGTCACCCGGCGGCCTTCCCATGCTCCTTCGGCGCGCAGGAAGCTCACCGTCAGGTAGGCGGTCTTGCGGCCTTCCTGGGTCGAGTACTCGATCTTCGAGGTCACCGATTCCAGCTCGCCCAGCGGGCGATGCTCGAAGCGCTTGCGCAGCGGGTCGTCGTCCGATGGGGGCTGCGTTGCAGCTGGCGCGACTGATAAAACACTCCCCAGCACCGCGTTCGGGCGATAGGTCGCCAGTCCCTTCAGGCCGCCGCGCCAGGCTTCCAGGTACAGGTCGCGGAAATCCTCGTAGGGATAATCCTCGGGCACGTTGACGGTCTTCGAGATCGCGGTGTCGATGAAGGGCTGGACCGCCTCCACCATGCGCAGGTGGTCCAGCGCGCGCATCTCGAGCGCGCTGACGAAGCTCGGGGCAAGGGGGCGTCGCCATGCAGCTGGCGGTACCGGCGCCAGGCGTGGTCGCATACCTCGTAGCTGCGCGTGCCGCCGTCCGCCGTGCGCTTCCTGCGCCGGTAGGTCCAGGAATAGGGCGGCTCGATGCCGTTCGAGGCATTGTCGGCGAAGGCCAGCGAGATGGTGCCGGTCGGCGCGATCGACAGCAGGTGCGAGTTGCGGATGCCGTGGGCGCGGATGCCGTCGAGGAGGGCTTGCGGCAGGCGTGCGACGAATTGTCCGCGCAGGTATTTGTCGGCGTCGAACAGCGGAAAGGCGCCTTTTTCACGCGCCAGTTCGATCGAGGCCGCGTAGGCCGCGTCGCGCAGTTCGGTCGCAATGCGCGCCGCCATGGCCCGGCCTTCGTCGGCGTCGTAGCGCAGGCCCAGCATCGCCAGCGCGCTGCCCAGGCCCAGGAAGCCCAGCCCGATGCGGCGCTTGGCGCGCGCCTCTTCGGCCTGCTGCGGCAGCGGCCATCGGGTGGCGTCGAGCACCAGGTCGAGCATGCGCACCGCGGTGGCGGCTACCTCGCGCAGGCGTTCGAGGTCCAGCCGCGCCTCCGGCGTGAACGGCGCATCGACGAAGGCGGTGAGATTGAGCGAGCCGAGATCGCAGCAGCCATACGCCGGCAGCGGCTGCTCGCCGCAGGGATTGGTGGCGCGCAGCTCTTCGGCGTACCAGAGGTTGTTCTCGGCATTCATGCGGTCGATGAACAGCACGCCCGGCTCGGCATGGTCGTAGGTCGAGACCATGATGCGTTCCCAGAGCTCGCGCGCGCGCAGGCTGCGGTAGACCCACAGGCCGTCGTCCCTGCGGTGGCCGCCGGCGGCCACGTCCTCGTCGCCCGGCTCGGCCGGGTGCACCAGCGCGAACGCCTCGTCCGCCTCGACGGCGCGCATGAAGGCGTCGGTCACGCCGACCGAGATATTGAAATTGGTGAGACGGCCCGTGTCCTTGGCCGCGATGAAGCGTTCGATGTCGGGATGGTCGATCCGCAGCACGCCCATCTGGGCGCCGCGCCGCGCGCCGGCCGATTCCACCGTGCGGCAGGAGGCGTCGAATACTTCCATGTACGACACCGGACCGGAAGCGCGCGAGGCGGTGCCGGCCACCTTGCTGCCCAGCGGGCGGATCGCGGAAAAGTCGTAGCCGACCCCGCCGCCGCGGCGCATGGTCTCGGCGGCTTCGCTGAGCGCGGTATAGATGCCGGGCAGGCCGTCGCTGGTGCCGGAGATCGCGTCGCCGACCGGCTGGACGAAACAGTTGATGAGGGTGGCCGAGAGGCCAAGGCCGGCGGCGGACGCGATCCGGCCGGCGGGAACGAAGCCCTGCTGCTGGGCCTCCAGGAAACGGCGCTCCCATTCGGCGCGTTGCGGTTCGAGGGCGGCCAGGGCGCGTGCGATGCGCCGCTGCACGTCCCCGATCGTGCGTTCGTCGCCGCGCGCGTATTTTTCGCGCAGCACGTCGAGCGACACTTCCTGCGCGGGCAGGGTGCCGGTCCGTGATTCTGGTGCATTCATGCCGGTTGCCCTATCCATGAATGCACCCGCCGTCAGGGTTTGTTGATCGGCGTATCGCCCGATTTGTCGAGACTCGGCGGCAGCACGATGGTCGGATCTTCGGGCTGGGCCGGGAATGGGGCCGTGGCCGACGGCGCCGCGCCCGCTGGCGGGGGGCCGATGCCGACGAGGTGGACGATGCGCCGGACCCCAGGCGGGCTTCGAGTTCGATCACGCGCAGCTCAAGCGCTTCCAGCTTGGCGCGGGTCTTGGCCAGCACCTGGGCCTGGATGTCGAATTCCTCGCGCGTAACCAGGTCGAGCTTGGCGAAGCCCGAGGTCATCGCCGCCTTGACGTTGCGCTCGATGTCCTTGGCCGGGCCACTTTCCAGTGCCTGGTTGATCTTGCCCTGCAAATCGCTGAAGAAGTTGCTGTTGTTCATGTCCCTATCCCTTTCTGCCGAGGTTGTATGCACCACGGCGGTGCAAACGAGCCTGATTTGGTGCGTCACGCAACACGGCGGACGCCGTTCGCGCTCGATTGTATTGAAGCAAATCGTAAGTGGGGCGTGTTTACAAAAAAAACAAGGCTATTTTCACTGTTTTTATGAGCTGGCACACATCCTGCTAAACGAAGAAGGAGATAACGCACCAATAAAGGAATTCCAAACGCAGTAACTGTCCAAGGGGGTTTGTCATGAAGTGCAATGCAAAAATCAACGCGATCAGTCTGGCGATTCTGGCTTTTACCAGTTTCCCGGCCATGGCACAGGAACAACCCGCTGAACATCAGGTGAGCTACAACGTGGCCCTCACCAGCGACTACCGTTACCGCGGCCTGTCGCAAACCGATTCCGACCCCGCCCTGTCCGGCGGCGTCGACTACGTACATGGCCCAACAGGCTTCTACGTAGGCACCTGGCTCTCCACTATCAAGTGGACGAAGGACCTGGGTGGCGACGGCAATCTTGAATGGGATGTGTATGCCGGCAAGCGTGGCCAGTTGACCGATGAGGTCAGCTACGACGTCGGCGGCCTGTATTACTGGTATCCAGATAACAGCCTGGATCCGAACGCAAATACTTTTGAAATTTACGGCAAGCTCGGCTTCGGCCCTGCGTATATCAAGTATTCGCACTCGACGACCAATCTGTTCGGCACCGCCGACAGCAAGCGCAGCGGTTATCTGGACGTGGGCGCCGACATCGACGTCAGCAACGGCTTCCTGCTGAACCTGCAGATCGGCCGCCAGCGCGTGAAGAACAACAGCCCGGCGTCCTACACGCACTACAAGATCGGCGTGACAAAGGACTTTGGGGTCGCCACCGTGGCCCTGGCCTGGCACAAGGCGAATACCGACGCCTACCTGAGTCCGGAAGGCAAGAACCTGGGCAAGTCAGCCGCCGTGCTGTCCGTGTCAAAAACTTTTTGATAGCAAAAGAGGCAATACCATGAAAATGATTACCGCCATCATCAAGCCCTTCAAGCTCGACGAAGTGCGTGAAGCGCTGTCGGAAATCAACGTGCAAGGCATGACGGTGACCGAAGTGAAGGGTTTCGGTCGCCAGAAGGGTCACACCGAGCTGTACCGTGGCGCCGAGTACGTTGTCGATTTCCTGCCCAAGATCAAGATCGAAGCCGCCGTCGACGATGCCATCGTCGACCAGGTGATCGATGCGATCCAGGGCGCCGCCCGCACCGGCAAGATCGGTGACGGCAAGATCTTCGTGGCCGACCTGACCCAGGTCATCCGTATCCGTACCGGCGAGACCGGCAACGACGCACTGTAAGAAGGAACGTGTTCATGAAGCATATAACGACAAAAATCCTGACCGCCATGCTGGGCCTGGGCCTGGCCCTCCCGGCCATGGCGGCGCCGTCCATCAACAAGGGGGATACCGCCTGGATGTTCGTTGCCACCCTGCTGGTCATCATGATGGTGATCCCGGGCCTGGCGCTGTTCTACGGCGGCATGGTGCGCGCCAAGAACATGTTGTCGGTCCTGATGCAGGTCATGATGGTGTTTTCGCTGATCATCGTGCTGTGGTGCCTGTACGGTTACTCACTCGCCTTTACCTCCGGTAACGCCTTCATCGGCGGCTTCGACCGCGCCTTCCTGCAAGGCATCTGGGACCCGGTCGCCGGCACCTTCTCGATGGGCGCCACCTTCACCAAGGAGGTGATGATCCCCGAGTTCATCTTCGTCGCCTTCCAGGGCACCTTCGCCGCCATCACCTGCGCGCTGATCGTCGGCTCGTTCGCCGAGCGCGCGCGCTTCGCGGCGGTGCTGGCCTTCGTGGTGATCTGGTTCACCTTCGCCTACCTGCCGATGGCGCACATGGTCTGGTTCTGGGCCGGTCCTGACGCGATCACCGATGCCGCCTCGCTGGCCACCGTCAGCGCCGGCGCCGGCTACCTGTGGCAGCAGGGCGCGCTCGACTTCGCGGGCGGCACCGTGGTGCACATCAATTCCGCGGTCGCCGGCCTGGTTGGCGCCTACGTGATCGGCAAGCGTGTCGGCTACGGCAAGGAATCGATGGCCCCGCACTCGCTGCCGATGACCATGGTCGGCGCCTCGCTGCTGTGGGTCGGCTGGTTCGGCTTCAACGCCGGTTCGGCGCTCGAAGCGGGCGACATCGCGGCGCTGGCCTTCATCAACACCCTGCTGGCAACCGCCGCCGCCACCGTGTCGTGGGCGGCCGGCGAGTGGCTCTTCAAGCGCAAGCCATCGATGCTGGGCGCCGCCTCGGGCGCCATCTCGGGCCTGGTGGCGATCACCCCGGGCGCCGGTTTCGTCGGTCCGATGGGCGCCTTGGTCATGGGCCTGCTGGCTGGTATCATCTGCCTGTGGGGCGTGACCGGCCTGAAGCGCATGCTGCGCGCCGACGATTCGCTCGACGTGTTCGGCGTGCACGGCGTGGGCGGCATCCTGGGGGCGCTGCTGACCGGCGTGTTCGCGGCGCCGTCGCTGGGCGGCCAGGGCGTGTGGGACTACACCACCAATGCCATGGCCACCGGCTACTCGATCGGCAGCCAGGTGCTGGTGCAGGCGCACGGCGTGGTCGTGACCGTCGTCTGGTCGGGCATCGTCGCCTTCATCGCCTTCAAGCTGGTCGACATCGTGATCGGCCTGCGCGTGCCTGAAGACGAAGAGCGCGAAGGCCTGGACATCACCAGCCACGGCGAATCGGCGTACCGTTACTGATATAGCCGAGCAGCACTAGCACGTTAGCAGCAAGCACGTCGTCCCCGCGCAGGCGGGGACCCAAGTTGCCAGCATGGCGGCTACGTTATAACGTAGTGCCAGTGCAAATAACCTTGGGTCCCCGCCTTCGCGGGGAGTCTTTTTGGCAGTGGCAAAAAAGACGTTTTTGCTTCTTTGGTAACACCTCTTTAAAAAGGCCAGGTGCACCCCATATGACAGATCCAACTTAACAAATAACAAACGGCGCAAGAAGTCGCGCATAACAGGGAAGTCCACATACATGGTTCCGCACCTCGCCACCGCCCAGACCGGTCCTCTGCTCGACCTGGAAAAGAAAATCCTCGAAGCCACCCCCGCCATCGAGCGCTGGTTCCGGCTCGAGTGGCAGGAGCATACGCCGCCGTTCTATTGCTCGGTCGACCTGCGCAATGCGGGTTACAAGCTGGCGCCGGTCGACACCAACCTGTTCCCGGGCGGCTTCAACAACCTGCCGACCGAAATGCTGCCGCTGACGGTGCAGGCCGCCATGGCCGCGATCGACAAGTATTGCCCGGACGCGCGCAATCTGATCCTGGTGCCCGAGACGCATACGCGCAACCCGATGTACCTGCAGAACGTGGCGCGCCTGATGCAGATCTTCCGCCAGACCGGCCTGCACGTGCGCCTGGGATCGTTCTCGCCGGAGGTCACCGAACCGACGCCGTTGGCGCTGCCTGACGGCAATATGTTGGTGGTCGAGCCGCTGGTGCGCTCGGCGAACGGGCGCCGCGTCGGCCTGGCCGATTTCGACCCCTGCACCATCCTGCTCAACAACGATCTGTCGGCCGGAATCCCGGCCATCCTCGAGAACGTGCACGAGCAGTCGCTGCTGCCGCCGCTGCACGCCGGCTGGGCGCTGCGCCGCAAGAGCAACCACCTGAAGGCGTTCGACGAGGTGGCCAAGAAGTTCGGCAAGCTGATCGACATCGATCCGTGGCTGGTCAATCCGCTGCACAGCAAGTGCGGCGAAGTCGACCTGCGCGAGAACGTCGGCACCGAGGAGCTGGCCGACAACGTCTCGGCGCTGTTCTCGAAGATCAAGAAGAAATACAAGGAATACGGCATGAAGGAGCGCAAGCCCTTCGTGATCCTGAAGCCCGACGCCGGCACCTATGGCATGGGCGTGATGACGATCAAGGATGCGAGCGAAGTGCGCGACCTGACCCCGGCCCAGCGCGCGCGCATGTCGGTGATCAAGGATGGCGTGGCGGTGACCGACCTGATCATCCAGGAAGGCGTGCCGACCTTCGAATCGATCGACGACGCCGTGGCCGAGCCGGTGGTGTTCATGATCGACCGCTACGTGGTGGGCGGCTTCTACCGTGTACACGCCGAGCGCGGCATCGACCAGAACCTGAATTCGCCGGGCTCGCAATACGTGCCGCTGGCCTTCGCCCAGCAGCATGCGGTGCCGGACCTGAAGGCCAAGCCGGGCACGGCGGCGCCAAACCGCTTCTATGTGTATGGCGTGGTGGCGCGGCTGGGCATGCTGGCGGCGTCGCTGGAGATGGAACGCACGGATCCGAATCCGGAAGTCTATTGATCGTGACGGGGAGGGCGGCGGCTGCCGTCCTTGCCGGCCAGCCCTTATTCCTCCTTGCGCACCACATACATGAAGTGAGAGCGCAGCGCCGGCGCCAGCGCCGTCAGCAATTCGGACACCATATACGGCGCCGCGGCCAGCAGGCGGTGGATCGGCGGCGCCAGCACCAGGCTGCGATAGCGCTGCCCGCCCCCCGGCCACCATTCCTGCAGCTCGCCCCGGGTGACCTTGCGCACGTTGCGGTTGCGCGGGTTGTCGTAGCGAAAATCGAACACCAGGCACCAGCCTCCCGGGCGCAACGCGCGCCACATCTGGGCGGCCAGCTCGCGCCGCAGGGCCGGATCGAGCACCGAGGAAAATACCGTCAGCGCCGTGACCAGGTCGTAGCTCGCCTGCGACACCGCGTCCAGCGTGCCCAGGTGCCAGCGCACGCCGTGCGCCGTACATCGGCGCGCATGGTCGAGCCGGTCTTTTTGCAATTCGGTGCCGGTGAGATTGGCCGGGGAGGCGCCCCAGTCGATCATCTGGCGCAGGAAGCCGCCGGTGCCGCAGCCGACGTCCAGTATCTGCACGCGCGACAGATCCGGGCCGACCGTGCAGGACAGCAGGTCGGCAAAGCCGCGTGAACGCGCCGCCACCTGCTGCAGGATCTCGGGCCGGTGCCAGGCATAGCGCGCCAGCGCCGTGCCGCCATGCCAGTTGCGGTAGACGTCTTCAATGCGCTCCTGCTCGGCCTGTTGGCTTGGTTGGGTATCCATGCCTTCATGTTCTCGCGCAATCGGTTTGACACGATTGAGCTGCCTCAGTCGCGTTGCGTGATACCTGACAAATTGCTGCAGCGTATTTCTGGGGGTGAGCGGATGAGGGGTCGGTCCGCGAGTTTCCACGATTCGGGCTAAAATCAGGCATTACTTCGAATGGACGCCCCATGAAAATCGCCTTTCTCGCCGACCCTCTGTCCGGATTCAAGATCTACAAGGATTCGACCTTCGCCATGATGCGCGAGGCGGCGCGGCGCGGCCATGCCATCTACCACTTCGAGCAGCGCGACATGGTGCTCGAAGAAGGCGTCGTCAGCGCGCGTGTGGCGCAGATCCACCTTACCGGCGACGCCGACGCATGGTACCGTCTTGACCCGGCCGTCGACGTGAACCTTGGCGAATTCGACGCCATCCTCGAGCGCAAGGATCCGCCGTTCGACATGGAATATGTGTACGGCACTTATCTGCTGGAACTGGCCGAGCGCCAGGGCGCGTGTGTGATCAACAGCCCGCGCGCGATCCGCGATCACAACGAGAAGATGGCCATCGGCCAATTCAGCGAACACACCTCGCCGACCCTGGTCACGTCCGACGCGGCGCGCCTGCGCGCCTTCCACGCGAAGCACACCGACGTCATCTTCAAGCCGCTGGACGGCATGGGCGGCGCCGGCATCTTCCGCGTGAAAAGCGATGCCCTGAACCTGGGGGCGATCATCGAGACCCTCACCGACAACGGCCGCAACACCATCATGGCCCAGAAGTTCATTCCGGCCATCGAAAAGGGCGACAAGCGGGTGCTGGTCATCGGCGGCAAGCCGGTGCCCTTCGTGCTGGCGCGCATCCCGCAAGGCGGCGAAGTGCGCGGCAACCTGGCTGCCGGCGGCCTGGGCGTGGCCCAGCCGATCAGCCCGCGCGAGCGCGAGATCGCCGAGGCCCTGGGCCCGGTGCTGGCCGAGCGCGGCCTGTTGCTGGTAGGATTAGATGTGATCGGCGACTTCCTCACCGAAGTCAATGTGACCAGCCCGACCTGTTTCCAGGAAATCCAGGACCAGACCGGCTTCGACGTGGCCGCGATGTTCATCGACGCGGTCGAACAAAAGGTGAACAAATAACATCATGGTAGGCATCCTGCTCCTGACCCACGCGCCGCTGGGCCAGGCATTCATCGCGGCAGTGGCGCACGTATTCCGCGGCCCGACCGAGCGCTTCGAGGCGATCGACGTGGCCGCCGACCAGGATATCGGCGAGGTCAACGGTCTCGCGCGGGAGGCGATCGCGCGCCTCGACGAAGGCGACGGTGTGCTGGTGATCACCGACGTCAAGGGCGGCACGCCGTCCAACTGCTGCAACTCGCTGGCCGACGCCGGCCATGTGGAAGTCATCGCCGGCATCAGCCTGCCGATGCTGCTGCGGGCGATCACGTATCGGCGCGACACGCTCGACGTCGTGGTCGAGATGGCGCTGGCGGGCGCCCAGAACGGCGCGGTGCGGGTGGATAACCGGATTCGGGTGGGGTAGGAATAACCATAGCGGTGCGCGCGCCGAGGGGCGCGATTCGACAAGTACAACGATAAAGCGAATATGATTCAACAAGAACTCGAGATCATCAACAAGCTGGGCCTGCATGCCCGCGCATCCGCCAAATTCACGCAGCTGGCCGCCAAGTACCAGAGCGACGTCTGGCTCACCCGTAACGGCCGCCGCATCAACGCCAAGTCGATCATGGGCGTCATGATGCTGGCCGCCGGCAAGGGCGCCAAGGTGACCCTGGAAGCCGACGGCAAGGACGAGGAAGCCGCGGTCGCGGCCCTGTCCGCCCTGGTCAACGACAAGTTCGGCGAAGGCGAGTAATGCCGCGTGAAGCGGCATCTCGTTCAGGAGACGTCAGCATGGCCTCCTTCCTTCTCCATGGCATACCGGTCTCGCGCGGGATCGCGATCGGCCGCGCCCATCTGCTCACCCCGGCGGCGCTCGACGTCAAGCACTACCTGGTCGCCGACGACCAGGTGGAAAACGAAGTGCGCCGCCTGCAGGACGCGATCGCCGCCGTGCACCGCAACCTGCAGGAACTGTGGACCGACCTGCCCAAGGACGCCCCCACCGAGCTGGGCGCCTTCATCGACGTCCACGCCCTGATCCTGTCCGATCCGATGGTGTCGGAGGCGCCGCTCGACATCATCCGTGCGCGCCACTACAACGCCGAATGGGCGCTGGTGACCCAGATCGACGACCTGTCGGCCCAGTTCGACGAGATCGAAGACGAATACCTGCGCGAGCGCAAGCACGACATCCAGCAGGTGGCCGAACGGGTATTGAAAGTCCTGACCGGCACCGCGCTGAACGTGCCGCCGATCGTGGTCGACGAAGACCAGCCACCGCCGCAGATGATCGTGGTGGCCCACGACATCTCGCCGGCCGACATGCTGGCCTTCCGCGACCGCGACGGCGGACCGCGCTCCTTCATCGGCTTCGTCACCGATGTCGGCGGCCAGAACTCGCACACCGCGATCGTCGCGCGCAGCCTCGACATCCCGGCCGTGGTGGGCATGGACCAGGCCTCGCGCCTGGTCGAGCAGGACGACTGGGTGATCGTCGACGGCGACGCCGGCGTGGTGATCTGCAATCCGAGCCAGCTGGTGCTGGAGCAGTACCGCGAGCGCCAGGCGGCGCTGGCCAAAGCGAGGAAGCGCCTGCTCAAGCTCAAGAAGACCCCGGCCGTTACCCAGGACGGCACCGCCATCACGCTGCTGGCCAATATCGAGCTGCCCGACGATTGCCCGGCCGCGCTCGAGGCGGGCGCCAGCGGCGTCGGCCTGTTCCGCTCAGAATTCCTGTTCATGGGCCGCGGCGCCCAGGCCCTCAGGATTCCCGGCGAAGACGAGCAGTTCGAGCAGTACCGCAAGGCGGTGCTGGCGATGAAGGGCCGCCCGGTGACGATCCGCACGCTCGACGTCGGCGCCGACAAGCCGCTCGACCAGACCGACCAGACCGCGCTCAATCCGGCCTTGGGCCTGCGCGCGATCCGCTACTGCCTGGCCGAGCCGCAGATGTTCCTGACCCAGTTGCGGGCCATCCTGAGAGCGTCGGCTTTCGGCAAGGTGAGGATCCTGATCCCGATGCTGGCCCATGCCTTCGAGATCGACCAGACCCTGAACATGATCGAGCAGGCCAAGGCCCAGCTGCGCGCCGAGAACATCAAGTTCGACGAGGGCATCGAGGTCGGCGCGATGATCGAGATCCCGGCCGCCGCGCTGGCGCTGCCGCTGTTCGTGCGGCGCATGGATTTCCTGTCGATCGGCACCAACGACCTCATTCAGTATCTGCTGGCCATCGACCGGGTCGATTACGAGGTGGCGCACCTGTATAATCCGCTGCACCCGGCCGTATTGCAGCTGATCGCCTCGACCATCGCCACCGGCCACAAGGCCGGCCTGGACGTGGCGGTGTGCGGCGAGATGGCGGGCGACGTCAAGCTCACCCGCCTGTTGCTGGGCATGGGCTTGCGCGAATTCTCGATGCATCCGGCGCAGCTGCTGGCGGTGAAACAAGAAATCTTGAACACCGACCTGGGCGCGGTCACCACCCGTACCCGGCGCATCCTGCGCGCGATGGAGCCGGGCGAGATCGCCAGCGCGGTCGAGCAGCTGCAAGCCCTCTGACGTTGTGGCGACGGCCCGGCCCCGGCCGTCGCAAGCACCACCAGCGCACTACCCAACACTTTTGAATACCTCCATGGGATCTCTTGGAATAGTCACACCGCAGGCGATGCATTTCGCCGAGCCCTTGCTGTTGCAAAGCGGCGCCCAGCTCGGCGACTACACGCTGATGTATGAAACCTATGGCACGCTCAACGCCGACAAGTCGAACGCGGTGCTGATCTGCCACGCGCTGAACGCTTCGCACCACGTGGCCGGCCACTACGCCACGCCGAAGAGCGCAGGCTGGTGGGACAATATGGTGGGGCCGGGCAAGCCGGTCGACACCGACCGCTTCTTCGTCATCGGCATCAACAACCTCGGCTCCTGCTTCGGCTCGACCGGCCCGATGCACGTCAATCCCGCCACCGGCAAGCCGTATGGCGCCGCCTTCCCCCTGGTGACGGTGGAAGACTGGGTGGCGGCCCAGGCACGCCTGGCCGACCGCCTCGGCATCGAGCAGTTCGCGGCCGTGATGGGCGGCTCGCTGGGCGGCATGCAGGCCCTGTCGTGGAGCATCATGTTCCCCGAGCGCCTGCGCCACTGCATCGTGATCGCCTCGACACCCAAGCTGTCGGCCCAGAACATCGCCTTCAACGACGTCGCGCGCCAGGCGATCCTGACCGACCCGGACTACCGCGGCGGCGACTTCTACGAACATGACGTGGTGCCGAAGAACGGCCTCAAGGTGGCGCGCATGATCGGCCACATCACCTACCTGTCGAACGACGACATGGCGGAAAAATTCGGGCGCAAGCTGCGCAACGCGGCCGAGACCAACGACTACAACTTCGACTTCGGCATCGACTTCGAGATCGAGTCGTATCTGCGCTACCAGGGCGACAAGTTTTCGGAATACTTCGACGCCAACACCTATCTCTTGATTACCAAGGCGCTCGACTACTTCGACCCGGCGCGCGAGCATGGCGGCGACCTGACGAAGGCGCTGGCCGGAACCAGGGCCCAGTTCCTGGTCGCCTCGTTCACCACCGACTGGCGCTTCTCGCCCGAGCGCAGCCGCGAGATCGTCGAAGCGTTGATATCCAACCGGCGTCGCGTGAGCTATGCCGAGATCGACGCGCCGCACGGCCACGACGCCTTCCTGCTCGAAGACGCGCGCTATATGAACGTGGTGCGCGCCTATTACAACCGCATTGCGCAGGAGGTCGCATGAACTTCGACGACCTGAATACCTTGCGGCCCGACCTGGCCTTCATCGCCCACTGGGTGGGCGAGGGCGCGCACGTGCTGGACGTCGGCTGCGGCGACGGCGCCATGCTGCGCTACCTGGAGTCGGGCAAGCGCTGCAGCGGCTACGGCATCGAGATCGCCGACGACAAGGTGCTGGAAAGCACCGCGCGCGGCGTCAACGTGATCCAGCACGACATGGAGAAAGGATTGGGGCTGTTCGGCGACAATACCTTCGACACCGTGCTGTGCCTGAATTCGCTGCAGATGATGCAGCACGTCGAGGCGCTGCTGCGCGACATCGTACGGGTGGGCAGCGAGGCGATCGTCTCCTTCCCCAACTTCGCGCACTGGCCGCACCGCCTGGCGCTGCTCAAGGGCCGCATGCCGATGTCGCGTTCGCTGCCCTATAAATGGTATGACACGCCCAATGTGCGGTATGCCACGATCTACGATTTCCAGGAACTGGCGGTGTCGTGCGGCCTCGAAGTGCTGGAATGCGTGGCGCTGGCCGATGGCGAGGTGATCAAGTTCTTGCCGAACCTGCGCGGCAGCCTGGCGGTGTTCCGTCTACGCAAGAAAGCGGCGCCAGCACTGTAATGACGCTTATGTGCGTTCGCGGCTTGAGCGGGCGCGGCAAATGGGCCATGATCCTCGGCAATCCTGCGCGGGCATGTTGCCCATTTTGAATAATTTCTAAGAGGATAGCGCTGCTAACAACAGCCTGTCGGTGACGAGATGATAAAACTGAAACGCCTTGCACTTTGCCTCACCTTGATGAGCGCCACCAGCCTTGGCCTTGCCCAGGACAATAGCCCAGTGGTCCAGGACGGCATCGCGGTCAAGCCGCTGTCGCGCATGCGCGTGCTGGCGCCGGAAGAACAGGTCAACGAGGCCGCACGCCAGCAGTACACCGAAATGGTGGGCGAGGCCAAGCAGAAAGGCGTACTGGCGTCGGAGGGCGACCCCCAGCTCAAGCGCCTGCGCGTGATCGCCCAGCGCATCATCCCGCAGACCACGCGCTGGAATCCGGCCGCGAGCAAGTGGGAATGGCAGGTCAACCTGTTCAAGTCCGACCAGGTGAACGCCTTCTGCATGCCGGGCGGCCGGATCGGCTTCTACACCGGCATCATCGATCAGCTGAACCTGACCGACGACGAAGTGGCGGCCGTGATGGGCCACGAGATCGCGCACGCGCTGCGTGAACACGGGCGCGAGCGCCTGGCCAAGACCAATGTCACCGCGCTCGGCGCCCGCGTCGGCGGCGCGCTGCTGTCGGGGATCTTCGGCGTCGACCCCAACCTGACGGGCACCGCCGCCAACTATGCCGGCCAGTTCCTGGTATTGAAATTCTCGCGCGACGAAGAGCGCGAGGCCGATCTGGTGGGCCTGGACATCTCGTCGCGCGCCGGCTACGACCCGCGCGCCGGCATCGCGCTGTGGCGCAAGATGGCGGCGCTGAACCAGAGCGCGCCGCTCGAGATATTCTCGACCCACCCGGGCGGCGAGACCCGCATCAAGGACATGGAAGCGCACATGAACGTGCTGCTGCCGCTGTATGCGCGCGCCAAGAATACCAGCGTCGCCAGGCTGCCGGCCTACCAGAGCACCGCGCTGAAGTGATGGCTCGATGGGTCGTGTAGTCGTCAAGGGCCGGCAGGCCGAAGCCAACGCTTACGTGCCGCTGCCGATCCGCGACGGCGTCTCGCCCAGCTACCTGTGGCTGACCGAGACCCGCGCCGGGGGCATGCTGCGTTTTCTGTGCGAGCGCTTCCCGGACGTGAGTCGCGAGGCGTGGGCCGCGCGGCTGGCGCGCGGCGAGATCGTCGACGCCACGGGAGCTGCATTGGCCGCCGACAGCCACGTGCGCCAGGGCATGCGCATCTGGTATTACCGCGAGCTGGAACAGGCCGAGACGCCGATCCCGTTCCACGAAAAAGTGCTGTTCCAGGACGCGCACATCCTGGTGGCCGACAAGCCGCACTTCCTGCCGACCATCCCGACCGGGCGCTTTCTGAAAGAGACGCTGCTGGTGCGCCTGAAGCGCGCCCAGGATCTGCCCCACCTGGTGCCGATCCACCGGCTCGACCGCGAGACGGCGGGCGTGGTGATCTTCTCGCACAATCCCGCATCGCGCGGGGCGTATCAATCGATGTTCCAGAAGCGGGTGGTGAACAAGACCTACGAGGCGCTGGCGCCGGCGATGCCGGGACGAGAGTTTCCCTTCACCTACCGCAGCCGCATGCAGGATGCGGAGCAGTTCTTCGTCAGCGAAGAAGTGGAGGGCGAGCCGAATTCGGAGACGCTGATCGAAGTGATCGAGCAGCGAGGGATGCTCGCGCGTTATCGCCTGCATCCGCACACGGGCCGCAAGCACCAGCTGCGGCTGCACCTGTCGCGGCTCGGCGCGCCGATCGTGAACGACACTTTTTATCCGGTGGCGCTGCTGTGCACGGGCGACGATTTTCGATCGCCGCTGCAGCTGCTGGCGCGCTCGATCGCCTTCGACGATCCGCTCACCGGCCAGCGGCGCAGCTTCAGCAGCGAATTCAGCCTGGATTGGCCTTGAATCAGCGCTCGTAGTCGATGATCAAGGGAGCGTGGTCGGAGAACTTGACGTCCTTGTAGACCGAGACCGTCCTGGCGCATTTGGCGATGCCCGGGGTGGCGACGTGGTAGTCGATGCGCCAGCCCACGTTCTTGGCATAGGCCTGGCCGCGGTTGCTCCACCAGGTGTACTGCTCGGGGCGCGGGTCCAGCCCGCGGTGCACGTCGACCAGGCCCAGTTCGTCGAAGATGCGCGTCATCCAGGCGCGCTCCTCGGGCAGGAAGCCGGAGTTCTTCAGGTTGCCTTTCCAGTTCTTGAGGTCGATCTCCTTGTGGGCGATGTTCCAGTCGCCGCAGATCACGATTTCGCGGCCCTCGGCCTGCAGTTCCTGCAGATGCGGCAGGAATACTTCCATGAAGCGGAACTTGGCCAGCTGGCGCTCGGGCGACGAAGAGCCCGACGGCGCATACAGCGAGATCACGGTCAGGTCGCCGAAGTCGCAGCGGGTGTAGCGGCCTTCGGCATCGAATTCGACGCAGCCGAAGCCGATGCGGTGCTTGTCCGGGGCGGTGCGGCTGTAGATGCCGGTGCCCGAATAGCCCTTTTTCTCGGCATAGTGGAAGTGGCCGTGGTAGTCGTGCGGGCGCAGGAAATCCTCGGTCATGTCGGCTTCCTGGGCCTTGAGCTCCTGGACGCAGATGTAGTCGGCATCTTGCGTGGCGAGCCACTCGAAGAAGCCCTTCTTGTGGGCGGAACGGATACCGTTCAGGTTCGCGGAGATAATTCTTGGCATGGTGATGTGAAACTGGTCATGGACGGGCCGGGTTCAATAGACTCCCGGCAACAATCGGCACAGTGTAGCGTGTTTTTGACCCGTTCGTGAGGCTGGCCAGCGCGGGGGGCGACGGCCGGGCGGCCGATGACCGGTAGTCGCCTGCACGCCGCCAAGGGATTAAAATAGCCGCTTTCGACATTCAGGGAGAGAGTACATGAGCGATCTGCGCCAGCAATTCATCGGGTTTTCGGTCGAGGCCGAGGTATTGAAGTTCGGCCAGTTCACGACCAAGGCCGGCCGCCTGTCGCCGTACTTCTTCAACGCCGGCCTGTTCCACGACGGCGCCACGCTGGGCAAGCTCGCCCAGTTCTACGCCCAGACCCTGCTCGATTCGGGCGTCGAATTCGACATGCTGTTCGGCCCGGCCTACAAGGGCATCACCCTGGCCAGCGCCACGGCCGTGGCCCTGGCCGCGAAGGGCCGCGACACCTCGTTCGCCTACAACCGCAAGGAAGCGAAGGACCATGGCGAGGGCGGCACCATCGTCGGCGCGAAGCTGCAGGGTAAAGTGGTGATCATCGACGACGTGATCTCGGCCGGCACCTCGGTGCGCGAATCGGTGACGATGATCCGCGCCGCCGGCGCCGAACCGGCCGCGGTCCTGATTGCGCTGGACCGCATGGAGCGTTCGGGCAAGGACGACGCCCTGTCCGAGCTGTCCGCAGTCCAGGAAGTGTCGCGCGAATTCAACATCCCGGTGATCTCGATCGCCAACCTGAGCGACCTGTTCACCTACCTCGACACCCACACCCAGGACGCGCGCCTGTCCCAGCACAAAGACGCCGTCGCCGCCTACCGCACCCGCTACGGCATCTAAAACAATAACCCATCAATTAGGGTCAGAGTAGATTTATTGGGCAATTCCTCAAAGTTGTCAAACAATTCGACTCCGACCCTAATTTAGATTTGCAGAAAGTCGTGCAAATTAATTAGGGTCAGAGTAGATTTATTGGACAATTCCTCAAAGTTGTCAAACAATTCGACGTTGACCCTGTTTAATTAGTTGTTCTGCGGACTCGATTCAATTGCCATCTGAAATAAGAGGTGAAAGTGTCGTGAGTGCTTGAGGATTACGCCTGGCAATTGCTGACTCGAGGGAATCCTGAGCCGTCTTAATAATGAGGGTCAGTGTAGAATTATTGAGCAATTTCTCGCATAAGCTCATTAAGTGGGGACAGGGTGCCCGACCTGAATAATTTCTTGGGTATGAAAGCCATGAGGGTCAGCGTCGAATTGCCGGCAATCTTAAGAAATTGCTCAGTAATTCTACTCTGACCCTCATTGTCGATGGGCTGAAAGGGATTTAGCCGGCGAGTTTTTGCTTCAGCAGTTCGGTGACCTGGGCTGGATTGGCCTTGCCTTTCGAGGCTTTCATCGTCTGGCCGATCAGGGCGTTGATGGCTGCTTCCTTGCCGGCGCGATATTGTTCAACCGACTTGGCGTTGGCCGCCAGGACTTCGTCGACGATCGCTTCCAGCGCACCCGTGTCCGAGATCTGCTTCAGGCCCTTCTGCTCGATCACGGTGTCGGCCAGGTTCTCGTCGTCCGACCCGGCTTCCCACATCGCGGCGAAGACTTCCTTGCCGGCCTTGTTCGAGATCGTGCCGTCGGCGATGCGCTTGAGCAGCAGCGCCAGTTGGGCGGCGCTTACCGGCGAGTCGGCCAGGTCGACACCTTCACGGTTCAGGGTCGACGAGACGTCGCCCATCATCCAGTTGGCGGCGGCCTTGGCGTTTTCCTTACCGGCCTTCGCCACCACGGCTTCGTAGTAGTTCGCCATCGCCTTCGACGAAGTCAACACCAGGGCGTCGTACTCCGGCAGGCCGTATTCTCCCGTGAAGCGCGCGCGCAGGGCGCCCGGCAGTTCGGGCATCTCGGCCTTCACGCGGTCGATCCAGTCCTGGCCGATCACCAAAGGCGGCAGGTCCGGGTCGGGGAAGTAGCGATAATCCTGGGCGTCTTCCTTGGTGCGCATCGAGCGCGTCTCCTTGCGGTCAGGGTCCCACAGGCGCGTCGCCTGAATCACCTTGCCGCCGTCCTCGATCAGCTCGATCTGGCGCCGCACCTCGTAGTGGATCGCTTCTTCCATGAAGCGGAACGAGTTCAGGTTCTTGATCTCGCAGCGGGTGCCGAATTCCTTCTGGCCGACCGGGCGCACCGAGACGTTGACGTCGCAGCGAAACGAACCCTCCTGCATATTGCCGTCACAGACGCCCAGCCACATCACCAGCGAGTGCAGGGCCTTGGCATACGCGACGGCCTCGTTCGCGCTGCGCATCTCGGGCTCGGACACGATCTCGAGCAGCGGCGTGCCGGCGCGATTCAGGTCGATGCCGCTCATGCCGGCATAGTCTTCGTGCAGCGATTTGCCCGCATCCTCTTCGAGGTGGGCGCGGGTCAGGTTGACGGTCTTCGTCTCCAGCTTGCCGTCTTTTTCATAGGCGAAGCTGATGGTGCCGCCCTGGACCACCGGATCTTCGAACTGGCTGATCTGGTAACCCTTCGGCAGGTCGGGATAAAAGTAGTTCTTGCGCGCGAAAACCGACTGCGGCGCGATTTTTGCGCCGACCGCCAGGCCGAAACGGATCGCGCGCTCGACCGCGCCGCGGTTCAGCACCGGCAGCACGCCCGGCAGCGCCAGGTCGACCGGGCTGGCCTGCGTGTTCGGCTCGGCGCCGAAGCGGATCGAGCTGCCGCTGAAGATTTTCGATTGGGTCGTGAGCTGGACGTGGTTCTCAAGACCGATGACGACTTCCCATTGCATAGTGTTCTCTCTTTGTTCAGTAGCGTCGGGGATTACACGCCTACGGGCGTACGCTTGTGCCAGTCGGTCGCCTGCTGGTACTGGTGCGCGATGTTCAGCAGCTTCGCCTCGGCGAAGTAGTTGCCGATGATTTGCAGGCCCACCGGGCGCTTGCCGTTCGCTTCACCGCCATCCTTGCCGGAGCCGAAACCGCAGGGGATCGACATGCCGGGAAGGCCGGCCAGGCTGGTCGACAGCGTGAAGATGTCGGCAAGGTAGTTCGCCACCGGGTCATTGGTCTTCGAACCCAGGTCCCAGGCCACCGTCGGCGCCACCGGTCCCATGATCACGTCGCACTTGTCGGCGAACGCCGCCTGGAAGTCGTCGGCGATCAGGCGCCGGATCTTTTGCGCCTGCACGTAATAGGCGTCGTAGTAGCCGTGGCACAGCACATAGGTGCCGACCATGATGCGGCGCTTCACCTCGCTGCCGAAGCCTTCGGCGCGGGTTTTGCGGTACATGTCCTGCAAATCCTTGTACTCCGCCGCGCGGTGGCCGTAGCGCACGCCGTCGAAGCGCGACAGGTTCGACGAGGCTTCCGCCGGCGCGATGATGTAGTAGGTCGGGATCGACAGCGCCGTTTTCGGCAGCGAAACATCGACCAATACAGCGCCCAGCGCCACGAATTGATCGAGCGCCGCGCGCACCGCGCTTTCGACGTCGCTAGCCAGGCCTTCGCCGAAGTATTCCGATGGCACGCCGATGCGCAGGCCGTCCAAAGGCTTGTTCAGGTCGCGCGTATAGTCTTCGCGCACATTGCCTTGCTCGACAGTGAGGCTGGTCGAATCGCGCTCGTCGAAGCCGATCATTTCGTTGAGCAGCAGCGCGCAATCCTCGGCGGTCTGGGCGATCGGGCCGCCCTGGTCCAGCGACGAGGCGAAGGCGATCATGCCGAAGCGCGACACGCGGCCATAGGTCGGCTTGATGCCGGTGACGCCGCAGAAGGCGGCCGGCTGGCGGATCGAGCCGCCGGTGTCGGTCGCGGTGGCGGCCGGGGCCAGGCGCGCGGCGATCGCCGCGGCCGAGCCGCCCGACGAACCGCCCGGCACGGCGTTCGCGTCCCACGGGTTCTTCACCGCGCCATAGGCCGAGTTCTCGTTGGCCGAACCCATCGCGAATTCGTCCAGGTTGACCTTGCCCAGGGTGACCATGCCGGCCGCCTTGAAGCGGTCGACGACGGTCGCGTCGAACGGGCTGACGTAACCGTCCAGCATCTTCGAGCCGGCCGTGGTGCGCCAGCCGCGGGTGACGAAGATGTCCTTGTGCGCGATCGGCACGCCGGTCAGCGGGCCGGCCGTGCCCTGCGCCAGGCGTTCGTCGGCGGCCGCGGCCTGGGCCAGCGTCAGCTCGTGGTCAACGTGCAGGAAGGCGTTGTGCCCGCTCGCGTCGATGCGGCCGAGGTAGTGGCGCGCCAGCTCGGTCGCGGACACCTGTTTCGAGTGCAGGAGCGTGGACAGCTCCTTGATGGTCTTGTTATGCATGTGCGTGTCGATTCTTTAGCGATTTTCTGAGGCAGACTTACTCGATGACCTTCGGCACCAGGTACAGGCCATCCTGCGCCTTCGGCGCCGGCGCCTGGTAGTCGTCGCGGCGATTCTCTTCGGTGACCACGTCGTCGCGCAGGCGCAACGGCAGGGCCAGGATCGCCGACAGCGGCTGGGCCAGCGGCGCCACGCCGGTGGTGTCGACCGCCTGCATCTGCTCGGCCAGCGCGAAGATGCCGTTCAACTCGGCCAGCGCGGTCTCGGCATGGGCGTCGTCCATGTCGAGCTGGGCCAGGTTGGCGATGCGTTTTACGTCGGAAAGGGTCAGGGACATGGCTATATGGCACGCCATCAGCGCGCAAAAAGTGATTCGGCGAATAATGAATGTTAGCAAGTTGTCAGCGAACGGCTTCTTAAAGGCGATAAAACCCTGCAAACACCGTCCAAATCGCTTGCAATTCGGTGGGCAAAACCACCTGTATTCAGCATGTAAACGACAAATTATAAGGTAGAATGGCGGGCTAATGCGTTGTCGTGCCGAAAGCCCGGCGCCCGCGCATGCGAAGTCCGCGGTGCCCAAGCTTGGCAGGTGCGGCACAGAATCCCCGATCAATGTTTAGGCGCACATTGATGCGCATCAGGACACCCATGTTTGGTTTTTTACGCAGCTACTTCTCGAATGACCTGGCGATCGACCTTGGCACCGCCAACACGCTGATCTACGTCCGCGGCCTGGGCATCGTCCTGGACGAGCCGTCGGTGGTCGCGATCCGCCAGGAAGGTGGCCCGAACGGCAAGAAGACCATCCAGGCAGTCGGCAAGGAAGCCAAGCAGATGCTCGGCAAGGTTCCCGGCAATATCGAAGCGATCCGCCCGATGAAGGATGGCGTGATCGCCGACTTCACCGTCACCGAGCAGATGCTCAAGCAGTTCATCCGCATGGTGCACGACTCGAAATTCTTCCGTCCGTCGCCGCGCATCATCATCTGCGTGCCCTGCGGCTCGACCCAGGTCGAGCGCCGCGCGATCCGCGAATCGGCGCTCGGCGCCGGTGCCTCGCAGGTGTACCTGATCGAAGAGCCGATGGCGGCCGCGATCGGCGCCGGCCTGCCGGTCTCGGAAGCGACCGGCTCGATGGTGGTCGACATCGGCGGCGGCACCACCGAAGTGGGCATCATCTCGCTGGGCGGCATGGTCTACAAGGGCTCGGTGCGCGTGGGCGGCGACAAGTTCGACGAAGCCATCGTCAACTACATCCGCCGCAACTACGGCATGCTGATCGGCGAACAGACCGCCGAAGCGATCAAGAAGGCGATCGGCTCGGCGTTCCCGGGTTCCGAAGTCAAGGAAATGGAAGTCAAGGGCCGCAACCTGTCGGAAGGCATCCCGCGCTCGTTCACCATTTCGAGCAACGAGATCCTGGAAGCCCTCACCGATCCGCTGAACCAGATCGTGTCGGCCGTGAAGAACGCGCTGGAGCAGGCGCCGCCGGAACTGGGCGCCGACATCGCCGAGAAGGGCATGATGCTGACCGGTGGCGGCGCGCTGCTGCGCGACCTGGACCGCCTCTTGATGGAAGAAACCGGCCTGCCGGTGCTGGCCGCCGAAGATCCACTCACCTGCGTGGTGCGCGGCTCGGGCATGGCCCTCGAGCGCATGGACAAGCTTGGTTCGATCTTCTCGTACGAATAAGACGCACGTGATCGACCGGGGCGGGCAGGGCGTGCGGTCACAAGCTGCGCGCATCTGCCCGCCTTGGTATTGATCGCCCGCGTTACCACCAACGGACGTCATGGAATACAGTCCTCCGCCGCTGTTCAAACAAGGCGCCCCAGCACGAGTCAAGGCGACGGTCTGCGCACTGATCGCCATCGTATTGCTGTTCGTCGACGCCCGCATGGGATTGCTGTCCGGCGTGCGCCAGGTGGCGGCCACCGTGCTCTATCCGATGCAGATGGCGGCCCTGATGCCGCGCGAGGCGCTGGCCAATATGGGCGATTATTTCTCGTCGCTGTCGACCTTGCAGAAGGAAGTGCAGGCGCTCAAGCACCAGGAGCTGGCGCGCGCCCAGTTGCTGCAGCAGGCCCAGTTCCAGATGGCCGAGAACGCGCACCTGCGGCGCCTGATGGAAGGCAAGCAGCAGTTGCCGGTGCAGTCGCAGATGGCCGAGATCCTGTACGACGCGCGCGACCCGTCCACCCGCCGCATCGTGATCAACCGCGGTTCGCGCGACGACGTGTCGCTCGGGCTGCCGGTGATCGACCACGCCGGCGTGGTCGGCCAGGTCACCCGCGTGTTTCCGTTCACCTCCGAAGTCACGCTGCTGACCGACAAGGACCAGGCCATTCCGGTGCAGGTGCTGCGCAGTGGTTTGCGCAGCATCGTCTATGGCCGCGGCAATACCGGCCTGCTCGACCTGCGCTTCGTGGCCCAGGACGCCGACATCCAGGTCGGCGACGTGCTGGTGACCTCGGGCCTGGACGGAATGTACCCGGCCGGCCTGGCGGTGGCGCGCGTGACCCAGGTCGAGAAGGCGGCCGGCTCGTTCGGCCGCGTGGTCGGCCAGCCGCTGGCCGGCATCGACCGCAATCGCCAGGTGCTGGTGATCATGTCGCACAACCCCTTGCCGCCGCGCCCGGCGCCCGAGGCGCCGTACAGCGGCAGCCGGCGCAATATGCCGAAGATGCCGGCGGTGCCGACGCCGCCGCTGCCTGCCGCGCCGCTGCCGGCGGCCGGCGCGCCCGCCGCCGCCAACGGCGCGCCTACGCCGACGCCAGCCAACCAGCCTGCGGCGACGCCGCCCGCGGCCCAGCCCACGCCACGTCCGGCGGCGCCGGCCGCCACGCCACCTGCAACGACCGCGACCGCGCCCACGCCGGCCGCCCGAACGGAGTAAGCCGCCATGCCCGGTCGCCGTCCGCATTACATCCTGCTGCCCGTCAGCCCGCTGTTCATCGCCTTCAGCCTGGTGTGCGCCTTCATGCTCAACCTGATGCCCTGGGGGCGCTGGGTCGGGGCGCCCGACTTCGTCGCGCTGGTGCTGGTGTTCTGGGGCATCCACCAGCCGCGCAAGGTCGGCATCGGCGTCGCCTTCTGCATGGGCCTGTTGATGGACGTGCACGACGCCAGCCTGCTGGGCGAGAACGCGCTCGCCTACACCGTGCTGTCCTACCTGGCCATCATGATCCACCGCCGCGTGCTATGGTTCCCGCTGCTGACCCAGGCCATGCATGTGTTCCCGCTGCTGCTGCTGGCCCAGGCCATCCAGCTGGTCGTGCACATGGTGGTGTCAGGCCGCTTCCCCGGCCTGCTGCCGTTCGTCGAGAGCGTGGTGGCGGTGGCCCTGTGGCCGGTGATCACCTGGCTGCTGCTGGCGCCCCAGCGGCGCGCCGTCGACCGCGACCATACCCGCCCGATCTGACCGGGCGTTTCCACCAGGTTTATCCAGAATGACCGAGTTCAAGGACAGCGACCGCGAGATCCACCAGTTCCGGATGCGCCTCACGGCGCTGGTGGCGCTCGTCTTCATCTGCTTCGGCCTGCTGGTCGCGCGCGTGGTCTGGCTGCAGGTGCTGCACCACGACCAGTACGCGGCGCAGGCCGAGGACAACCGCATCGCGCTGGTGCCGATCGTGCCCAACCGGGGCCTGATCGTGGACCGCAACGGCGTGGTCCTGGCGCGCAACTATTCCGCCTATACGCTCGAGATCACGCCGTCCAAGCTGCAGGCCGACCTGGAATCGGTGATCGACGAACTGGCCAAGCTGGTCGAGATCGATGCGCGCGACCGGCGCCGCTTCAAGCGCCTGCGCGAAGAGTCGCGCAGCTTTGCCAGCGTGCCGCTGCGCACCCGCCTGACCGACGACGAGGTGGCGCGCTTCACCGCCCAGCGCTTCCGCTTTCCCGGGGTCGAGGTGCAGGCGCGCCTGTTCCGCCAGTATCCGATGGGCGAGGTGGCCTCGCACGTGATCGGCTACATCGGCCGGATCAACGCCAAGGAAGCCGCCGCGATCGAGGAGGGCGACGACGCCGCCAACTACAACGGCACCGACCATATCGGCAAGGAAGGCGTCGAGAAGCGCTACGAGCGCCAGCTGCACGGCGTGACTGGTTACGAGCAGGTCGAGCGCTCGGCCGGCGGCCGCGCGATCCGCACGCTCAAGCGCACGCCGCCGGTCCCGGGCAGCAACCTGATCCTGTCGATCGACATCGAGCTGCAGAAGATCGCCGAGGAAGCCTTCGGCGACCAGCGCGGCGCGCTGGTGGCGATCGAACCGTCGACCGGCGACGTGCTGGCCTATGTCTCGCGGCCCGGCTTCGATCCGAACCTGTTCGTCGACGGCATCGACTACCAGAGCTGGAACGAGTTGAACACCTCGCTCGACCGGCCGCTGATGAACCGTCCGCTGTCGGGCACCTATCCGCCCGGTTCGACCTTCAAGCCCTTCATGTCGCTGGCGGCGCTCGAGCTGGGCTACCGCCGTCCGCACGACGCGATCCGCGACCCCGGCTTCTTCATGCTGGGCGGGCACCGCTTCAATGACGACAAGCCGGGCGGTCATGGCATCGTCAATATGTACCACTCGATCGCTCACTCCTGCGACACCTATTACTACCAGCTGGGCAACGAGATGGGGATCGACAACATCTCGAAGTTCATGCGCGAGTTCGGCTTCGGCCAGCCGACCGGGATCGACCTCGATCATGAGAAAGTCGGCGTGCTGCCGTCGAAGGAATGGAAGGCAGAACGCTTCAAGCGCAACCGCGCGGCCCAGAAATGGGTGGGCGGCGACACCATCTCGATCTCGATCGGCCAGGGCTTCAACCACTACACGATGCTGCAGCTGGCGCATGCGACCGCGATCCTGGCCAATGACGGCGTGGTGATGAAGCCGCACCTGGTCAAGATGGTGGAAGATGGCGTGACCCGCGAGCGCACCCTGACCGTGCCCAAGGAAACCCGGCGCCTGTCCATGAAGCAGGAGCACCTCGATTTCATCAAGGATGCGATGGCCGGCGTGATGCGCGAAGGCACCGGGCAACGCGCCTTCTCCACCGCCACGTATACCTCGGCCGGCAAGACCGGCACCGCGCAGGTGATCGGCCTGCGCGGCAAGAAGTACGATGCCAACGCGATCGACGAACGCCATCGCGACAATGCGCTGTTCACCGCCTTCGCGCCAGTCGAGCAGCCGCGCATCGCGCTGGCGATGATCGTCGAGAATGCCGGTTTCGGCGGCGTCGTGGCGGCGCCGATCGCGCGCAAGGTGCTCGACTACGCGATCCTCGGCAAGCGTCCGGCGCCGCCGCCGGAACCGGCGTCGGGATCACAGCGCGGCGCCCGTCCCGTCACCGTCAGGAAGGCGGCGCCTGCTCCTGCCCCTGCTTCTGCGCCGGCCCCGGTCGCCGTTGCCGCGTCTTCCGCCGCGGCCCCCGTTACCGCAACCAGGACCGAATAAGCCATGGCCCATATTCCAGAACGGCGCTCGCTGCGCCGCCGCCTGCGCCCCTACTTCATGGTGTTCGACCTGCCGCTGACCCTGATTTTGGCCATGCTGGTGACGATCAGCATGGTCACCATGATGTCGGCCGGCGCCGACTTCCCGGACCGGGTCGAGCACCAGATCCGCAACTTCCTGCTGTCCTTCGCGGTGATGTGGATTGCCGCGAACATCGCCCCGCAGACCCTGATGCGGCTCGCGGTGCCGGTCTACGCGGTCGGCGTGGCCTTGCTGGTCGCGGTCGCGATGTTCGGCCTGATCAAGAAGGGCGCGCAGCGCTGGCTGCACATCGGCGTCATCGACATCCAGCCTTCCGAGATCATGAAGATCGGCCTGCCGCTGATGCTGGCCTGGTACTTCCAGACCCGGGCCCAGGTCGCCGGCTGGAGGCATTACCTCGTGGCCGCCGTGATCCTGATGATCCCGGTCGCCCTCATCATGGAGCAGCCCGACCTCGGCACCTCGCTGCTGGTGGCGTCGTCGGGCCTGTACGTGATCTTCCTGGCCGGCCTGTCGTGGAAGGCGATCGTGGCGGTGGCGGTGAGCCTGCTGGCCTTCCTGCCGATCGGCTGGTCGATGATGCACGACTACCAGCGCCAGCGGGTGATGACCCTGATCGATCCGACCTCCGACCCGCTGGGCAAGGGCTTCCACATCATCCAGTCGATCATCGCGATCGGTTCGGGTGGCGTGTCCGGCAAGGGCTATATGCAGGGCACCCAGGGCTACCTGGAGTTCGTGCCGGAACGCACCACCGACTTCGTGTTCTCGGTCTATTCCGAAGAATTCGGCCTGATCGGCAACCTGTTCCTGCTGTTCGTCTACCTCCTCCTGATCGGACGCGGCCTGATGATCGCGGCCAATGCCCCGAATACTTTCGGGCGCCTGCTGGCCGGTTCGATCGCGATGATTTTCTTCACCTATGCCTTCGTCAATATGGGCATGGTCTCAGGGATATTGCCCGTCGTGGGGGTGCCGCTGCCCTTCATGAGTTATGGCGGCACGGCCTTCATCACGCTCGGCCTTGGCGCCGGCATATTGATGAGTATCCAAAGACATCGTAAACTCGTGCAGACCTAAACCCTCATAAAGGACAGCCAATGGGCGTTCGTACAAGCTTCCTGGCGGTCATACCGGTTGCCATTCTCGTATCGGCCTGCAGCAGCACTGGGGAACACAAGCGCCTCAATCCTTTCCCCTGGCCACATAAACCGACCGCCAAGCATGGCAAGGCGCCCCAGCTGCCGCCCGCCAAGTCGGGCCGCGGCGGCTACTACAAGGACGACGGCCCGGGCGACGACATCCCCGACGGCCTGCTCGACGTGCCGGACGCCGTGGTCAAGGCCGAGCCCTTCAACAAGTGGACCAGCCGTCCCTACACGGTGCTGGGCAAGACCTATACACCGCTGGGGAATGACCAGCCGTACAGCGCGCGTGGCGTCAGCACCTGGTATGGCGTGAAGTTCCACGGCCAGCGCACGGCGTCCGGCGAACTGTACGATATGTACAAGATGACGGCCGCGCATCCGACCCTGCCGATTCCATCCTACGTGCGCGTCACCAGCCTCGATACCGGCAATTCGGTGGTGGTGCGCATCAACGATCGCGGTCCCTTCCATTCCAGCCGCATCATCGACGTGTCGTATACGGCGGCGCTCAAGCTCGGGCTGCTGGGTAAAGGTAGCCACGAAGTCGAGATCGAGCGCCTGTTCCCGGGCGATCCGATCGTCCCGCCGGCGCAGGTCGCGGCCGCGCGCCGCGAAGTCGCATCGATCGCGCAGTCGGCGCCGCCCGAGATCGAGGCGCTGATGCTCGAAGATCGCATCCATTCCGACAGCGCGGCGCTGGTGAATCAGGTCGAGCCCGAGTCGGCGCCGGCGCCGGCGCCGGCGCCGGCGAGCGCCGGCCGCTATTTCATCCAGTTCGGGGCCTATGGCAGGGCCGGCACCGCCGAGGCGATGGGCGAAAAGATTACCAATGCCGGCGTCGAGCTGGGCAAGCTCGAAGTGGTCAAGGTGGGTTCGCTGAACCGCCTGTACGGCGGCCCCTACGCCAGCCGCGCCGAAGCGATGGAGGCGATGCGCG